>SXWA01000221.1 GCA_005791575.1 Planctomycetaceae bacterium
CCCAGGGGCGGGCTGCCCAGCAGTGGTCTGCGGTTATCGCCAGCCGCGCCGTGCGGTAGGCTCAGTGGAAGCCCGCCTCTCCCTTCCCGCCCGCCCCGCCATGGTCGACCGCTCCCCCACCTCCGTCACCGGCCCCAGCGGGGCTTTCGGGCCGGTAGCCCCCGCGGACGGCAGGCGTGCCACTCCGGGCCGACGCCTCGTGGTCGGGGCCGTGTCGTACCTCAACACCAGGCCGCTGGTCCACGGCCTGGCGAGCCCCACCATCGACCTCCGCTTCGACCTGCCCAGCCGGCTCGCCGATGGTCTCGCCGCCGGCCGGTTCGACGTCGCCCTGATCCCCACCATCGAGCTTTTCCGTGGGATCGGCTACACGGTCGTCTCCGATGCCTGCATCGGCTGCCGGGGCCCGGTGATGAGCGTCAAGGTGTTCTTCCGCACCGCGCCCGAGCGGGTGCAGACGATGGCGATCGACGAGGGCTCGCGGACGAGCGTGGCACTGGCCTCGATCCTGCTGGCGGAGCGTTGCGGTGTGCGGCCGCGGACGGAGATCCTGCCGATCGGCGGTCGGGTGAGCGACACCGCCGCCGATGCGGTGCTCGTGATCGGTGACCGCGCCCTCGGCGGCCATGGCGGGCCGGCCGGCGACGGCGGATCGTTCCAACTCGTCTGGGATCTTGGCGACGAGTGGTGCCGCTGGACGGGATTGCCGTTCGTCTTCGCCGTCTGGGCCGCCCGCCCCGGCATCGATGGCACCGCCCTGGCCGCGCTCGAAGTCGCGCTGGCCGCAGCCCGCGACCGTGGCCGACGGGCACTGGCGGGGATCGCCGCCACCGAGGCCGCGGCCCATGGCCTCACCGTCGCCCAGTGCCTCGGGTACCTGCACGACAATCTTCACTACGACCTCGGCACCCGCGAGCGGCAGGCCCTCGGCCTGTTCGCCGACCGGGCGGCAGCCCTCGGCCTCGCTCCGCCGGTTCCAGCGGTGCGTGGCCCATCCACGGGTGCCCCAGCGGCAAGTGGCAGCGCCGCGGGCACCGCCACCGGCGGACCTGCCGGAGCACCTGCCGGCCCACCTGCAGGACCGTGGCGCTGAACCGCCGGAGGACGCGATGCGCGATTCCATCGACACCATCCTCGACGCCGTCACAGCCGGCGGCCGGCTCCGGGCGGGCGACGCGGTGCGGTTGCTCGAGTCGAACCGGCTGGCAGCGATCGGCCGCGCCGCGCACGCCGTCTCGCTACGGCTCCATCCCGAGCCGTGGCGGACCTACAACATCGACCGCAACATCAACTACACCAACGTCTGCACCGCCGTCTGCGACTTCTGTGCCTTTTACCGGCCGCCGAAGCATGCCGAGGGCTACGTCCTCGACCGCGGGGTGCTGCTGGCCAAGATCGGCGAGATGGTGGCACTCGGTGGCGACCAGATCCTCCTCCAGGGAGGGCTTCACCCGACACTGCCGCTGGAGTGGTACGAAGACCTGCTCCGCGACATCAAGCACCACTACCCCGATGTCAACGTCCACGGGTTCTCCCCACCGGAGATCCATCATTTCACGAAGGTCTCCAAACGGCCCCTCGTCGAGGTCCTCGAGCGGCTCGCGCGGGCCGGCCTCGGGTCGCTGCCCGGTGGTGGCGGCGAGATCCTCGTCGATCGCGTGCGGCTGGCGATGACGCGCGGCAAGGTGCTCACCGACGACTGGCTCGAGGTCCATCGCCAGTGGCACCTCCTCGGCGGCCGGAGCACGGCGACGATGATGTTCGGTCACATCGAAACCATCGCCGAGCGGGTCGAGCATCTGCAGCGGATCCGCGACCTCCAGGACGAGACCGGTGGGTTCACGGCATTCATCTGCTGGTCGTTCCAGCCGGAGAACACCCAAATGGCAGAGATCCCCGCCGCCGGACCGTTCGAATACCTCAAGACCCAGGCAGTCGCCCGCCTGGTCCTCGACAATGTCCCCAACATCCAGTCGAGCTGGGTGACGCAGGGGCGTGAGATCGGCCAACTGGCCCTACTCTACGGCGCCAACGACATGGGCAGCCTGATGATCGAGGAAAACGTCGTCAGCGCCGCCGGCACGGTCCACCACCTGACGCTCGAGCAGATGCGGTCGGCAATCGCGGAACTGGGCTGGATTCCGCGCCGCCGCAACGTGTTCTACGAACTGTTCGAGGATCCCGTGCCCGCGGCCGCGGCGACGGCACCGTCGCTGCCCGTGCTGCAGACGGCGCCGTGACGGCCACCGTCCTTCCACGCCGGTCGATCGTCCGCGCCCGCTGGTTGATCCCGACCGCCGGCACGGCGCTCGACGGAGGCTGGCTGAGGCTGGTGGACGGCACCGTGGTGGAGATCGGGCGCGGCCCCGCGCCGCGATCGGCCACCGACCTCGGCGATGCCGTCGTCATTCCCGGGCTGGTCAACGCCCACACCCATCTGGAGTTTTCGGCGCTCGAGCGCCCGCTCGCGGGCGACGGCGGCCTCCCAGGATGGATCGCGCGGCTGGTCGCGCTCCGCCGCGTTGCCGCAGACGATCCCCTGGCCCGGGAGCAGGCGATCCGTGCCGGGCTCGCCGAGAGCCTCGCCGCCGGGGTGACGGCGCTCGGGGAAATCGCCACCGCACCACACTCAGGTCCAGACTCGGAGCTGCCGGCCGGGGCGTCTTCGGCGCTCCCTCCAGCAGCACCCCGGATGCGTGTCTACCGGGAGCTCCTCGGTCTCGGGCCCGCGGCTCTGCCCCGCGCCCGGGCGATCCTCGCTGCGGAAAAGCCGCACCGTGACCCGCGGTGGCTGCCCGGCATCTCACCCCACGCCCCATATTCGGTCGCCGGCCCGCTCGCCCACCACCTCCTCGCGCGGGCACGCCGCCTCCGGCTCCCGGTGGCGACGCACCTCGCGGAGTCGGCCGACGAAGCGCGGCTCATTGCCAGCGGCGACGGGCCCTTCCGCGCACTGCTCGACGGACTCGGCGCCTGGCCGGTGCCGGCTCCCGACCTGCTCCCGGCGGCGGAGTGGCTCACGCTCCTCGCGCGCGCCCCGCGCGGCCTGGTGATCCACGCCACGTTCCTCGCAGAGGCCGGTCCCGACGCGCTCGACCGGCTCGCGCGGCACCGCGACCGGCTCGCCGTCGCCATCTGCCCGCGGACGGCCCGGCTCCTGTCCGGCAGACTGCCGCCGCTGGCCCGACTCGGCGCGACCGGCGTGCGGATCGCCCTCGGCACCGACGGCCGTGGATCGGCACCCGACCTCGATCCCCGTGGGGAATGCCGGGCACTCGTGGATGCGGGGTTGGCGAGCCCGGCAGAGGCACTGGCCATGGCCACGCATCACGCCGCCTGGGGGCTCGGCATGGAGCGGTCGTCCGGCCGGTTGGCGATCGGGCACCCGGCCGATCTGGCAGTCATCGCCACCGGCCCCACCGGCGACCCGCACGCCGCCCTCCTCGACACCTCCGCGCGTGTCGTGGCGACGGTCATCGGCGGCCGCATCGCCCACGGCACACTGGCGGACTGACCGCGCTGGAGCGCCCGTCCGGGATCGTCCTGGCGACGGCGCCGAGCCGCCGCCAACCATGGATCACGACCGTCGGGCCTCGCAGCCACGCAGCCTCACAGCCGGCAATTGGCGATCTGCGTCTCGATGATCGCCGAGGCCCCGATCGCCTCGAGCCGTTCCATGATCCCGTGGACCTCGCCGCGCCGCACCATCGCACGCACGGCGCACCAGGCCGGATCCTCCAGCGCGCTGACGGTGGGTGAATTGAATCCGGGGGTGATCGCCTCCGCGTCGGCGAGCCGGCTGCGGGGCACGTTGTATTCCAGCAGCGAATAACTGCGCGCGATGACGATCCCCTCGAGGCGCCGGACGATCCGGTCGGCGAGGGCGGGATGGGCGATCCCCGGTCGCTGCACGAGCACGGTCTGGTAGCGCCCCAGTTCGGTGACCACCCGGAGTCGGTTGGCCGCCAGGGTGCTGCCGGTCTCGACGAGATCGACGATCGCGTCGGCGATCCCGAGCTGGATCATGATCTCGACGCTGCCCGAGAGCTCCACGAGGTGGCACGCCACCCCGCGCTCCGCGAGCCACCCACGGGTGATCCGCGGAAAGCTCGTCGCCAGACGGGCGCCGTCGAGCCCCGCCGCGCCCGTGACCGGTGCATCATCGGCCACGCAGAGGGCCAACCGGCAGCTGCCGATCCCCAGATCGAGCCGGTGGACGAGTTGCCGGCCGCTTTCGGCAACCAGGTCGGAGCCGGTGATCCCCAGGTCGATCGCCCCCTCCGCCACCAGCACCGGGATGTCGTCGGTGCGGAGGAAGACCACCTCGACCGGCATGTCGCGGCAGCGGGCGAAGAGACTGCGCTCGGAGCGGCGAAAAGCGAGCCCGGCGGCGGCGAGCAGTTCGGCGGCGATGTCAGCCAAACGCCCCTTGCTTGGCACGCCGAGCCGCAGGCTCTCCGGGCCGCCCGTGGACGAACCGGTCATGGCGAGCCCTCCGACGGGGATCCGGCCCGCGGGGTCGTCCGGGCGGCCTTCTCCTCGAGCCCCGACACGCCGAAGCGCCGGGCCAGCTCCGTCTCGACCGCGGCCAGCGGCACCTCCCGCGTGGCGAGCAGCACGAGCATGTGGTAGACGAGGTCGGCGGCCTCGGAAACGACCCGCTCGGCAGGTTCGGCGCTGGCCGCCGCCACCAGTTCGGCCGCCTCCTCGGTGACCTTCGCCCCGCAGGCCGCGGCCCCGCCGGCCAGCAACCGGGCGGTGTAGGATCGTTCGGTGGACGTGCCGCGCCGCGCCGCGATCACCCGTTCCAGGCCGTCGAGCACGTTCCCGCCGCCAGTCATCGCCGTCCCTCGCCTCCCGCTGTCTCGGTTCCACAGCACCCGGATTCACCGCACCCGGTCCGACGCCGCACCGATGGCCACCCTTCCTGATGCCCCGACGCCCCTCACGGGCCCTGGGGCGGAACAGACCGGAGAACACGGTAGTCTACCATGCGGGATCCCGCGGGGTGGGCCGGGGATCCTCGGTGACGATTGCTGGTGCCTCGCCGGCCCGACGGCCGCCGGCAAGTCGGCGGTGGCGATTCCCCTCGCCGAACAGCTCGACGCCGAGATCGTCAGCGCCGACTCGATGGCGGTCTACGTGGGCCTCGACATCGGCACCGCCAAACCCACCCCCTCCCAGCGGGCCCGCGTGCCGCACCACCTCCTCGACATCGTTCCCGCCAGTGCGCCGTTCAGCGTGGCACTGTGGCTCGAGGCGGCGACCGCCGCGATCGCCGACATCCGGCGCCGGGGCCGGCGGATCCTCGTCACCGGCGGCACGCCCCTCTACCTCAAGGCCCTCCGCGACGGCCTCGACCCGGTGCCGGAGGCCGATCCTGCAGCCCGCGCCGGCCTGGCCGCGGAAGCTCTGGCATTCGGCCCCGCGGTGCTCCACGCACGGCTGGCCGCCGTCGACCCGGTGGCGGCGCGCCGCATCCATCCCGCCGACCTGCGCCGGATCATCCGCGCGCTCGAGATCGCCGCAGCCGGTGGCCGTGCCGCCACCGGCTGGTCGCGCGATCTCCCGCCCCCGTGGGCCGGTCGGTTCCTCGTGCTCGACCGCCCGCGCCGCCTCCTTGCCCGGCGGATCGACCGGCGCGTCGAGAAGATGTTCGCCACCGGATTGGTCGACGAGGTGCGCATGGCCCTCGCCACCGGCGGACTGGGGCCGACCGCCGGTCAGGCGGCTGGCTATGCCGAGTGCCTCGACCTCCTCGCCGGCCGCTGCACCCCTGCCGAGGCGGTCGCCCGCACGCAGCAGCGCACCCGGCAGCTCGCCAAGCGCCAGCGCACCTGGCTGCGGAGCTTTCCCGAGGCGCTCTGGATCAGCGCCTGATCCCCGCCGCCTGCTCGAGCTGCCCGATCCACGGCCCGACGTAGTGGCCGTGGTCGTGGAACGTGCGGCCGCTGACGAGATTGCCGTCGATCACGCACGGGGCATCGACAAAAATCCCCCCGGCGACCTCGAGATCGAAACGGCACTTCGGCACCGTGGCCATCCGCCGCCCACGGACGCAGTCGGCGTAGGCGGGGATCTCGACCCCGTGGCAGACGCTCGCCACCGGTTTGCCGGCGGTGAAGAAATGGCGCGTGATCCGCACCAGATCCTCGTCGTAGCGGATGTATTCCGGCGCCCGGCCGCCGCTGAAGAAGATCCCCAGGTAGTCGTCGGGGCGGACGTCGGCAAACGCCAGATCGGCGCTGATCTGGTAGCCCTCCCACTCGCGCGTGATCGTCCATCCGGGGCGCACCTCGTGGAGCACCATCTGGAAGGTGCGCTGCTGCGGGCCGATCACCACCGGCACCATCCCCGCCTCCTGGAGACGGTAATACGGATAGAGCGTGTCGACCGTCTCGGAGGCATCGCCGACGACGATCAGCACGCGGTGGGGGGCAGCGGGAGGCATCGGGATCGGCATCCTCGGGGAGCGCGTCGCGGGGGCTCGTGCGGCGTGCGGCGATCGCCCGCCGGCACCTTCCCCGGGCCTGCTAGCACCGGGCATGCTAGCACCTGATCTGGTGCCAGCACCGCGCGCCCGGCACAAAATCCCCGTCCTCGCTTGCCATCGACGTGGCGGCGAATAGGTTCTGCCCCCGTCGTGCCGTCGGTGCCGCCTCCGGGTGGCTACCGCCGGCGCGATGGCTCGAACGACGGATCTGGCCCGGCCATCCCGGTGGGTGGTCGGCCCGGTGCCCGGATGGCACCGTCCGCCGGGGGGTTCCTTCGGTACGAAGGTCGAACGCGTTAGGGATGACGCTCGCATGGTCCGACAGACTCCGCGCCCGTGGCCTGCCGCCGCCGGCAGGAAGTGCGCCGCGTCCCATCCCCGACTCCGCCGCCCTTTGTCCCCGGGGAGCACCGCGGCGGTCTGAACCATCCACGATAGGGGTGCCGGGGGTCAGCTCGACCACCGCGTCGGTCGTCCTGTTTCCCTCGTCGCAAGCGAGGCAATCCGAGGAACCCATGGCAGCCAAACCCCTCATCGGCATCAACTCCGATTACCGTCCCAGCCGCAAGGAGCATGCCGCCCTGTCGTTCGTGGCCGCCGGCTATTACGACGGCATCATCGCCTCCGGCGGCATCCCGGTGATCCTCCCGCCGCTGGCCGACGAGGACGACATCGTCAGGCTGCTCGACATGCTCGACGGCGTGGTGCTCGTGGGTGGTGCCGACATCGATCCGCGCCGCGACGGTTACATGCCCCATCCCACCGTCCGGCCGATGGATCCGCGCCGCGAGGATTTCGACCGCCTCCTCGTCCGCCACGTCTGCCAGCGGCACATGCCCGTCCTCGCCATCGGCAGCGGGATGCAGCTCCTCAACGTCACCGAGGGGGGCACCCTGTTCCTCCACATCCCGGAGGATCTGCCCAAGTCGATACCCCACAAGGATCCGCTCGACGCCGCCCACCGGCATGCCCTGCTCGTCGAGCGCGGCAGCGTGATGGAGCGCGTCTACGGCGACGGTGAGATCCGCGTCAACAGCATGCACCACATGGCGATCGACGACCTCGCCTCGTCGTTCCGGGTCACCGCCCGGGCGCCCGACGGCGTGGTCGAGGCGATCGAGAGCGCGGTCGAGAACTGGGTCGCGATCGGCACACAGTTCCACCCCGAGGCCGAGAGCGCCTCGGCCCTCGACGTGAAGATCTTCGAGGAGTTCATCATCGGGATCACCGGCGAGGTGCCCGAGGTCAAGCTGGTCGCCTGACGACCCGCCAGATCTCGACGGTGGGCCCGGTGGTCGCCCCGTGCGGCCGGCGGGCCCCCGTCGGGGTGGCGGTGAGCCCCAGCGTTGCCGCCGCCGCCGGAAATCCCTCCGCGCGGGCCCGCCCTGGATCGGCGACGAGGCCCAGCCCCTCGTCGGCGAGCAGCGCCGCCAGCGCCCCGGCGAGGGCCGCGGGATGGTGGCGTTCGTAGAGCACGTCGGCGGCGATGACGAGATCGTGTCGCGGCAGGTCGGGCGGCAGGGCCCGCCAGTCGACCACCCGGGTGGCCAGTGCCGGCAGGCCGTTGTGGGCAGCGGCGTAGCGCACCCCCTCGAGGGCCGCCTCTTCGTAGTCGCTGGCGGTGACGGTGAATCCCCGCCGCGCCGCCACGAGCGACGGGAGGCCGAGTCCGCAGCCCAGTTCAAGCAGGCTCCGCCCCTCCCCCGCCATCGTCGCCAGGTCTTCGGCGAGGACGATCGCCGACTCCCAGACGTCGGCCCAGTAGGGGATCCGCTCGTCGGCGGCGAAGGCCTCGAGATCGATCAGCGCCTCCATGTCGGGCGGCCGCCAGATCGAATAGGCCGTGCCCCCGATCAGAATCCGCCGCTCGACCGGGGCGAAACGCTCGTAACGGGATGCGTCAACCATCTCGCGCCGACCTGGTGGTAACTCGGGCGAAACGCTCGTAACGGGATGCGTCAACCATCTCGCGCCGACCTGGTGGTAACTCGGGCGAAACGCTCGTCACGGGATGCGTCAACCATCTCGCGCGGACCTGGTGGTAACTCGGGCGAAACGCTCGTAACGGGATGCGTCAACCATCTCGCGCCGACCTGCGGGTAACTCGGGTGAAACGCTCGTCACGGGGCACCGCCGCGGCACGCTGCGCCGTGCCGCCACAGCCTCCCGATCGCCTACAGGCAGCACCACCCCACCGGTCCTCCCCGGCGGAATCGTCGGCAGCCCGCGGCACCCGACCCTGCCGTATGGGAAACTTGGGGAGGCGCCGGCAGCGCCACCCGGGGCCACCGCCGCGATGCTCACCGACTACGATCTGCACCTCCTCACCGAGGGCCGCCACTGGCGGAGCTACGAGAAACTCGGGGCCCATCGGCTCGACCTCGACGGCGTGCGGGGGGTGCGGTTCGCCGTCTGGGCGCCCAACGCCAGCGCGGTCAGCGTGGTCGGCGACTTCAACGGCTGGGACGGCACGCAGCACCCGCTGCGGCTGCGGATGCCGGGGGGCATCTGGGAGGCCTTCGTGCCCGGCCTCGACGTCGGCACACTCTACAAGTTCCGCGTCAGCGGCGCGGAGGGGACGAGCGACCGCTGCGATCCCTACGGCTTCGCGGCCGAACTGCCGCCGCGCACCGCCTCGATCGTGGCCGATCTCGATGGCCACCGCTGGCAGGACGGCGAGTGGATGCGCGCCCGGGCGGAGCGCGACCCGCTCGCCGCCCCGATCTCGATCTACGAGGTCCATCTCGGGAGTTGGCGCCGGCCGGGGAGCGACCCGGGCCGCTGGCTCTCCTACGCCGAACTCGAGCGGCAGCTGGTCCCCTACTGTGTCGAGCAGGGGTTCACGCACGTCGAGTTCCTGCCGCTGGCGGAGCACCCGCTCTCCGCCAGTTGGGGCTACCAGGTGATCGGGATGTTCGCCGCCACCAGCCGGTTCGGCGACCCGCAGGGGCTGATGGCGCTCATCGACTCCTTCCACCGCGCCGGGATCGGCGTGATCATCGACTGGGTGCCGGCCCACTTCCCCAAGGACGGCCACGGCCTGCGCCGCTTC
>SXWA01000222.1 GCA_005791575.1 Planctomycetaceae bacterium
GCCACCGGTCGAGTGCTTGTCGATCTTCGGGCCGGGAATCTCCGACAGGTCGATGACCGTGCCGGAATGGAGCATCGCCTCGAGCAGCGCGCGCGTCTCGACGGCGTCCATCCCGCGCCACAGCACCGCCATCAGGAACGCCGACCACTGGTAGTCGGGGACCGTGTAATCGGCGATGCCGTCGATGAGAAACTCGATCTCCGCGGCGCTGAGCGTGCCACCGTCGCGCTTCCGGCGGATCAGATCGACGGCCCGCATCGGGAAGCCTCCACCCACGGCCGCGGCGGCGGCAGGATTCGTCAGGCGTGGTCCGGCAGCGTGCCGAACTGCCGGTCACCGGCATCGCCGAGCCCCGGCATGATGAAGCCCACGGCGTTGAGCCCGGCGTCGAGCGCGGCGACGTGGATCGCCACGTCGGGCATGCCGACGTGAAGCCGCTCCACCCCCTCCGGTGCGGCGATCAGCGCCAGATAGACGATCCGGTCGATCCCGGCCGCACGGAGGATCTCGCAGGTCCGCACCGCGGAGCCCCCCGTGGCGAGCATCGGATCGGCGACGATGGCGACCGTGGCGGAGCAGCGGGCAGGAAGGCGGTTGTAGTATTCGTGCGGCTCGAGGGTCGTTTCGTCGCGCGCAAGGCCGACATGCCAGACCTCGGCATCGGGGAGCAGGTCGAGGAGCGCGTCGGCCATCCCCAGCCCGGCGCGGAGGATCGGCACGATCGCGATCCGATCGGCGAGCTGCCGACCGGTGGTGGTGGCCAGCGGGGTGGTGACGGCGACCTCGCGGGTGGGCAGGCCGGCGGTCGCCTCGTGGGCGAGGAGCGCCGCCAATTGGCGCACGAGCCGGCGGAACTCCGGTGGCCGCGTGCCCGGGTCGCGGAGCGCTGCCACGTGGTGGGCCACGAGCGGATGGGTCGACACGTGGACGCCCTGCATGGCATGCTCCCGGCTCTGCGCCCCTCCGGGGGCTTCCGGCGGATCATATCCCCTCGACCGCGGTTGGCGAATCCTCCCCGGGAAGCGACCTCACGGCCGCCAGTCATGAAGTCTCCCCTGCCCGTTCCCCACCCCGCCACCGACCTCCTCGCCGAGGCACGCCACGCGGCGGACGGGGCCTATTCACCCTACTCAGGCTGGCGCGTGGGGGCGGCGGCCGAATTCGCCGACGGCCGGGTGTTCCGCGGCGCGAACGTCGAGAACGGCTCCTATGGGCTGACGATCTGCGCCGAGCGCACCGCGGTCTCGAGTGCCGTGGTCGCCGGTTCCCGGGCGCTCGTCCGGCTGGCGCTCACCTGCCGCGATCGCGCCGGGGACCTGGTCGCCGGGATCGTGCCCTGCGGTGCCTGCCTCCAGGTGATGCACGAGTTCGGCACCCCCGACACGGTGATCCTCATCGACGGCGCCGGCACGTTCCGCCTGGCGGACTTCCTCCCGCGGCCGTTCGGCCATGGCGTCGAGGTGCCACGGCAGGCGTGAACGTGGATCAGGTCACCGGGGCCGGGGCTGAAAGGGCGGCCGCGGAAGCGCGGCGCGGTTTTCGGTACGATCCCCGGATCTGATCGCCGGCGACGGAGTGCTCGGGGGAAACGGCCATGGCTCGGATCTACTATGTCGGCGATTGGGCGGTGCTCACCGGACCGTGGTTCGCGGAGACCCCGTTCCAGAACGCGATGAAGGGGCTCGAGGTGGTCAACTACGGCCACTGGCTCACAAGCGCGCTCGAATCGACCGGTGCCCACACGGTGACGAGCGTGCCCGCCTGGGATTTCTACAAGCTCGGCCCGGGGGGCTACGAGGAGGTGCTCGCCACGCACGACGTGATCGTCTTCAGCGACGTCGAGGGCAAGCTCTTCCAGTTGGCGCCGAGTTTCTTCGATCGGCAGAAATTCGGGCACGGCGTGCTCACCTTCCCCGACCGTGTCCGGCTCACCATCGACGCCGTGCGGCAGGGAAAGGGGCTGATGCTCCTCGGCGGCTGGTACTCGTTCACCGGCGAGCAGGGCAAGGGGGGCTGGGGCCGGACACTGCTGCGCGACGTGATGCCGGTCGCCTGCCTCGACCACGAGGACCTGGTGGAGAGCACCGAGGGCTACCATCCGCGGGCCACCGCCGCCGGGCGGTCCGCGTTCGCCGGCATCGACCTCGGCGCCTGCCCGCCGATCCTCGGCTACAACCAGGTCCGGTGCCGACCGGATGGCACGGTGCTCCTCGAATTGGCGCAGACCGGCGATCCGCTGCTGGTGACCGGCCGTGTCGGCGCTGGCCGGGTCGTCTGCTACACCTCCGACCCGGCGCCCCATTGGGGCTGCAACATGGTGTTCTGGTCGGCCTACGCGGCGTTCTGGCTGCGCTGCCTCGAACTGGCGGCCCCGTCGTGAACGCCCGCCCGTCCCGCACCAGCCCACGGGGTATGCGCGGCTTGCCCGGTGTCGTCGCGCTCCTCACGCTGGTGTGCAGCGCGGAGCCGACGCCCGCCGAGCCGCTCCTCCCCGGCCCCGTGCCCACGCTGCGCCTGCGGATCGCCTCCGACGACGAGCAGCGCCTCCGCGACAAGCCGCGCCGCTACGTGACCTGCCGGCTCGGGGAGGACGGCGGCGACGCACTCGACGACGTCGCCGTGAAGCTCAAGGGGGCGGCGGGCAGCTTCCGCGATTACGACGACCGGCCAGGCCTCACGCTCCATGTCGCCCGGCGCGCCGCCGACCGGCGCTTCCACGGTCTGGAGCGATTCCACCTCAACAACGCCGTCCAGGACGACACCTTCGCCAACGAGTGGCTGTTTGCAACGCTCGCCGCCGACGCCGGCCTGCCCGCCCCCCGGGTCGCCCACGCCCGGGTCTGGATCAACGACCGCGACCTCGGCCTGTATGTCCTCCGCGAGGGCTTCGACACGCCGTTCCTCGAGCGCCACTTCGGCTCGGCCGCCGGCACCCTCTACGACGGCGGCTTCTGCCAGGACATCGACGGGGAGCTCGAGAAGGATTCCGGCGCCGGCCCCGACGACCGGAGCGACCTGGCGGCGCTGGTCGCCGCCTGCAGGACCGACGCCCCGGAGCAGCGGCACGCTGCGATCGGCGCCGCCCTCGATGTCGATCGCTTCCTCACGTTCATGGCGCTCGAACTGATGACGGGCCACTGGGACGGCTACACCACCAACGTCAACAACTACCGTCTCTTCTTCCCGCCCGAGGGGGCCCCGGCGATCTTCCTGCCGCACGGTGCCGACCAGCTGTTCGCCGAGCCGACGGCCCCGATCCTCGATCCGCCCCACGGCCTGGTGGCGGTGGCGGTGATGGCCGACCCCGCATGGCGTGCGGACTGGCGCGACCGTGTCCGCGACCTGCTCCCGTTGTTCGATCCCCCGGAGCCACTCGTCGGCCGCGTCGACGCGCTTCGCGCCCGCCTCGCGCCGGTGCTCGCCGCGATCGATCCGGCGCTGGCCACAGCCCATGGAGAGCGCTGCGCGGAACTGGCGGAACGGCTCCGGGCACGGGCCCAGTTCCTCCGCGAGCAGGCCGAGGCCCCCGAGCCGGTGCCGGTGGCATTCGACGAGCGGGGGATGCTGCGCCCGACCGGCTGGCAGCCCGGCACGCTCGCCGACGGGGTCAGCGTGGCGATGCACGACACCGGCACGGGACCGCGCCTCGAGATCAGGGCCACCCCGGGCAGCCACTGCACCGCCTCATGGCGCTGCCGCCTGCGGCTGCCGCGCGGCACCTACCGCCTGCGGATGCCGGCCAGCACCCGGGCCGTTGAGGCGATCGACGACGAGAAGGGACGCGGCGCCGGGGTGCGCGTCTCCGGTGCGTCGCGCGACCAGGGGCTCGAAGGCACCTCGCGTGCCGTGGTCGAACACACGTTCGTGGTCGAAGACGAGTCGGCCGACGTCGAACTGGTCGCTGAACTGCGGGCCACGGCGGGTAGCGTCACCTTCGATGCGACCGCCTGCGACCTCGCGCGCATCGGCGACACGGTCGCCGATGAACACTCCCCCGAAACCACCACGCCCCCATGACCGACCCGCTCGACTCCCTGCTCGATCCGCTGCCGCCGCTGCGCCCCACCGCGGGCGACGCGCGGCTCCGGCGCCAGCTCGACGGAGTGACCGTCGACGCGGTGTGCGGCGGACGGGCGCCCGTCGATGCGACCGCGGCCCAGGCCTGTCTGGCGGGGCTCTGGCTCGGCCACGGCTTCCTCGACGAATCGCACCGCATCAGCCAGGAGATCGACACCCCGGAGGGCAGTTGGTGGCACGGGATCATGCACCGCTGCGAAGGTGACTTCTCCAACGCGGCCTACTGGTTCCGCCGGGTCGGCGACCATCCCCTGCTCCGCGAACTGGCGGCCCACCTGCACCGGCACGTCGGCCCGCTGCCCGGCGCGGCCGCCCTCCCCTGGCTCACTGCCGCGGATCGCTTCGATCCGTTCCGGTTCACCGACCTCTGCGCCGCCGTCGTCGCCGGCCGATCCCCTCACGAGGCGCTCGTGGAGGCCGCTGCCCGGTGCGAATGGCGCCGGCTCTTCGACCACTGCCGGCGGCTGGCGACCGGCGCGACCCCCTGACCGCCACCCCATCGACCGCCGCGGGCGGTTCACCGGAGCACCCCGATGACCGACTCCCGCTCCCATCTGCGCACCGCCTGGCTCGTGGTGGCGCTGCTCTGGCCGGTGGCCCTGCTCAACTACCTCGACCGGCAACTGCTCGCGAGCATGAAGACGTCGGTGATGGAGGCGATCCCGTCGATCGGCACGCAGGAGAACTGGGGCTACATGCTCGGCCAGTTCAAGTGGGTGTATGCCGCGGTGAGCCCGCTGGGTGGCCTGCTCGCCGACCGCTTCGGCCGCCGCTGGGTGATCTGCGGCAGCCTCTTCGTCTGGTCGGCCGTCACCTGGTGGACGGGGCATGTCGGCAGCTATGGCGAGCTGCTCTGGGCGCGCTCGGCGATGGGCATCAGCGAGGCCTGCTACATCCCGGCGGCACTCGCCCTGATCGCCGACCACCACTCCGGCGCGACCCGCTCACGGGCGATGGGCCTCCACCAGATGGGGATCTACTGCGGCGTGATCCTCGGCGGGTTCGGCGGCTACGTCGCCGATGATCCGCGCCTCGGGTGGCGGAGCGCATTCGATCTCTGCGGGATCGTCGGGATGCTCTACGCCGTGCCCCTGGCGCTGCTGCTCCGCGACGGCCGGCGGCCGGTCGCCGAGCGCGAGCGGCAGTCGTCGTCGGTGTTCGCCACGCTCAGCGACCTGCTCGCCAACCCGTCGTTCATCCTTCTCGTGCTCTATTTCACCCTGCCGGCGCTGGCCGGCTGGGTGGTGCGTGACTGGATGCCCGCGATCCTCAAGGAGCGGTTCCGGATCGGCCAGGGGCAGGCCGGTGTCTCGGCGACCCTCTACTGGCAACTCGCCGCCATCGTCGGCGCCGCCGCGGGGGGCTGGCTCGCCGACCGCTGGATGCGCGTCAGCTCCCGGGGCAGGATCAACACCAGCGCCCTGGGGATGGCGTTGATCGTCGTGGCGCTGTTCGGCACGGCGCTGGCGTTCGGCGACGGCGGCGGGGGCAGCCTCGGTGCGGCGATCGGGGCGCTGGTGGTGTTCGGCCTCGGCTGGGGATTGTTCGACATCAACAACATGCCGATCCTCTGCCAGATCGCACCGCCACGGCAGCGCGCCACCGGCTACGGGCTGATGAACATGGTGAGCATCTCCTGCGGCGGACTGGCCGACTGGGGCTTCGGCACGCTCCGCGACCGTGGCGTGCCGCTGGCGGTGATCTTCGCCGGGTTCGCCACCTGCGCGATCCTGTCGGTGGCCCTCGTGCTCCTCATCCGCCCGCGCCCCGATCTCACCGGCGATCCCTGAAGCACGCCTTACGAGCCCGTCAGTCGATCGTGTAGGCAGCCGGAATCGCCACGGAAAGCCACCCGCACGGTGGTGGTTCCTGGGCTACCCTCCCCGCTACAATCCCCTCCCGAGCGGATTGAAAGACCGGCTCCTTCGACCGGAAGGCACGTCATGGCACACGGCTGGCGGCGATCGACGGCAGCGATGGCGCTCGGCCTGTTGGTGTGCGTGGCCGGCATTCCGGTCGCCCGCGCCTGCTGTCCTGCCTGGAAGGGCAGCCGACCGGTGCGGATCGCCGACCAGAAGATCCTCGTCATCTGGGATCCCGAGACGCGCACCGAGCACTTCATCCGCTCGGCCGGCTTCCGTGCCGGCACCACCGGGGGCGCTCCCCCCGGTGATGAGACAGCGGCCGACGCCGCCGACAAGGCGTTCGGGTTCCTCGTGCCGTCGCCCACGCAACCCGAGGTGGCGGAGGCCGACGACGGGGTGTTCGCCGCGCTCGACGACCTCATCCGTCCGCGGATCGAGGAGGTGGAGCGCTGGCGTGCCGATCCGACGCCGCTGGTGCTGATGCCGTTCCTGCTCAAAGCCCCGGCGACGACGAGCCGCGCAGCTCCGCCGATGGCCGACGTGCGGGTGCTCGAGCGCAAGCGGGTGGGCCAATACGACGTCGCCGTGCTCGCGGCCGACGACACCACCGCGCTCACCGACTGGCTCGCGACCAACGGGTTCGAGTCGCGGCCGGCCCTCCGCGAATGGGCCGAGCCCTACGTCGCCAAGGGCTGGATCATCACCGCCTTCCGCTACGCGGCCGATGCGTCGCGGATCGAGACCGGCGGCGTGCGCATGTCGTTCCAGACCGAGATTCCGATGTTCGCCTACCGTGTTCCCACCGACAATCTCGCCGCCGAGGGGCAGGCGAGCGTGCTGCGCGCGTTCGTCGTCGTCCCCGGCCGTGCCAACGGCACCCTCGGCGAGGGGGAGAACGCGCGGTCATGGTCGGCGGCGCAGTGTCGCTACTCCCGGCCCCTGCCCGCCGACACGTTTGCGGCGCTGTTCGGCAAGGTCCTTCCCGCGGAATCAGCCGGCCCCCGCGAAGGCACGTGGCTGACGGCGTTCGACGATGCCACCTGGCCGTCGGGTACCGACGATCTGCGATTCACCCACGAGGTCAACGCGGCGGAGTACCAGGAAGTGGTGCGGAACGTCCGTGAGCGGTCGATTCCCGTCCCGCTCGACGTCATCGGATTGAGCCTCGTCGCGGTCGGCTGGGGCCTGCGCCGGCAGTTCGTCTGATCCCTGCCGACACGCCCGTCAGGCCGGCATCGGCGGCCGCGGCAGCGAGATCACGCGCGTCTCGAGAAACTCGGCGATCCCCTCCTCGCCCCCCTCGGCGCCGATCCCGCTCTCCTTGACGCCTCCGAAGGGGATCTCCGCCTTGAGCGGGCGCCATTCATTCACCCCCACGATCCCCACCTCGAGCGCCGAGGCCACGGCGCGGCAGGCGGCCAGATCGTGGCCATAGACATACCCCGCCAGCCCCGACGGCGTCGCGTTGGCCCGGGTCACCGCGTCGGCGACCTGTTCGTAACGGAGCAGCGGGATCACCGGTCCGAAGATCTCCTCGCGCGCGATCCGCATGCCGTCGGTCACGCCGCGGAGCAGCGTGGGGGGGAAGAAGCTGCCGCCGCGAAGGGTGGGGTCGGCCTCATAGCCGCGGTTCTCGCCGACGATCTCCGCGCCGTCGGCCACCGCGTCGCGGACGAGCCCCGCCACCTCGCCACACGCCCGGGCGTGGATCAGCGGGCCGGCATCGATGCCATCGGCCATGCCATTGCCCACGCGCGCGGCGGTGAGTCGGTCGGCCAGCGCCGCCACGAGGCGCCCCTCGAGCGCCGCCGGCACGAACACCCGGTTGGCCGTCACGCACACCTGCCCCGAGACGAAGAGCTTGAGGCGGACGAGCTGCTCGGCGACGACGTCGGGATCGGCGTCGGGCATGACGATGAACGGCGCGTTGCCCCCGAGTTCGAGCGACACCCGTTTGATCCCCGCGGCGGCCGCCGCCATCAGGCTCCGCCCGGTCGCAGTGGAGCCGGTGAGGCTGAGCACGCGCACCGCCGGGTGCGCCGCGAGCACCCCCCCCACCTCGCTCCCCCGCCCCGGGACCACCTGGAGGACCTCCGGGGGCATCCCCGCCTCCAGCAGGATCGGCACCACCCCGAGGGCGATCAGCGGCGTCGCCTCCGCCGGCTTCCATACCGCGGTGCAGCCGGCTGCGAGCGCGGCGGCGATCTTCTTGGCCGCCTGCGCGAGCGGGAAGTTCCACGGGGTCACCAGTCCCGCCACGCCGGCCGCCCGCCGCTCGATGACGAACTCGCGGTCGGCATCGGGATGGGCGGCGATCCGCCCGTGCACGCGCCGTGCCTCTTCGCCGAACCATTGGAAGAAACTGGCGGCGTAGTCCACCTCGGCGGCGGCCTGGGCGACGGTCTTCCCCTGCTCGGCGGTGATCAACCGGGAGAGTTCGTCGCGGCGTGCGGCCAGCAGCGCCGCGCAGCGTGTGAGCATCGCCCCCCGGGCGAACGGCGAGGTGCCGCTCCACGCGGGCAGGCACCGTGCCGCCGCGTCGCATGCCCGACCGACAAGCGCGGCATCGGCCCGCCCGACGTCGATCAGCCGGCGGCCGGTGGCCGGATCGTCGACCGCAAACGACTCGGCGGTCGGCTGCCAGCGCCCCTCCACCCAGGGGCGGGGTTCGAACCAGAACGTGGGGATCGTGCGCATGCCACGCGCTCCAGGGGGGTCGATCGGTGTCGCCGCAGTCGGTGGACGACCTCCATCCATCGCCGTTTTCCATCCGCAACGCCGCGCTTTTCAAGGGAGCGGTGCTCCCGGCAGCTCATCGCTGCAGTGCCGCGGGCGGTCTGGCCACGGCCGCTGCGCGCCGTCACGGCCCCACCGTCAGCACCGCACGGTAGATCGCCTCGGCATCGGCGCTCGTGACGGGCCGCGGATTGGGATCCATCAACCGCCGGTTGGCGACGGCATCGCGGGCCATCGCCGGCAGCGCCGCCGTGGGCACGGTCGTCGCCCGGAGCACGGTGGTGAGGCCGATCCGTTCGGCGAGGGCATCGAGGCGCCCCGCCCACGCCTCCGGCTCGAGCGCTTCCCAGCCGAGCGCCTCCGCGAGTCTCCGGTAGTCGGCGGCGGCGGCCGGGGCGTTGAAGCGCACCAGCGCCCCGACGAACGTCCCGGTGATCACCCCGTGGGGGAGATGGAAGCGGCCGCCGAGCGGCAGGGCGAGGGCATGCACGGCGCAGCAGGAGGAATTGCTGAACGCCATCCCCGCCAGATGCGCCGACTCGGCCATCGCGTCGCGCGCCAGGGTGTCGGCGGGATCCCGGCAGACCCGTTCGAGCGCGCCGCCGATGCCCCGGGCCGCCTCGAGGGCGAGGCCGCGTGCCAGCGGCGTGGCGACCCGGGCGGTGAAGGCCTCGATGGCATGGACGAGGGCATCCATCCCGGCGGCGGCGGTCACCAGCGGCGGCAGGAGGTCGGTGAGCGCCGGATCGACCACGGCGATGTCGGGGAGGAGCACGGCATCGACGACGCCGACCTTGGTGCCGCTGGCCTGGTCGGTGAGGATCGCCACCCGCGTCGCCTCCGAACCGGTGCCCGCGGTCGTGGGCACGAGCACGGTCGGCAGGCCCCGGCGCTTGGCCCGGCCGATCCCCACCAGATCGGCCGCGGTGCCACCACGGGCCGCCACGAGGGCGGCCACTTTCGTCGCATCCATCACACTCCCGCCGCCGAGGCCGACCACCGCGTCGGCACCGCTCGACACGATCCGCGCCGCCAGGGCATCGATCGCGCCGAGGGGGGGCTCCGCCGGCACCGCAGTGGACCAGCCGGCGAGCCGCCCCGCTTCCGCCAACGGCTCGACCACCCGGGCGAGGAGCCCCGCCGCCTCGACGCCGCCGTCGCTGACGACGAACACGCGCCCCCATCCAGCGTCGTCGCACAGTTCGGCGACCCGCGCCGCGCACCCCCGCCCGGTCACCACCCGACGGGGCAGGTGGACCTCGGTCGTCCGGCTTCCGGTCTCCATCGCTCACCCTCCTGTGGTCGGCGGCACGTGGGACGACGGGACCCAGTCTCCCAGATCGAGGGCCGGCGCACAACCGCCTGCCGCGCCGACCGGCGTCAGGCCGGCAGCGCCTCGGTGACCAGCCGCCGCAGGGTGGTGTAGTCGGTCTTGCCGGTGCCGAGGACCGGGATCCTCTCGATGCGCCGCACCTCGTCGAGGCGCATCACGCCGCGGAACCCGTTCTCGAGGAGGATCGCCGCCGCCTCGCGGATCGTCAGGTCGAACGTGGTGAAGAGCACGACATGGCGCCCGTCGGGCGTCTCGATCCCCTCGACCGCGACGCGCGGCCCGGATTCGTCGGGGGGATAGCGCTTCTGGAACGGCTCCTCGAGCGCCGGCAGCGAGATCATCTCCCCGCCCGCCTTGAGGAAGCGCTTGAGCCGGCCGCGGAAGAAGAGGTAGCCGTCGGCATCCACGCTGACGAGATCGCCTGTCCGGTACCAGGTGCACCCCTGCGACTCGACGAACGGCGACGGCCCGTCGTGGCGGTGATAGCCGGGAAACACCGACGGCCCGCGCACCAGGAGCATGCCCCCCTCCGCGCCGGTCACCGGCTCGTGCGTCTCGGGATCGACGATCGTCACCTCGACGTGCTTCACCGGCCGGCCGATGCTCCCCGCCTTGGTGAGGTCGAGGCGGTTGGCGGCCACCACCGGCGCGCACTCGGTGATTCCGTAGCCCTCGAGGATCACCGCCTCCGGCGCGCGCTGGCTGCACCCGGCGAAGATCGCCTCGGGGCACTTCTCCGCCCCCGCGATGATCTTCCGCAGGCTGGCCATCTCCGTGCCCCGGCAGGCGGCGAGCATGTAACCGAGGAACGTCGGGGTGGTGAACAGCAGCGACGGCTTCCAGGCGTCGATGAGCCGCACCAGCGCGTGGGCGTCCGTCGGGTCGGCATGGCGCACGCTGCGGATCCCCGCCAGATGCGGCATGACGACGTTGCCGGTGAGGCCGAAGGAGTGGAACGGGGGGAGGAAACCGAGGAGCGAATCGGCGGGGGTCGGCTGGAGCACCTCGAGGCTGTCGGCGACGTTGGTGAGCAGGTTGCGGTGGGTGAGCGGAACGGTCTTCGGCGCGCTCTCGGAGCCGCTGGTGAAGAGGAAGACCGCCGGATCGTCTGCCGACTGCCGGGGCAGCCCGCGGAGGAACGAGCCGCCGGCGAACTTCGCCCGGGCGAGCACCCCGAGAGCCTCCGCCTTGCTGATCCCCCCCTTGATGTCCTCGAGGAATTCGTAGCCCGCCCCCTCGACGGCGATGCCGAGGCGATCGACCAGCTTGCGCGAGGTGACGATCCGCCGCGTATCGGTCACGGCGATGCCGTGGGCGAGGTTCGCCGGGCCGGTGGTCCAGTTCATCATCACCGGCACCTTGCCGGCCATGTGGAGGGCGTAGAAGACGATGTCGGCGGCGGCGCTCGCCGGCAGCATCACGCCGACGTGCCCCTCCGGCCAGGCGGCGAACCGCCGCGCCATCAGCGTGGCCCCCACGAGCACGCGCTCTCGCGTGAGCAGCCCCGACACGGCGTCGGCCACCGCCACGCGCCCCGGATCGGCGGCGACACGGCGCACCAGCGCCTCGGCGATCGTGTCGGCGAGGATCCGGCTGTCGCCGCGCCCCCCCGTCGCGAACCAGGCGGCGGGCACCGCGGCCGCCTTCGCCCCGCCGCCCGCGGAGCCGAGGCGCCCGTCGGCAAGCGCCCACAGCTGCCCGACGGTGTCGACCACGGCGTCGCTGTGGAAGCCGAACTGCTGCTCGATCGCCAGCGCCACGTCCATCCGGTCGAGGCTGTCGAGGCCGAGCGCCTCGAGCGTGGTGTCTGCCTGCAGTTCGTCGGGGGCGAACTCGCGCTTCAGGTGGGTGGCGAGCAGGCTGTTGACGAGGCGCACCGTCTTCGGCGAAAGGCTCGCCGGATCGACAGCGGCGGGGCCGGCGCGCCGGCCATACTCGCAGCCGCTCGGCCCGAAGAGGGCGTTGTAGCGGACGAACGACGGCTCCTCACCGCCGTCGGCGTCGTACCAGCGCTCGAGAAACGTGTTGAACGCCTCGCGTGATTCGAGCGGCAGCCGGTCGCGCGGCATCACCTCGGCGTGCATCTGCACGCGCCGGCGCGGGAGGAAGAACAGGAGGCTCGCGAGCAACCAGCCGAGCGAGCGGGCGATCGCGCCGCCGAGGTTGGGGAGCTGGCCGTCGCGGGCGCAGCTGTACATGCTGCCGAACACGCCGCGGGTGCGCACGAGCACCACCTGCGCCTGCGGGCAGCGCGCGACGAGCTCGTGGACGAGGCGCGCCGAGCCCACCACCTCGCGGTCGCCGCGCCGCAGGCGCCCCGACGGATAGATGAGGAAGCTGTCGCCGGCATCGACGCGCGCCACCACCGCGTCGATCAGCTCCTTGGTGCGGGCAGCGGCGTCGCGGCTCTGCGCCGTGAGGTCGGGCACCTCGAAGGCATCGACCAGCGCCATCAGCGGCCGCAGCGGCAGGAGGCGGAAGACCCCGGAGAAGACCAGCGGCCGCAGCGACTGGCGGACCGCCACGTGGGAGAGCACCAGCGGCGGATCGACGTAGGCCGGGTGGTTGGGGAGGACGATCACCGGCCCAGGGAGGTTCCGCAGGGCCTCCATGCCATCGGTGGTCACGCGGTAGCGCAGCCGCAGCACGGGGCGGGCCACGGCCCAGAACCACTTGTCGAGGTGCCATCCCATGCCATGCGTCTCCGACGATGATCGGGCATCTTCACCGCTGCCCGGCGACACAACCAGACGGATTCCGGGCGGCGCGCCCGCCCGTCTCCCCCCGAGGCGATCCGCAACGGGCTTTGTCACGCGGCCGCCGACCGGTTTGCGCCCGGCTGACAGCCCGTGGCCAAAGTCCATCCTTGGCCTTTGGCCACCCGAAAAGCCGCGCTTTTCACGGGAGCTGCGCTCCCGGCACCTCATCCGTGAGGTGCAGCAGGCTGTGTGGCCACAGCCTGCTGGGCAGCCCCGATTGGGCGACCAACCAACGGCCCCCGATCTGCTGTTGCCTTTCTTGACATAAAGTCAACAATGCGTCACGATCGCCGGCATGGCCCGCAAACCCGTCCACCACGTCAGCGATCCGGTCGTCTGGAAGGTGCTCTTCGCGCCGGTCCGGGCGGAGATCATCGAGACGATGCGGATGCTCGCCCCCTGCGGGATCGCCGACGTTGCCCGGCAACTCGATCGGCCGGCCGACTCCCTCTACCGCCATTTCGAGAAGCTCGTCGCCACCGGCATCGTCTTCGAGGCGGGCACGCGGTCCACCGGTCGGCGCAGCGAGCGGCTCTACGATCTGATCGCCGACGACGTCGGCGCCCGCTTCAAGCTCGCCGGCAGCCCGGCAGCCAACGACGCCTACCTGGCGACGGTGCGCTCGATCCTCACGATGTCGGCGCGCACGTTCCGCGGCGCGGCGGCCGCCGGCCAACTGGTCGGCCTCGGCCTCGACAAACCGTGCACGATGCGGGCCTTCTTCGAGCACGTCTGGCTCTCCGAGGCCGACTTCGCCGAGCTCAACGGACTCCTCGTCGCACTCAAGCGGTTCCTCGATTCGAAGAAGACCCGCACCCCCGACACGCGGCTCCAACTCGTGTCGGTGCTCACCAGCCCGATCGTCCGTCGGCGTGGCGCCGCGCGCACCGCCCCCGGCCCGCGATCCCTGCCTACCGGCCCGCGCCACACGTCATCCGCCACACGCCCGACCAAGCCCCGGAAGCCGAAGCCATGACCAGTGCCACCGCCACCCCCGGATCCACCGCCGGCGCGACAGCCACGAGCGGCTCCACGGCCGCCGCCGGGCTCGTCGTCAAGGGGCTCGTGAAGATCCATCCCGGCCCGGTCTGCGCGCTCAAGGGGATCGATCTGGAGATCCCCGGGGGGATGTTCGGCCTCCTCGGCCCCAACGGCGCCGGGAAGAGCACCTTCATGAGCATCGTCGCCGGCCTCGTCGAGCCGACGGCGGGCCGGGTTCTCCTCGACGGCACCGACATCGTCGCCAACCCGCGGTTCGTCCGCGAACGGCTCGGTTTCCTGCCGCAGGATTTCGGCTTCTATCCCGAGCTCTCGGGGCGGGCGATGCTCGAGTTTTTGCTGCGGCTCAAGGGGATCTCCGGTCCGCGTGGCCGGACGGCGCTGGCCGACGCCCTCCTCGAGCGCGTCAATCTCGCCGATGCCGCGAAGCGGAAGGTGGGGGGCTATTCCGGCGGCATGCGGCAGCGGCTCGGTCTGGCCCAGGCGATCGCCGGCGATCCGCGGATCCTCATCGTCGACGAGCCGACGGCGGGGCTCGACCCGGAGGAGCGGCAGCGGTTCTACCGACTGCTCGCCGAGTTGGCGGTCGGCCGCGTCGTCCTCCTCTCGACGCACATCGTCGACGACGTCGCCACCCTCTGCCCGCGCCTGGCGGTGATCAAGAGCGGCCACGTCGTCGCCGACACCACACCATCGGCGGCGCGAGAGAGCGTCGACGGCCTCGTCCACGAGGGGTTCGTCGCCGATGCCGACCTCCCCGCCTTCGCCGCGGCGCACCGCGTGCTCTCCGCCGTGCTCGTCGAGGGACGCACCAACCGCGTGCGCGTGTTCGTGCCACCGGGAGGCACGCCGCCGGCCGGTTTCACGAAGAGCCCCGGCACCCTCGAAGACGCCTACCTCGTGCTGATGCGCGTGCCGGACCACGAGGTGCCCCCGGCGCTCGCCCGCTCGGTCCCCGACGCGACGGAGGCCACCCGATGATCACCCGGATCCTCTCGTTCGTGCGTCTCGAGCTGGCCGGCGCCTGGAAGCGCCCGATGCCGATCTTCATGTTCTTGATTCTCACCCTGCTCACGCTCGGCCTCCTCGCCGGCAACGTGCAGGTCTCGTCGGGCTCGACCGACGTCGGCGGCGCCAAGCTCGCCATCAACGGCTCGTTCAACCTCGCCTTCTTCGACGTCGTGATCCTCGCGATCGTGCTCCCGTTCTTCACGGCGGTCGCCTGTGGGATGCCACTGCTGGTCGATTCCGACCGGAAGATCTCCAAGCTCCTCCTCGCCACACCGCTGTCGCACGGCGAATACGCCCTCGCCCGGTTCCTCGCCGCCGCGGCCGTGCTGCTGGCGGTGCTCGCCGGCTGGCTGGTGGTGCAGATCCTCGCCTTCCAGCTCTGGCCGCTCGATCCGACGCGGTCGATCCGGACCGGGTTCTCCCTCGGCAACTACCTCCTCCCGCTGCTCCTCTTCGGCCTGCCGCTGCTGGTCTTCACCGGCGGCGTGTCGATGTGGGCCGGGGTGCGCACCCGGCAGCCGGTGCTCGTGTTCGCGCTGCCGGTCGTGATCTTCCTCGGCGGCGCGTTTTTCCTCTGGGAGTTCAACCCGGAGTGGCTCCCGCGCTGGGCCGACCGGCTCATGCAGGCGATCGACCCGGCGGGGTTCCGCTGGTTCACGCGCACGTTCGTCAGCGAGAAGCGTGGCGTCGCCTACTACAACACCGCCCGGGTCGTGCCCGACGCGCTGTTCCTCGCGAGCCGGGGGGTGATCATCGCCCTCGGGCTCCTCGGGGTCTGGGCGGCCGGGCGGCGGCTGCGCTCCGAGGAACGGCGCGACCGGCGCGTGGGGGATCCCGCGACTCTCGTCCCCGCGTCGCGGACGGCGATCGCGACCGAGCCGGCAGCCGTCGCCGCCCGCGGGTCGCTTCCGCCGGCGACCGTCTCCCCGCCGGGCCTCCTCGCCACCACCTGGATGGTGCTCGGCCGCGAGACGGCGGCGCTGCTCCGATCGCCCGGCATCTGGCTGTTCGGACCGCTGATCATCCTCCAGACATGGGGCAGCACCGCCTTCCTCCCCGGCACCCTCGACACCGAGCTGTTGCTCACCGGCGGCGCGGCGGCGGCGCGGATGTTCGTCGTCGTGTCGGTGTTCCTCGCGCTGTTGACGCTCTTCTACACCGTCGAGAGCCTGTTCCGCGAGCAGCGCGTCGGCCTCGACGGGATCGCGCGCGCCGCCCCGGTGCCGACGGCCGGATGGCTCGCCGGCAAGGCGCTGGCCAATGCCACGATGGCGATGGTGATCGTCGGCGGCGCCGCGGCGACGATCCTCGTCACGCTCCTCGTGCAGCGGTTCACGACCGGGATCGCCGTCCCCCTCGACCTGCCGGCGATCGTCCTCATCCTCGGCCTCCTCACCGTGCCCACGCTCGTCGTCTGGACCGCCTTCGTCGCCTTCCTCGCGGCGCTGGTGCGCAACCGGTTCGCCGTCTACGGCCTGGCGATCGCGGCGCTGGTCGCCACGGGACTGGCCAACCAGTTCGGCTGGCTCAACTGGGTCACCCACTGGTATCTGGGGGGCCGGGCGCTCACCTGGAGCGAGCTCGACCGGCTCGGGGCGATGTGGCCGGCGATCGTCGCCAACCGCCTGGTGATGCTGGCGCTGGGCGCCACCCTGATCGCCCTGACGCTCGCGATCTGGCCACGGCGGATCCCCGACCTCCGCGCGACCTTCGACCGGCTTCGCCCGGCGGCCTTCTGGCGCGCCGCGCGCGGGCCGCTGCTGGTGGCCCTGCCGCTGGTGGCGCTGGGCATCTGGACCGGCCGGATGGTGCGTGCCGGCTACGAAGGCAAACCGGCACGCGACGCCGGCAAGGCCTACTGGCGGCGCAACAGCCTCACCTGGGAAAACGCCCCCGCGCCGGCGCTCGACCGCGTCGACGCCGAGGTGAAGCTCTTCCCGGAACGGCGCGGCCTCGAGGTGCGCGGCACGTACGTCCTCCGCAATCCGCACCGGGAGGCGATGGCGGAGATCCCCCTCTCCGTCGGCAACCATCTCACCTCGCGCGACTGGACGGTGGACGGCCATGCGGCCGACCCGACGAAGAGCGATCCTCCGCCGCCGTCGGTGGAGAATCGCAGCGGGCTGTATGTCGTCCGCCCGCCGAAGCCCCTGGCGACCGGGGAGACGGTGACGGTCGGGTTCACGCTCGAGGGTTCGTTTCCCAAGGGCTGGTCGAAGGTCTCCAGCGGCATGGGGGAGTTCGTGCTCCCCTCGGGAGTCGTGCTGACGAGCTTCTCGCCGAGCTTCCTCCCCACCCCCGGCTTTCAGGACGGCGTCGGCGTCGACGGCAAGAACCGACGCGACGCCAAGGAATACCCGCCCGACCACTGGAAGACCTGCGTCGATCCCGGGTTCGGTCCGGCCTGGTCGACGACGGTGCGCCTCGCGATCGAGGGGCCCGAGGGCTGGGTGCTCAACGGCTGCGGCGTCGAGGAATCGCGCGAGAGCCTCGGCGACGGCCGGCAGCGCGTGGTCTGGAAGACCGAGCACCCGGTGCGCTTCTTCAACATCGTCGGCGGCCCGATGAAGGCCGAGCAGGGGCGGCGCGCGACGATCTACTACGACCCGCGCACCCCCCACAACGTGCCGACGATGGTCCGCGCGCTCGACGCCGCGCGCGACCGCTATTCCTCCTGGTTCGTCGAATACCCGTGGACGAACCTCCGCGTCACCGAGTTCCCGGGCCTGGCCGGCTACGCCCAGGGCTTCCCCGGCAACATCTCCTTCTCGGAGCAGATCGGCTACCTCGCCAAGCCGGTCGAGAAAGAGGACACGACCCCCGACGCCGACTCCCTCGACGCCGCCTTCTACATCGTCGCCCACGAGGCGGGTCACCAGTGGTGGGGCAACATCGTCACGCCGGGCAAGGGCCCGGGGGGCAACATCATCTCCGAGGGGCTTGCCGAGTTCTCCGCCTGCATGCTCCTCCACCACGAGCTCGCGCCGGCGCAGGCCCGCGTCCTCAGGCGGCGCTGGGAGAAGCAGTACGTCGAGGGCAGGCAGCCCGACAACGAGCGGGCCATCAACCGCATCGACGGCTCGCGACCGGGCGACCAGGTCGTCACCTACCAGCGTGCCGGCTGGGCATTCTGGATGCTGCGCGGCCTGATCGGGGAGGAGGCGATGCTCGCCGGCCTCCGCGACTTCATCGCCACGTGGCGCGACGGTGTCGAGACCCCCGAGGGCCTCGACTTCCCCCTCATCGAGGACCTGCTCGCGAGCCTCCGCCCCCACGCCCCCGACGCGGCGGCGTTCGACGACTTCGTCGGCCGGTGGATCCTCGGCAGGGACCTGCCCGATCTCGAGATCCGCGACGCGCAGGTCGAGAAGACGGCGACGGGCTACCGGGTGAC
>SXWA01000002.1 GCA_005791575.1 Planctomycetaceae bacterium
CTGCGCTTTTCACGGGAGCTGCGCTCCCGGCACCTCATCCATGAGGTGCAGCAGGCTGTGTGTCCACAGCCTGCCAGCAGCCCGTGGCCAAAGTCCATCCCTGGCCTTTGGCCACTCGAAAACCTGCGCTTTTCACGGGAGCTGCGCTCCCGGCACCTCTTCCATGAGGTGCCGCAGGCTGTTTGTCCACCGCCTGTTGGCCAGTTCACGGGATCAAATCGGCCAGTTGGTGCGCGCCGGTGCCGTTTCGTCGCTCACGCGAGTGCAGCCCGACGCGGGTGGCCACCGGCCCGCGGCCGACTGCTCCGAACCGAGTCATTGCGTCGGTGGGTGGAAACTGGCATAAACAGACATTTTATGACCATCCAACCTGGTGTGGAGCGGTCAGAGGCTTCACCTAGCAGCCCGTGGCCAAAGTCCATCCCTGGCCTTTGGCCACACGAAAACCTGCGGTTTTCACGGGAGTTGCGCTCCCGGCACCTCATCCATGAGGTGCATCCGGCTGTTTGTCCACAGCCTGCCAGTGAATGGTGAGGATCACACGATCATGGTGCAGCCGGTGAAGAACAGACTGAGTCCCTACGAAGCCGGGTGGCTGTCGATGCTGGTGGTCAATGGCCTGGCGACCAGGGAATCGATCCGCCGATCGCAGTGCCGCGATGGCGTTCGCCGTCCGACCATCTCCGACCTCCACGAACAGCGTGTCCGCCGCCTGCAGCAGCGGGACCAGGACCGGCGGCGGAGCGGCTGATGGCACGGGATCCCCGGCCGTGATGGGATTCCCGGACCGTCGTCTGTGACGGGTTGCGATGACGGCTTCCGACGACGGGCCGCGGTGCCCCCCTTCCGCGGAAACGCCCGTTTCGCTCCACACGTTTTTCTCGGCAGCGTTGGGCCATCCGCGCGTCGTCGGTGCCATCGCGCCCTCGTCCTCATGGCTGGCGGCGGAGATGATCCGCCGCGCGGATCCGCAGCCGGGCCAGCTCGTCGTCGAACTGGGAAGCGGCACCGGGCCGATGACCCGGGCGCTGGTCACAGCCGGCCCCGGGCTTCCCCGCTTCGCCGTGGAACCTGTCGCCACGCTCGCGGCCGCGACGCGGCGTGCCGCCCCCGGCGTGGAGGTGGTCGAGGGGAGTGCCGAACACCTCCCCGCCATGCTCGCCGACCGCGGACTCGGCCCGATCGACCGGATCGTCAGCAGCCTCCCCTTCGCAGCCTGGCCGGCGGACCTGCAGGATAGGGTGCTCGCCGGCATCACGGCGGCCCTCGCACCACGGGGCCGGATGGTGACGTTCACCTACGCCGTCAGCCCTCTGCTCCCGGCCGGCCGCCGCTTCCGCCAACGGCTCACCGAGTCGTTCGCGCATGTCACCGCGACCCCGATCGTCTGGGCGAATCTCCCTCCGGCCTTCGTCTACGTCTGCGAGGGCGTTGCCCTGCCTCAGCCGTGAGCGGCCGCGGCCCGCGTCTCGAGCGCACCGTTGGCCGATTCCGCCGCGCTCGGCACGGCGCTCCCCTCCTCGCCGCGCGACCGCCGGGCGAACGCCGCCGCCCGGCAGACGGTCAATAGCCGGTGGTGGCGCCCGGCGCCCCGCCGGCGAGCCCGACCGCGGGCCGCCCGAGCCGGCGGTTGAGCTCGTCGAGGATCTCGCGCGTCCGGCTCGAACCGCAGCGCGTGCACCCCAGTTCGCGCATCCGCAGCAGGCCGTCGATGTCGCGGATCCCCCCGGCCGCCTTCACCTGCACCTGGGGAGCCGCATGCCGGCGCATGAGGATCACGTCCGCCTCGGTGGCCCCGCCGCTGCCGAACCCGGTCGATGTCTTCACCCAGTCGCACCCGAGGTCGCTCGCGATCGCGCAGAGGTGGATCTTCTGCGCGTCGTCGAGGAAGCAGTTCTCGAAGATCACCTTCACCTTCTTCCCGGCCGCGTGGACCTCGTCGGTCACCGCCCGGATGTCGGACCGGACATGATCCCAGTGGCCGCTCACGACGCGCGAGATGGTGACCACCATGTCGAGCTCCTCACCTCCGTCGGCGAGGGCCTGCCGCGTCTCGGCCACCTTGGCCGCGGTCGTCTGGGCGCCGTGGGGGAAGCCGATCGTGGTGCTCGCCCTGACCGTCGAGCCGGCGAGCAATTCCGCGCAGCGCGCAAGCGCGTGGGGCATGATGCACACGCTGGCCACGTCGTAGGCCAGCGCCAGGCGGCAGCCCGCCTCCAGTTCGTCCCACGTGAGGGTGGGCACGAGCAGCGCGTGGTCGATCATCTTGGCCAAGTCGGTGTAGCCGGCATGCACGGCAGCGACTCCGGAAACGGGGAACGGGTGCGGCTGACCGGTCAACGACGGTCGTCGAGCGGCGCATCGCCGGCAGCCTGGCGGGTGACGATCGGCACGTGGCCGACCTCCAGCCCGGGCGGGGGCTCGACGATCAGCGCGGGATCGAGATCGGCCAGGCTGCCGATCGCGGGGGGAGGGAGGTACTCCCCGTCGCGGCGCCACTGACGATGCAACTTCTCGACCCGCGCCTGGAGCGCCTCCCGTTCGGCGGCCGTGAGATCGGCGTTGAGGAGGGCGGGCTGGTCGGCGAACCGGTACCAGTGGTAGGTGACGACGCTCGAGTCACCGAGCCTCACGGTGAACGGGCCCGCCACCGGCCCAGGCTGCTTCCAGCAGCTGCCAGTGTCGTCCGGGGTGGTGTAGGGCTCCGGGGTGGCGGCGCGCGGACGGGTGAAGCGGTGACCGGTCAGGCCGGTCTCCGCCGGCACGTCGGCCGCGGGCACCACCACCCACTCCGGTTTTCCCTCCGCCGGGGTGTCCAGACGGTAATACTCCGGCAGCGTGACCCGCGGTCCGGGGCCGTCGTCGGTGTCGCTGACGAGAGGGCGGGTCCAGCGGTAGCCGTAGGTGTGGGGATCGAGCGCCTCGGCGGTGGCGAACGACGACCAGGCGAGCCCCACCTTCTTCTCGCGCGGCGTGCCGGGGGGATAGATCCGCCAGGTCGATCCACCGCCCCCGGTGAAGGTGTGGACGGCCGCGGCCTCCGGATCGATACGGCCGCTGGCGACCGGACCGCCGGCGAACCAGCGCTCCACGGCATCCCACAGGGCGGCGCGCTCGTAGGCCGTCACCCGGTGGACCACCGCCGAGCGACCGTCGGGTCCGCGCGGAAACGACGTCGGCGCCACGCGGGCGAACGTCCTTCCCCCGGCATCCACCGCCTGCACGGCGGGGACATACTGGGTCTCCATCTGCAGCGCGCGATTGGGATGCGACGGCCGGCTGTCGAGGAACATGCCCGCCAGCGCCGGATCGGCGAGCGACGCCCGCGACCAGTAGAACGGCGTGAAGAAGGCCACCGGCCCTTTGAAGTTGCCGGTGTTGAGGAACAGCGTCCAACAATTGCCGCCGGTGGGCACCGGCTGGCCGGCCGTCGTCGCCTTGGCGGCGACCAGTGGCAGCGGCAGGTAGCCGTAGCCCACCAACTGCCCGCACGTCCCCTGCCGGAGGTTGAGCCCGTCCGGCGGCCAGAGCACCCACGGGCTCAGCTGCGCGACGCCGTACATCCCCAGCGGCTTGTCCCAGTCACGGCTCTTGCCGGCACCGGGCCCGTTGGCCCATTCGCTGAAGTTGCGTGCCACCCCCCCCATGATGAACTTCGGTGTCTCGGTGGCGAAGCGCGTGTCACGCCACCACCCGAGGCCCCCCTCGATGTCGGAGTAGAGGTCGGCCGGTTTCGGCCCGTCGTACTGCGCGAACATCCAGGTGCCGAACAGGCCGGTCTGGAACCGGTTGCCGGGATAGCGCCCGAGCAGCGGCCAAGCGGCGACGTACAGCGAGAATCCGGCGTTGTAGCGGTCGGGCACCTGCTCGTGCGGCACGAGCAGGTAGCCCGCCATCTCCACCTCGGCAGGCGGTGCCGCGCCCGGCCCGTCGGCAGCGAAGCACGTGGTGGCGGTCGTGGCGCAGGCGATCGCCAGCCCGGCGACTGCCGTGAGACGCGACCAAGCCCCGCAGGAACCACCGCGGGCGCCGACGGCACGCCCGGAAACCCCGCACGGAAGGAATGCCAGCATGCGTGTCTCCGCCGGTCGTCAACCGAACAACGCCGTGATCGCACGCCCGGGGCGGACGAACTGCGGCCGGCCTGCCAGGTCGGGCAGGATCTGCCCCTCGGGCACACCGAGGGCATGGTACAGCGTGGCGACGAGGTCCCGGGGGGCGACCGGATCGGCGGCAGGGAACGCGGCATGGCGGTCGCTCGCCCCGTGGACATGGCCACGACGGAACGGCCCGCCGGCGAGCACGGTGCTGAAGCAGCCGGGCCAGTGGTCGCGGCCGTCGGCGCCGGCGCCGGCGTCGCTGTTGACCTGCCCGACGCGCGGCGTGCGGCCGAACTCACCGGTCCAGACCACGATCGTCTCGTCGAGGAGCCCCCGCTCCTCGAGGTCGTCGAGCAGCGCCGCGAAGGCGATGTCGGCCACCGGCATCAGCCGCTCGCGGTGGTCGATGAAGTTCCGCGAGTGGGTGTCCCAGTAGACGCTGACGTTCTTGATGCCGTCGTTGGGCCAGAAGACCGTCACCAACGGCACGCCGCGCTCCACCAACCGGCGCGCCTGGAGCACCGACTGACCGTGCGGGTTGCGGCCGTAGCGGTCGCGGACCGCATCCGGCTCCTGGCCGAGATCGAAGGCGCCGCGCCCGCTGGCGGTGCTCGTGAGCAGATCGAACGCGCGCCGCCGGAATTCGTCCTGCAGTGCCGCCGCATCCCCCTTGGCGGCGATCTGCCGGTCGAGCCTGGCGAGGAGGCGCATCCGGTCGTCGAGACGGTCGATCGAGAGCTGGTCGGAAAGCTCCATGTCGGGCACGCGGTAGCCGGGCAGCGCCGGATCGTCGTCGATGGTGAGCGGGTCGTGGACGCCCCCCAACCAGCCGGCGAACTGGCCCTGACTCTCCTCGACGAACCGGGGCACGTCGCCCGGCACCGTGGGGCGCATCTGCACCACCGGCGGCAGGGCGCCGGTGCCGCGGCCGAGGGCCGCCAGCGCCGAGCCGATGTTGGGCCACTGGGCGCGGCGGTCGGTGCTCGTGACCGGAGGCTCGCCGGTGAGGAGGAAGCTCGTCGACTTGGTGTGGTCGGCATTGTCGTGGGTCATCGACCGCACGATGCACAAGCGGTCGGTGCGTTGGGCCAACCGGGGAAAGTGCTCGCTGATGCGGATCCCCGGCACCGCCGTGGCGATCGGCCGGAACTCACCCCGCACCTCCACCGGCGCGTCGGGCTTGGGATCCCACGTCTCGAGCTGCGACGGACCACCCCACATGAAGAGGAAGATGCAGCGTGTCGCGCGGCCGAACGAGGCGCCGTTCGTCACGGCCTTCGCCGCAGCCGTCTCCGCAGCCCGCGCCGCGAGCAGTTCGGGCAGGCCGAGCCCGAGCATGCCGAGGCCGCCGAGCCGGAGGATCTCCCGACGCTGGCAGGCGGTGCGGCGAAACTCAGGACAGACCGGCCAGTGCATCACTCTCTCCCGCGGTCGACGCGACGAGTGTACCAAGCGTGCGGCCGCCGGCTCGCGGCAGCGCGGGGGGGCGGCGTCTGGGGCGCGGCTGCGGGAAACAGTCCGGCGCTTCCTCGGGACGCTGGCCGTGGATCGATCGGAGCCGCGGCCCGCAGAGGGCGGCGCGGGTGATCAGTTTGCCGGAGCAGCCTCGGCGGCCTCACCGAGCCGCAGCCCCTCCTCGGCCATCAGCGGCAGGAGCCGTTCGCGGAGCGGCTTGAGCTCGCGCGCGAGGAAGCCACGCACGTCTCCGGTGCGCCGGATCGCATACTGCTCGGCCACTACCCGGCCGTCATCCATCCGCGAGTATTTGAAGATGTTGAACTCGACCATCGATCCGTCGGCCGGCCCGACCACGAAGTCGACGATGCTCGCCCCGGTCGCGGCGTGCTCCATGAGCGCGCAGGGGGCCTGCGGATAGACCATCTTCACCTGCTTCACCAACCCGCCGGCGAGCGCCTTGGGATCCTGCGACTTGTCGTACACCCGCACGGAGGCGAGCCTGGTCCAGCGGTCGAGTTTCTCCCCCTTGGGGATGAACTCCAGCACCTGCTCGTTGTCGTTGGCACCCTGGGAGGCGAGGACGAGCGTCTGGCCGTCGAAGCTCACCACGTCGCCACCGTCCGGCCCGTCGGCACCGGCCTGATTCGCCTGCCCGGCTGCCTGCCCGGCGCACAGTCCCACGCACACGATCAGCAGTCCGTGGACCACCCTTCTGCGGCAGCGCGCCACCGCACTGCAGAGGGAACAACTGCTGCCGAGGGCCCCGGGGCCGGGCCGACCCCGTATCGCCACCCGCACGACATTCACCGACGGATGGATTCCCCACTCGGCCAGCGGAAGGGGCGCGGCGGCTCGCATGGCATTCCTCGCGGCGTCTCGAAGGTGGATCAACCGGGGAGCCTACGGCCGAGCGCGGAAAACACACAAGCCCGCGCAGCGCATCCTCACTCGCGGCGCTCCGCTTTCATCTTTCATCGCCCGATGCCGTGCAGCAGACTGGGGCCGAAACGCCACCCCCGCATCCCCCGCCCCCCCGACTCCGCCCCATGAAGCCCACCATCCTCCGTGCCCAGGTCACCACACCGGACGGCCGGCTCATGACACTGCACGAACACGACGGGGCGTTCACGATCCGTGTCGCCGGGGTCGAGCTGATGACCACCCGGCAGCATCACTCGGAGGAGCGGCTGGCGCTCCTCGCCTGCGAACCGCTCCGCCGCGTGCGCGGAGCGCGGGTGCTGATCGGCGGCCTCGGCTTCGGCTTCACCCTGCGGACAGCGCTCGGCATCCTCGGCGCCGATGCCGCCGTCGTCGTCGCGGAGCTGATCCCGGAGGTGGTCGCCTGGAACCGCGACCCGGCGTATGGCCTGGCTGGCCCCACGCTCGAAGATCCCCGCGTCACGGTCGTCGTCGGCGACGTCGGCGACGTGCTCCGCAGGGACAAAGCCGCCTTCGACGCCGTGATCCTCGATGTCGACAACGGCGCCGCCGGCCTGACGACAGTCGACAACGGGCGGCTCTACACGGCGAACGGACTGACGCGGGCCCGGGCGGCCCTCCGGCCGCGTGGCTGCCTGGCCGTGTGGTCGGCCGACGGCGACCCAGCCTTCGCGGAACGGATGCGGCGCAGCGGGTTCGCCGTGACCACCGAACGGGCACGGGTGCATGCCGGGGGGGGGAGCTGGAACCACCTGTTCATCGGCCGCGTCCCCGCCACACGCTGACGGCGGCGGTTTCCGGGAGTCCACCGGCGTGCGATGATCGCCGCACCGATACCAATCCTCACACTGCCGCCACGGGACCGCCGATGGATGCCCCCCTCACCCCACCGTCCACGCATGCCCGACGACCTCCGCGCCAACTGGTGCGGCAGATGGTGGAAGTGGCCGTGATCGCCGGGCTGGCGGCAGCCCTCCATGCCCTGCGCACGGCCGGCTGGGTCGATGGCGAACCGCTCTGCTGGATCGTGGTGGGGCTGGCGCTGGCGAAGACCGGCTATTTCCTCGTCGAGAACCTCCAGCACATCCTCCTCGCGACCGCCCACGAAATCGCCTACCACCGGTTCCTCGGGCTGATGGGGGTGAACATGATGCAGATCACCCTCTCGTTCGCCCTCGACTGCTGGCTGCTCGAATCGGCGGTGCCGCGCAGTTTCAGCGGCTTCGACCCGGCGACGATGACTCCGGCGGGGGTGTTTTTCGACTGCTTCTTCTACAGCGTGCTCAATTTCTCCTTCTTCGGGTTCGGTGAGATCCTCCCGCAGACGATCCCCGCCAAGATCGTCACCCTCCTCGAGGTGATCCTCGCCTTCTTCACCGTGATCTTCCTCCTCTCCGACTTCATCAGCCTCAAGGATTCGCTCCGCGGCGGCCGGTCGGGGTAGCAGCCCGTGGCCAAAGCCCATCCCCGCCCCACGTCCCGCAAGCGCGCCTTGTGCGCCGACAGGGTGTCGGTGACGATGGTCCGCTTGTCCACACCCGCCCCACCCACCGACCGCCTCACCACCGCCCACGCCTGCGCCGTCGTGGCGTTTGTCATGTGGGGCCTGCTGCCGATCTACTGGAAGCAACTCGAGGAGGTGCCGAGCCTCCAGCTGGTGGCCCACCGCGTCGTCTGGTCGGGGCTCACGCTCCTGCCGGTGATCTGGTGGTCGCGGGGCTGGGAAGCCATCCGCCTCGCGGCGACGCGGCCGCGGGTGATGCTCCGGCAGGCGGTGGCCGCGGTCCTCGTGGCGGCCAACTGGCTGGGCTTCGTCTGGGCGGTGACCCACGGCCGGATGATCGAGAGCAGCCTCGGCTACTTCCTCACGCCGCTGTGCAGCGTGCTCCTCGGCGTGGCGCTGCTCGGCGAGCGGCTCCGCCCCCTCCAGTGGGTGGCGGTGGCGGTCGCCGCGGTGGGGGTCGGTTGGATCGCCGCCGGCTCGCACCACGTGCCTTGGATCGCCCTCTTCCTCGCCGGCACGTTCAGCACCTACTCGCTGGTGAAGAAGACCACCGCGCTTTCGGCAGTGCCGTCGCTCACGCTCGAGACCCTGCTGCTCCTCCTGCCGGCACTCGCCTTCCTCGCCGTCGAGCACGCCGCCGGCCGGGGCAGGTTCGGTCACATCGGCAGCCGCGCGGATCTGCTCCTCGCCGCCTCCGGCCTGGCGACCGCGACCCCGCTGCTCTGCTTCGCGACGGCGGCGCGCAGCATCCCCCTCTCGACCCTCGGGATCCTCCAGTACCTTGGGCCCACGCTCCAATTCATCCTCGGCCTGGCGCTGTACCGTGAACCCTTCGACCGCACCCGCTTCATCGGCTTCGCGATCGTCTGGGTGGCCCTCGCCCTGTTCGCCATCGACGGCCTGCGGCGCCGGCTGTTCCGCCCGGCCGCTCCCGACCGGGAGGAGCGCGGCGCGGCAGGCTGACAGGCACCCGCTCCTCAGGCATGCTGTGGGGAGTCCTCCCACCGTCCGTAAACCGAGGGACGCCCGATGCGAAGCCACGAACCGGCAGGAGTGAATCGGCATGCCGCGCGCGCCCGCATCGGCGGCTTCCTGCTCGTGATCGCGCTGACGAGCTCGACCGTCAGCATCGCGGCGGACGGGGCCGCGGCAGACGGGCCGCCCGCCCCCGGTGCATCCACCGGCCCGGCCGCCATCAACCTTGCCGCGCGGCTGGCCGCCGAGGACCGGGCGGGGCTCGCCGCAGACGCCGCGCGCCTCGGCAACCCGGCTCGCGGAGCCACGCTGTTCCACTCCCGACAGTTCGCCTGCGTGCAGTGCCACGCCGCCGAGGCCGGGAGCGGCCCGATCGGCCCCGGCCTGGCGGCGCTGCCCGCCGGCGTGCCGCGCGAACGCCTCGTTCCCCATCTCGTCGAGTCGCTCCTCGATCCCTCGGCGGTGATCCGCCCCGAGTACCGCGCGGTGACGGTCGTCACCGACGAGGGGCGCGGCATCACCGGCATCGTCGCACGTGAGACGGCCACCGACCTCGTGCTCCGCGCCGCCGCCGCCGGGGGCCGCGAACTCGTCGTGCCGAAAGCCACGATCGTGGAGCGGGCGGCGGCCACGGCATCGCTGATGCCCGCGGGGCTGGCCTCCCTCCTCGCCGACCGGGCCCAATTCCTCGACCTGGTGAAGTACCTCGCCGAGATCGCCACCGGAGGCCCCCGGCGCGCGGCGCAGCTCGCCCCCGATCCGGCCCTCCTCGCCGCCGCCGGCGCGCCCGAGACCGACATCGATCATGCCGGCTTCATCGCCGACTGGGACGATCCGCTGAAGCACCGCGCGGCGCTCGAGCGCGGGGGGGCGATCTACGCCCGGGTCTGCGCCAACTGCCACGGCACGCTCGACGCACCCGGTTCGCTCCCCACGGCGCCGCGGTTCGCCACCACCTCCTTCAAGGCGGGCAGCGATCCCTTCTCCCTCTACCGCACGCTGACCCACGGCAACGGCCTGATGGTCGCCCAGGGGTGGATGGTGCCGGCCCAGAAGTACGACGTCATCCACTTCCTGCGCGAGACGTTCCTCCGCGACCACAACCCCGCCTGGTACACGGCCGTCACGCCCGAGTACCGGGCCGCGCTCCCGGCGGGGACGAGCCGTGGCCCCGCCCCCTCGACCGTCGAACCGTGGCGGATCCACGACTACGGGCCGTTCATCGCCGCGACGATCGAGGCCGGTGACGACGGCACTGCCATCGCGCGGAAGGGACTCGCCGTCCGCCTCGACACGGGCCCCGGCGGCGTCGAGCGTGGCCACGCCTGGGTCCTCTGGGAACTCGACACGCTGCAGATGAGCGCGTTCTGGACCGGCGAGCAGTTCATCGACTGGAGCGGGATCAACTTCGACGGCCGCCACGGTGTCCATCCGCGCGTGGTCGGCGACCTGCAGGCGACCCTGGCCACCATGCCCGGCTGGGCCGACCCCGACAGCGGATCATTCTCCGATCCGCGGCCGCGCGGGCGTGACGAGCGCCCCTACGGCCCGCTGCCGCGCGGGCACGCCCGCTTCCGGGCGCTCCATCATGTGGCCCTCGACGGTGGCCCCGGGGCGGAGCCACGCTCGGGGGTGATCCTCGAATCGCTCGTCGGTACGACCCCGGTGTTGGAGAGCGCGGCGCTGGCGCGACCGCTGGCCGGAGACGGCACGCAGGTGCCGGTGATGGTGAGATCCTTCTCGACAGGCCCACGGGCCCGTCCCCTCGCGATCCGCCTCGCGGCGGCCCCGGCCAGCGCGGCGCTCGTCGGCCCGCCGCCGTCCACCCCTGACTCCGGCCCGCGCGTCGTCATCCGCGACGGCCATGTCGATCTCCTCGTTCCGGGCGGCGACGAACCACTCGATGTCGCCGTCGCCGTCGCCAGGGCGGCGCCGGGGGATTTGGCCCGCCACGCCGCGGGGCTCGCTCCCCCTCCGCCACCCCGCTCACTCGTCGGCCGGCCGGCGCCGGCGCTCTGGCCCACGTCGGTGGCGACCACCGTGCGAACCGGCGACGGCAACGGCCCTTTCGCCGTCGACGTGCTCACTCCCCCCGACGCCAACCCGTGGAACGCCCAGTGCCGCCTCTCCGGCATCGACTTCACCGGCCCCGACGCCGCCGTCGTCTGCACCTGGGACGGTGACGTCTGGAGCGTGCGCGGCCTCGCCGCGGCCGACGGCCGGCTCTTCTGGCGGCGGATCGCCACCGGGCTCTTCCAGCCGCTGGGGATCAAGGTGATCGACGGAGTGGTCCACGTCTCCTGCCGCGACCGGATCGCGATCCTCGTCGATCTCGACGGCGACGGGCTCACCGACCGCTACGACACCTTCAACGACGACCACCAGGTCACCGAGCACTTCCACGAATTCGCGATGGGGCTCGAGACCGACGCCACGGGCAACGTCTACTACGCCAAGAGCGCCCGCCACGCCCTCACCGCCGTCGTGCCACACCACGGCACGCTCCTCTGCGTCTCCCCCGACGGCGCGACGACCCGGATCGTGGCCAACGGTTTCCGCGCCGCCAACGGTGTCTGCGTCGAGCCCGACGGCACCTTCTGGGTGACCGACCAGGAAGGGCACTGGAACCCGAAGAACCGGATCAACCACGTCGTCCCCGGTGGCTTCTACGGCAACATGTTCGGCTACCACGACGTCACCGATCCGAGCGACGCCGCGATGGCCCCCCCCGCGTTCTGGATCACCAACGCTTTCGACCGCTCACCGGCCGAATTGGTCCGGGTGCACAGCGCGCGCTGGGCACCGCTCGACGGCGCCCTGCTCGAACTCTCCTATGGCGAGGGGCGCGTCCACCTCGTGCTCACCGAACCGCTCCCTGCGCGCCCCGGCGTCGTCCAGGGGGGCATGGTGGCTCTGCCGATCGCCGACCTGCCGACGGGGGTGATGCGTGGCCGGTTCCATGACGATGGCCACCTCTACGCCTGCGGGCTCTTCGCCTGGGCCGGCAACCGCACGCAACCGGGGGGCTGCTACCGGATCCGCCGCACCGCCGCACCGCTCCACCTCCCCACCGCCCTGCACGCCGCCCCTGGAGAGCTGCGCCTCACTTTCCCCGAGCCGCTCGACCGCGCCGCCGCCATGTCATCCAACGCGTGGGCACTGCGCACCTGGGGACTGAAGCGCACGAAGAACTACGGATCCCCGCACATCGACGAGACCGACCGCGCGGTGGCCGCCGTCGAACTCTCCACGGACGGGCGCATCGTCACCCTCCGTGCCCCCGACTTCGCCGCCACCTGGTGCTACGCGCTCGAATGGGACGTGGCGGCCGCCGACGGATCGCCCGTGCGCGGCGCGCTCCACGGCACGCTCCACTGACGGAGCCGCCCCTCACGGAGCCGCGGCGGCCGCGGATGGCGTGGCGCCTGGCGTGGCGATCGCGGGGAGCGCCTGCCAGCGCACCGGGCCCGGATCGCCGGAGAGCGTGATCAGCCCGATGGTGCCATCGAGCGTGCCGGCGGCGAGATGGCCCCCGTCGCGCGACACGGCCAGCGCCGTCAGCGGCGACTGCGCGATGGCGAACGACCCGAGCTTCTTGCCGTCGGCCAGGGAGTGGAGCCGGACCGTGCCGGTGCGATCGCCGGCGGCGATGCGCTCGTCACCGACCACCGCGAGCACGTCCACGGAGCCGGCGAACCCGCCGATCCGCCGCGTCTCCTTGCCCCCCTCGGCCTCCCAGATGCGCACCGCGCCGTCGGCGCCACCGGTGGCGACGAGGGTTCCTCCGGGCAGCCAGGCGGCGGCCTGCACCGGCGCCTGGTGGGCGGGGAACGTCGTCACCAGCCGACCGTCGGCCGTATCGACCACCTTGGCGGTCTTGTCGCGGCTCGCCGTCACGATTCGGCGGCCGTCGGCCGAGAACGCGATCCCCTGCACCCAGTCGGCGTGATCGGTGTGCTCGCCGACCGGACTGAACGGGCCGGAGGTGAAGAGGCGGAGGGAGGGGTCGGCACCGGCGGCGGCGATCCGGCCGCCGTCGGGAGTGAAGGCGACCGCGAGCATCGCGTCGTCGGCCGCGCCGAGGTCGGCGAGGAGCGCGCCGGTGTCGGCGTCGAAGACCTTGACCTCGCCGAGCGTGCCCGGGGTGCCGGCCGCGACGGCGAGGCGCCGGCCGTCCGGGTGGAAAGCGAGGGACAGGACGCGCTCGGCGACGTTGGTGATGCGCCCGAGCAGGCGCCCCTCGGGCACACTCCAGACGAGCACCTCGTGGTAGCCGGCGCTCGCCAGACGCGTGCCGTCGGGATGGAAGGCCAGGGCCGACACCGGCACGGCCACGGGATAGACGGCCGGCGGATCGGGCTGCCGCTGCCGCGGCATGATCCGCACCAGCGCCGCCTCCGGATCGGCACCGGCATCGAGCCGGGCACCGCGAGCGACCCAGCGGCGGATCAGATCGACCTCGGCTGCCGCGAGCGGCGTGCCGTCCTTCGGCATCGACCCGTCGGCCACCACGCGCACCAGCGCCGAATCCGGATCGCCGGGCACGACCGCCGCCCCGGCACCGGAATCGGCGAGCAGGGCCGCGTGGTGCGTCATCACGTGGCCGCCCCCCGGCTCCCGCGCCGTGTGGCAGGCCACGCAGCGGGCCCGGAGGATGGGGGCGATGTCGTGGGTGAAGCTCACCCACTGCCCACCGGCACGGAGCACGTGCTCGATCTCGGCATCGCGTTCGGCGAGGCCCGTCCCGAGTGCCCGCACCGCCAACTCCGCCTCACGCTCCCGGGCGGCGAGCGCGGCCCCCTCGGCCTCGAGCGCCCGCAGCGCCTCCTGCCGGCGCCGCTCGAACCCGCTCACCTCACGCCTTACGTCGGCGGCCCGCGCCTCGGCGGCGACCGTGTCGCGGCGGATCTGCCCGCGCTCGGCATCGAGCCGCTCGACCGTCGGCGGCAGCGGCGCGGTCGCCATCTCGTCGGCCAGCGAGACCGCGCCGGCCACCTCGATGGCGCCTGCCAGCGCCGCCGCCACCGCGATCCCCGCCCCGCGGCGATCGTGCCGTCCGAATCGAATCACGCGATCACCTCCGTCACCGGCCGGCCGGCGATCGCCAACGGACGGCCGGCGAGATCGTGGATCTCGGCGGCCGGATCGATGCCCATCAGCATGTAGAGCGTGGCGGCGAGGTCCTCCGGGCGCACCGGGTGGCGGGCGGGAAACATCCCCTGCGCGTCGCTGGCGCCGTGGACGTAGCCCCGTTTCACGCCACCGCCGGCCAGCAGCGCCGTGTAGCACTGCGGCCAGTGGTCGCGGCTCGCCTGGTCGTTGATCTTCGGGGTCCGGCCGAACTCTCCCATCCAGAGCACGAGCGTGTCGTCGAGCATGCCGCGCTCCTCGAGATCGTCGAGCAGGGCCGCGAGCGTGCGGTCGGCGATCGGATGCTGGTACTTGTCGACGATCTCGTACATCCGCGTGTTGTCGAAGCCGTGGGTGTCCCAGCCGCCGTCGTTGACGCGCTTCCCGCCGATCGACTTGGCAAACGTCACCGTGACGAACGTCACGCCGGCCTCGACCAGCCGCCGCGCCAGCAGGCACCCCTGGCCGTAGGTGGTGCGGCCGTAGCGGTCGCGGAGCTGCTCCGGCTCCTCCTCGAGGTCGAACGCCGCCTTCACCCGCGGGCTGGTGAGCATCGTGATCGCCTTGTCGTAGGCGGCGTCGAATCCGGCCACCTCGGCCGAGCGTTCGAGGAGCCCGGCGTCACGGTCGATGAGCCGCTGCAACTCCCGGCGCCGCTCCATGCGCGACAGTGCCAGATCGGCGGGGAGGGAGAGCTGCGGCAGCCGGAAGACCGGCGCCGCGGGATCGTCGTTGAAGAAGAACGGATCGTGCCGTTTGCCGAGGAAGCTGGCGTGCTGCCCGGGGGTCACCGACCCGTCGGCGAGCGTGTGCGGATAGGAGACGAAGGTCGGCATCTCGTCGCGGCGCGGCAGGAGGGCGTCGACCACCGAGCCATAGGCGGGCCAGAGGTCGAGCGAGTCGCGGAGCCGTTGGTCGTCGCTGGGTGGGGCATGACCGGTGAGGGCGTAATAGCCGGCGGAATTGTGGTTCTTCATCGTGTGGGTCATGCTGCGGATGAGCGTGACCCGGTCCATCCGCTTCGCCATCTCCGGGAAGTGCTCGCAGACCGGCAGCCCCGGCACGACGCTCGGGATCGGCGCCAGCGGCCCGCGGATCTCGCGCGGCGCGTCGGGCTTCATGTCGAATGTGTCGAGATGGCTCGGGCCGCCCCACTGGAAGAGGAAGATCACGCGCCGCGCCCGCACCGGCAGCGCCGACGGCGCCGCCGACAGGACGCGCGGCAGCGTCAGCCCGAGCAGCCCCGCCCCGCCGGCGGTCAGCAGGTGGCGGCGCGGCACGGGGAGCGTGCGGAACCCGCGGCAACCGTGGAGGGGGGCTGGCATCGGAGCGCTCCGGAGCGGCCGCGGGGGGGGTCAATTGCGGAACAGGAGTTCCTTGGCGTTGAGCAGCGCCCAGGCGAGATCCTCGGCGGCGGTCCGCGCGTCGGCCGCGGTGGCGAAGGTCGCCACGGCGGCATCGCGCTCGGCCGGCGTGGGGGGCCGGACGAGCGCCGTCCAGAACAGTTCGTCGACGATCTCCCCGGGGCTGCGGTCGGCGCTGATCAACCGGGCGATCCGGTTGTCGCCGTCGGCGAGGCGGCCGTGGAGGCCGCTGCCCCCCACCAGATCGAGCGCTTGGGAGAGGGTCGGTTCGTTGCTCCGCTCGCACTCGCAGGCCAGCAGCCGCTCGGGCCGGCCGAAGAGGCGCAGGAACCGGTCCCCGTCTGCCACCTGCCGGCGGACCCTTTCGACCCCCGCGACCTCGCCGGCCCGCGTGCCCGCCGGATAGCCCTCGAACCGGGCGGCGGCACCGAGAATCCGCGCCTGGGAATCGAGGATCCGTTCGGCGGAGCGGCGCCGGACGATCGCCCGGGCATAGAGCGATTCATCGGCCGCGATCCCCCCGCTGTCGGCCCCCTGGGCCGCCGGCACGTCGGCCCCCTGGGCCGCCGGCAGATCGGCTGCCCGCGCCGCCAGGCCATACACCCGCGACGCGCAGAGAAGGCGGACCAGCGCCCGGACATCGTGGCCCGAGGCGATGAAGGCGTCGGTGAGCCGCTCGAGGAGCGCGGGGTGCGAGGCGGGATTGGTGTCGCGGAGATCGTCCACCGGCTCCACGAGCCCGCGCCCCATGACATGGAACCAGATCCGGTTGACCTGCGCCCGGGCGAAGCGCCGGCTGCCCGGGGCGGTCATCCAGTGCGCGAGGCCCCCGAGTCGGTCGTCGGCGGGGGCCGGATTCTCGCCGAGCCAGCGCGGCCGCGCTGGCGACTTGGTGCGCGGGTTCTTCAGTTCCTCCGGCTCCTTCACCAGCACCTTCTGCTCGCCGACGAACTCGTGGCTGTCGAGCTTGTCCTGCCGATCGTTGGCCACCACCTCGTAGTCGATGCCGGTGAACACCGCCGACCAGTCGTGGTATTCGTCCTGGAGCCAGTGGTCGAAGGGATGGTTGTGGCATTTGGCGCATTGGAGGCGGACGCCGAGGAACACCTGCGCGACCGTCTCGGCGCGGAGCTGCGGCTCGCGGTGGGCGCGCCAGAAGTTGGCCGGTGGAACCTCGTAGGTGCTGCCCCGCGCGGCGACGATCTCGCGGACGAACCGATCGAGCGGCATGTTGTCGGCGAACGCCTTCCGCATCCACTCGTGGAACACCGTCACCCCCTTGGCGTCGAGGGTCTTCTCCTCGGTGCGGAGGAGGTCGCCCCAGATCGCGGCCCACTGGAGCGCCCATTCGGGGCGTGCGAGGAGCGCGTCGACGAGCCGCTCCCGCTTGTCGGGGGCACTGTCGGCGGCAAACGCCCGGGCCTCGTCCGGCGTGGGGAGCACGCCGAGGAGATCGAGATGGATGCGCCGCACGAAGACGAGATCCGCGGCCGGCGGCGCGGGGTTCACGCCGAGTTGTCGGAGGCGGGCGAACACCTCCTCATCGACCAGATTCACCGGATCGGGTCCGGTCCATTGGAATGCCGTTCGCGCTGGCACCAGCGCCACACGTGCCACGGTCTGAGCGGTGAGATAGCGGACGGCGACCGAGACGAGCGTCGGCCGCGGCAGGGAGACGACTCCGTCTGCCGACACCGTGACGAGCGGGTCGGACGGCTCGTAGACCGCCATCCGCGTCACGTCGGCCGATCGGCCGTCGGCGAACGTGGCGGTGACCCGCAGTGGCACCGCCCCCGCTGCCCCTATGACACAGTCGATCACCGCGTCGGCGGGCTCGACTTTCAGCCCTGTCACCTCGGCACCTTCGGGCGGCGGCCCCGCGGCCCCTCCCGCGATCCACTGCCGGAGAATGGCAAACTCGGGATCGTCGCTGCCGAACCGGCGGCCGCCCCCATGGGGCACGGCGGCGGTCGCCTTGAGGAGGAGCAGGCTCCGTTCGGGCTCGACACGGTTGATCCGCCGCCCGGCCGCCGACTCGACGAGCGCCTGCCAATCGGCCGCCGGATCCTGGCCGCGGAGGGAGAGGAACAGCCCCCCTTTGCCGTTGAGATTGCCGTGGCAGGTGCCGGCGTTGCAGCCCCCCTTGGCGAGGACCGCCATCACGTCGGTCGCGAACGCCACGCTGGCACCGACGGGTGCCGCTTCGAGCGCGCGGGGAGCGGCCGCCCCGGCAGGTGCGTCGCCGGCCAACGCCGGCAGCGTGGCGAGTGCCCCCGCGACGAGCCACCCGGCAACGCCCAGCGTTTTGGCCGGGCCAGAGCAGAGCTGGTGCGGGGCAGACGGAATTCGCATCGGAGGACCGCCATGGTCCGTGGCATCCACCCACGGTCCGACAAGTCTACCAACGACCGCCTCGCCCGGTCGCCAGCGGTCTTCCGGCCCAGCACACCGTGCCTCCGCCCTACTCCTTCTTCAGCCGCGCGACGTGCGGCTTCGTCTGGCCGAACCAGGCGCCGATCGTACCGGCGACGTCCTTGCTCGTCTCCATCGTCGCCGGGCTCCCATCCTCGCCGGGAATGAAGGTCGCCGTCACTTTGAGCGAACCCTCCTTCCACGTCAGCGTGGTGTCGTCGACGACCGTGATGTCTTTGAGCGAAAACCACATGCGGATGTTGAAGACGCCGTTGGGAACCGCGGGGTCGGAGAAGCGTGCCGCGAGCTTTCCGTCCTTCTCGCTGATCTCGATGATCCTCCGCGTACCGACCAGCGCGTAGGGCTCCTTCCAGGTTCCAACCCACTTGCGGAGCGACGGATCGCCCCCCTCCTGGCCCAGCGCGCCACGGATGGGCGAGCCAACGGCGAGCGCCGTCACCAGCGCCACCGCCACCGGCATCGCCCGGCACCCACGCTTCGCTGCTCCCCGCATGGCACCCTCACACGTGAAACGTCACAACCACCCGCGGGGGGTACGCTACACCGGCCGCGGATGCCTGACAATGCTGCGGGACCGCGTCGCGCTGCCGGCACGCGGGTGGGTCAGCGGGGCACGGCATTGCTCGGCGGCGACTCGAGCCCGACCGTGTTCACGGCGATCACACGGTAGCGATGCTCCACGCCCGGCACCGGCTCCGGGAGCGGGAAGCGCAGCGGCACCAGCGGCTGCGACGGGGTGTCGCTGTAGAGCAGGTTCTGGAACACCGGCCGGCCGAAGGAGTTCTTCGGGTTCTCCGGGAACGTGGCGATCCGCACGCCGTCGCGCTCGATGACGAACCCCGCCAATCCGCTCTCCAGGTCGGCGACTGCCTCCCAGACGAGGTCGGTGCCCTCGATGCGCACGCCGATCGGCGCCGTGGGCGGGCTGGCATCGGCGACCAGCGTGTCCTTCACGTATTCCATCCAGGCGCGGGCGATCGACCCGTTCGGCAACCAACCGACGGAGAGGGGATCGCCGCTGAATCGATCCGCCGCCACCGCCTCCCCACCGGTGATCGGCGCCAGCCACGCGCCGGCGCCGGAGAGGGCGCGCAGCGACTCCCCCGGCTTCTCCGGCAGCCGCGCCGTGAGGCAGGCGTCGAGCCACGGGATCGCGAGGTAGCGCTGATTCCCGCAGTCGTGGCTGCTGAGCGGGTCGATCGCCACCGCCACCAGGCCACCACGGCTCCGCAGCGCATGGAAAAACACCTGATTGGCAGGCCAAACCCCCTTGAAGCGCTCGTCCCCCTCGATCACTCCTTCCTTCACCCCGAGGTTGCAGACCAGCGGCACCGTCAGCACGGCATCATCGAGCCGATGGTGCCGGATACCGGGCCGGGCCGGATCCGCCTCGAGCAGCGGCACGCCCGACCGCAACCACGCCGCGGCGACGCGCTCCGGGTGGAGGAGCACCATGCCGCCGGCCCAGTGGCCGCCGCCGCTGTGGCCCCACAGCGCCCAGGGCACGCTGGCCAGTTCCGGGTGGCCGGAGAGCATCCCCAGTTCAGCGAGTGCCCGTTGGAACACCGCGTCCGAACCGTTCCGCGGATCGCACCAGCGTTGGCAGTCGGCTTTGTCGGGTTGCTCATACGCCGGTGCGAGCAGGGCGCAGCCATGCCGGGCCGCGAGCGCCTGCCAGTGGAGGTCGTGGGCGCCCGTGAGCCCCGACGAGCAGGAGCCCTCGCCGCAGCCATGCTGATGGACGATCACACCCCGGAGCGTGGCCGTGCCGGCAGGGATCCACAGGGTGTGGGTGACCGGGTAGGCCAGTCCCGCCGCTTCGGTGGCGGCCTCGTAACGCACCCGGTGGTAGGGCGGTTCCACCGGCGGCCGCTTGTCGTAGGGCGGCTCCTGGCCGAAGCCGGCGCCCGCCGCAGCCCACACCACACAGGCCCCCCACCGGAGCGTGCCTCCCGTTCGCTGCAGCGCTCGCCCCGTGGGGGTCGTGATCTGTCTGGTCATGGCCGTTTGGCTCCGGGCGGTATCGCGCTGGACAGGCTACCAGCCGGGCAACCGAAGCGCGCGCCACGGGTATGCTGTCCATCGCGCGCCGCCGCCGTGTGAAGCGGCGTTCCCCCTTGAGTCCGCGATGCCCGCTTGCCGTGCCATCACCGTCTGCCTGGCGGTCGCGCTCTTTGCCCTGGGTGGGGCGTGGAGCCGGGCCCCGGCGCCCTCGACGACGGCTTCGTGCTCGACAAGCACCCCGGCCAACCCAACCGGCTGACGACCATTCCCGGTTCGATCCCCGCCCGGCGCCGACCTCCGAAGCCGGCCGCCGATCCGGCTGCCACCCCGGCTGCAGCTCCGGCCGCCGGCAGTCGAGCGAAGTAAGCATCGGCATCGCTGCCGCCGATCAGCCGCCGACTTCGAGCGCCGCGAAGCGGGGCACGTGGCTGCCGCCGACGACCACGGCCTCGAGGAACATCGCCGCGGGGCGCACCCAGAGGGCGCGGTCGCCGTATTCCTGCCGGTAGACCACCAGCTCCTCGAGCGTCTCGCTGTGGCGCGCGCAGCCGATGACCGTGTATTCGCGTCCCTTGTAGTGCCGGTAGCGGCCCGGTCGAACGGTCTCCATCCGCATCTCCTCCCCGTGTCTTTTGCGATCGGGCCCCGCACACCGCCTCGCTGGGTCGGCAGTCTACGCCGCCGGCGCGCGTGCCTCCCGGCGCCGTCGCCTCCGGCATTCCGGCGCCCCTCCACGGCCCATCGACCGGGCCCTGCCCCCGACGGGGCTCCGCCGTCGGGCTCCCTTGAAGGGGCCGGAGCGCCGGGGATAGTCTCGAACCGCCCACCGCCACCTTCCGGTCAGCCATGGAAACGATCCGCTTCCGGCACGCGCACTTCTCGGCCCGGTTCCCGGTGGACTACCGCTATTCCCCTTCCCACTTCTGGATGGCACCGGTGGAGGATGGATCACGGCCTGTCTGGCGGGTGGGGTTCACGAAGTTCGCCACGCGGATGCTCGGGGAATTGGTGGAGATGGTCGTCGAGCCGCCGCTCGGCGCCGCCGTGCAGGCGGGGAGCCGCCTCGGCACCGTCGAGGGTTTCAAGGCGGTGAGTGATCTCTACTGCGTCGTCGATGGCACGCTGACCGACGTCAACCGGGCGCTGACGGCCGAAGCATGCCTCACCCACGCCGATCCCTACGGCGCCGGCTGGCTGTATGCCGTCGCGGGGGAACCGGAGGCCGGCCACCTCGACGTGCATGGCTATGTCGCCCTCCTCTCGGCGACGATCGATCGATTGCAGGCCTCACGCTATAGTGGGGGCGGGTCCGTAGGCAGCCACGGGGAGGAGCGTCCATGAGCCAGCCGACCGCCCGCTACGTGATGGTCGGCGGCTTCCTCGGTGCCGGCAAGACGACGTCGATCCTCCGCTTCGCCCATTGGCTCACGGCCCGCGGCCTGCGGGTGGGGCTGGTCACCAACGATCAGGGTGGCGGACTGGTCGACACGGCGCTCGCCGGCGCCCACGGCATGCCGGTCGAGGAGATCGTCGGCGGCTGCTTCTGCTGCCGGTTCACGTCGCTCGTCGAGGCGGCGGAGACCCTCGTCCGCGATACCGCCCCCGACGTCCTCATCGCCGAACCGGTGGGGAGCTGCACCGACCTCGTGGCCACGGTGAGCCTGCCGCTGGAGCGGCTCTACGGCGACCGCTTCACCGTTGCCCCGATGAGCGTGGTGGTCGATCCACTGCGGGCCGAGCGCGTGCTCGGCCTCGCCGCCGCCCGCCTCTCGGAGCACGTCAGCTACATCTACCGCAAGCAGCTCGAGGAGGCGGAGATCGTCGTCGTCAACAAGTGCGATCTGGTCGACCGGTCGCGGCTCGACAGGCTCCGCGCGGCGCTGGCGGAGGTGGCACCGCGGGCGACGGTCTTCGAGTGCTCGGCACGCGAGGGCAACGGTCTGGAGGGGTGGTTCGAGGCCCTGCTTGCCGGCCGCTCACAGGCGACGCCGATCGCGGCAATCGACTACGATCGCTACGCACTCGGCGAATCGCTCCTCGGGTGGCTCAACGCCGAGGTCCGCATCGGCAACGGCGCGGGACCCGAGTTCGACGGGAACCAACTCCTGCTGACGATCCTCGGGGCCGTGCGCGCGGCCCTCGAGCGCTCCGGCCACGAGATCGCCCACCTCAAGGGCACGCTCGCCGTCGATGGCGACCCGTACGAGCTCGCCGCCGCGAATCTCGTCCGCACGGCCGACCCCCCCGCCCTCTCGCACCGGCTCTCCGACCCGCTCGATATCGGCCGCCTGCTCCTCAATCTCCGCGCCGAGGCCGATCCGGACCTCCTCGAGCGCTCCGTCCGTGAAGCGCTCGCTGCGGCCTGCGGCGACCTCCCGCACGAGACCCTCCATGTGGAACATTTCCGCCCCGGCCGCCCCGTGCCCACCCACCGGCTTCCCGCCCGCGTCTGAAGCCCCGAGTCTGAAGCAGTGCCATGATCCTCCCGCAGCTCACCTCCAGGATCGTCTCGACCGTGGCCCCCAACTGCCTGTGGAAGGCGGGGTGGAACTTCGGTGCGAAGGGGATGCTGTCGGTCGAGCGGTTCCGTGGTCGGAAGCAGCGTGGCACCGTCTTCCCGCCGTTCCTCCACCTCTCGATCATCAACAGTTGCAACCTCGCCTGCCAGGGCTGCTGGGTCGACGTGGCGGCGCCGCGGACGATGCTCTCCACCGCACAGCTCGATGCGATCGTCGGCGACGCCAAGGCCCACGGCAATTCGTTCTTCGGGATTCTCGGCGGCGAGCCGTTCCTCCATCCGGGGCTCTTTGACCTCCTCGAGCGGCACCGCGACTGCTACTTCCAGATCTTCACCAACGGCCAGCTCGTCACCCCCGACGTCGCCCGCCGCCTCCAGCGCCTCGGCAATGCCACGCCGCTGGTGAGCATCGAGGGGGATGCCGCTGCCAGCGACATCCGCCGCGGCAACCGCCAGGTGCTGTCGCGCACGCTGCGCGGGCTCGAGGCCTGCCTCGAGGCACGGCTCCTCACCGGCGTGGCCTCGAGCCTCTGCCAGTCGAACATCGACACCCTCCTCACCGAGAAGTGGCTCGACCACCTCATCGAACTGGGGGTCCATTACACGTGGTTCCACGGCTACCGCCCCGTGGGCCCCGAATCGTCGCCGGAACTGGCCCTCACCCCGGAGCAGCTCGTGCGCGTGCGCCGCTTCGTGGTGGAACAGCGCGCCCGCAAGCCGATCGCGATCGTCGACGCCTACTACGACGGCGAGGGCGCGGCCCTCTGCCCGATGGCGGCGGGGATCACCCACCATGTCGGTCCGTCGGGCTACATCGAGCCCTGCCCGATCATCCAGTTGGCGGTCGACCATGTCGACGACGGTCCGTTCTTCGAGACGCTGACGAAGTCGGCCTACCTGGCCGACGTCCGCGCCGCGGCTGCCCGCCACAGCCGCGGCTGCATCGTCCTCGAGAACCCCCGGCTGCTCCTCGAGATCGCCGACCGGCACGGTGCGAAAGACACCACGCAGCGCGGCACCGCCCGCGCGGAACTGGAGGCGATGACGCCGCGGTCGAGCCAGGACCTCCCCGGCCGCGAGATCCCCGAGCGGCACTGGATGTATCGCCTTGCCAAGGGGCGCTGGTTCAACGACTTCGGGGCCTATGCCAAGGCGAAGCGCCCCGCCGCGCTGCCGGCGGCCGGGAGCGCCCGGAGCGACACCCCATGAGCCAGCCCCAGCCCGCACCACGGATCCTCTATTGCCGGTGTGCCTACGCGCAGGTGGTGCCCGCCGAGGTGAAGGATGCCGTGCTCGACGGGCTCGCCCGCGCGGAGGTGGCCTTCGAGATGGTGCCCGACCTGTGCGAGATGGCGGCCCGCCGCGATCCCCATCTGGCCGAGCTCGCCCGCGGCGACGGCCCGTTGACGATCGCCGCCTGCTGGCCGCGGGCCGTCGAGGGGCTGTTCAGCCTCGCCGACGCACCGCTGCCGCGCGCCGGGGTGCGGATCGTCAACATGCGCACCGATGCCGCCCCGGCGATCCTCGACGAGCTGCTCGGTGCCGACCGTCCGACCGGAGATGCGTCATGATCGCCAGCCCGCCGCTGCCGCCACGGGTGGTCGTCTACGAAGGACGCGGCAGCACGCCGTTCGATCCCGGCGAACGCAGCCGCCTCCTCGCCGGTCTCCTCGATCGCGGCTATTCGGTCGTCCGCGCGGGTGCCGGGCGGGCGGAGGCGGGCGCGGCCACGGCATTCATCGTTCTCGGCTGCTTCGGCGGCGCGCCGCCCGAGGTGGGCGACGCCGCGGGGCGCGACGTCGCCGTCTGCGACATCACGGGCCGCTCGGCCGACGAGGCGATCGCCCTCGTCGAGCAGCGCCGCGACGGTCGGCCGATGAACCGCCCCGACGCCGCCGGCCCCGGCCAGTGGAAGCCCTGGTTCCCGGTGATCGATCTGGCCCGCTGCACCAACTGCATGCAGTGCCTGAGCTTCTGCCTGTTCGACGTCTACGGTGTCGCCGCCGACCACACGCTGCGGGTCGAGAACCCGGCCAACTGCAAGGTGAACTGCCCCGCCTGCTCCCGGGTCTGCCCCGAAGTGGCGATCATGTTCCCCAAGTACCACGCCGGACCGATCGACGGCGGGCCGGTTTCGGAGTCGGACGTCCAGCGCGAGAAGATGAAGGTCGACATCTCCGCCCTCCTCGGTGGCGACATTTACTCGCGGCTCCGCGAGCGCTCCGCCGAGGCGAAGCAGCGGTTCTCGCGCGAACGGAGCGCCGACCAGGCTCTCGCGGAGCGGCGCCGCTGCCTGACGAAGCTCGCCGATGCCGCGGCGATCCCCCGCGAGGTGCTCGACGCCCTCCCCAGTCCGGAGGAGATCCAGCGCCGCACCGAGGAGGCGGCGCGACGGGCCGAGGCGGCGCGGGTGGCCCAGGGGGCCCGTGCCGCCCAGGGCAGCACACCGGCCGGAACGACCTGACGATCGACGACGGTGGACGAAAGGGGAGGGTTTCCAGCGGAAACCCCCCCTTTTCGCAGAGCCGGTCTCACGGGAGCGACGCTCCCGGCACCTCTTCCATGAGGTGCGGCAGGCTGTTTATCCACAGCCTGATAGCGCATGATGGTGCCTCCCTGCAGGTGAAAGCCATGTCCACAGCCGACCGTTCCCCGATCGCGCTTGCCATCCTGCCGCCTCCGGTGCCGCCGGCAGTCGTTCGCGCGCGGCCACCACAGGCCTCGATCCCCCAGACGAAGGTCGAGCGCGACGCGCTTCTCAATGCGATCCGCCGGGGCATGCTCCACGAGAAGGCCGTCCCTCCCCTCGGCATGGAGGAACTGCGGCGCCGGGCCGCGGCGGCCCTGACCGAGGCCGGCCTCGCCGAGAGCTACCTCGACTACGCCGTCGTGATCGCCAACAACGAATCGTGGCGCGACGCCCTCGCCGCCGTCCCCTTCGACCGCCGGCTGCTCCTGATGCCGAAGTGCCTGCGGGTGGAGAGCCGCTGCCCGGCCCCGTTCGACGAGTTCGGCCTCCTCTGCAAGCAGTGCGGCCTGTGCTCGATCCAGGACTTCCAGGTCGAGGCGGAGCGCCTCGGCTACGCCGTGCTCGTTGCCGAGGGTTCGGCGCTGGTGATGGCGATGGTCCAGACCGGCAAGATCGAGGCGATCGTCGGCGTGAGCTGCATGCCGGTGCTCGAGAAGACCTTCCCCCACGTGCAATCCGCCGCCATCCCGGCAGTGGCGGTGCCGCTCCTCCAGGACGACTGCATCGACACCACGGTCGACATCGACTGGGTGTGGGACTACATCCATCTCGAGGCGGCCGACCGCTCCCGGCGCCTCGATCTCGGCGGCCTCCACGACGCCGTGAAGGCGTGGTTCGAGCCCGCAACCCTCGACGAGGTGATGGGGCCCCCGGTCGGGCATGCCGAGGAAGTGGCGCGGCAATGGCTGGCCGTCGGCGGGCGCCGCTGGCGGCCGTTCCTCGCCGCGGCGGTCTTCGAGGCGCTGCGGCCCGACGCGTCGCCTGACGGCGGCAGCGGAGAGGCGATCCGCCGCGCCGCGGTGGCGGTCGAGTGCTTCCACAAGGCGTCGCTGGTGCACGACGACATCGAAGACGGCGACCTCGAGCGCTACGGCGAACCCACGCTCTGCGGGGCACAGGGGGTGCCCGTGGCGCTCAACGTCGGCGACCTGCTGATCGGCGAGGGGTACCGCCTGCTCGCCGACTCCGGGCTCGACGCCGCGCGGGTGCAGGCGGCGGTCCGCGAGGCGGCCGCCTCGCAGCGGCTCCTCTGCCAGGGGCAGGGTGCGGAGCTCTCCTGGAGCCGCTCCCCCGTGCAGCTCGCCAGCCGCCAGGTGCTGGAGATCTTCCGGCTCAAGACCGCGCCCGCCTTCGATGTCGCCCTCCAACTCGGCGCGATCTGCGCCGGCCGGGGGCCGGAGGTCGCCGACGTGCTCCGCGCCTACAGCGAGGCGGTGGGGATCGCCTACCAGATCAAGGACGACGTCGAGGACCTGCAGGACGACGCGGGCCTCGCGCGGCAGGCCGAGGCCCGGCCGAGCGTGGTGCTGGCGCTGGCGGCCGAAAAGGCACGCGGCGACGACCGTGAGATGCTCGCGGCGATCGCCGGCGGGCGCCGCCATGAAGCCGCCACGCCGGCCCGCCTCCGCGAGGCGATCCGGGCGACGAAGGCCGACGAACGGGCGGCCCTCCTCCTCGAGGGCTACAAGGAACAGGCGGTCCGCGCTCTCGAGGGCCTCACCGACCCCACGCTCAAGGGCCTCCTCCGCCGCGTCGTGTCGCGGATCTTCAACGATCTCCAATTCGAGGGCTATTGCCGCGAACAGGAGGCCGTGGCCAGGCAGCGCGACGACACCGCGACAGCGACGGCCTGACGCGATGAGCCTGCGAGTCCAGATGCTGCAGGTGGCCAGGCTGGCACGCCGGTCGCTCGGCGATGCGGCCGATCTCGTGGTGTCGTTCATCCACTCCACGGCCGATCCGAGCGGCGGCTACTGCAACCGCGACGCCCGTCGCGACCTCTACTACACCGCCTTCGCCCTCGACGCGCTCGTCGGGCTCGACGCCTTCGACCCGCTGACCCCCGCCGCCGACCGCACCCGGCAGTGGCTCGACACGCTCGCCGACGGCGCCGACCTCGACCTCGTCCACCGCGCCTGCCTGGCCCGCGCGTGGGCGGCCCAGCCGACCGCCGCGGTGCCGGCGGGCAGGCGTGAGGCGATCGCCGCCCGGCTCGCCCCCCAACGCACCGCCGACGGGGGATTTGCATCCCGTGGCGGTGCCCCGCGCGGCACGGCCTACGGCTGTTTCCTCGCCGTCAACGCCCACGCCGACCTCGGCCAGCCGCTCCCCGATCCCGATGGGGTGGTGCGCTGCCTCGCGTCGCTCCGCAGTGCCGACGGCGGTTGGTCGAACGAGCCGGAACAACCCCTCGGATCGACCACCGCCACCGCCGCGGCGATCGCCACCCTCCGGCAGCTCGATCGACCGGTGCCGGCGCATGCCGCCGAGTGGCTGCTCGACCGGCGTCATCCCGCCGGGGGGTTCGTCGCCGCCCCCGATGCCCCGATCCCCGACCTCCTCTCGACGGCGGTCGCGCTCCACGCCCTCGACGCCCTCGATGCTCCATGGCGTGACTCGCGCGAGCAGGTGCTCGATTTCCTCGACTCCCTCTGGACAGCCGCCGGCGCCTTCCACGGGTCGTGGGCCGACGACATCCCCGACTCCGAGTACACGTTCTACGGTCTCGTGGCCCTCGGGCATGCGAGCGTATGACCTGGGCCACCCCCTCGATCATCGGCTCGGCTGCCTTCGATCGGACCCACCGGGCGGCCGTCGAGCGCTTGCTCGCGGCTCGGAACGACGCCGGCCACTGGACCGGCCGGCTCTCCTCCAGCGCCCTCTCCACCGCCACGGCGCTCAACGCCCTGCGGCTGGTTTCCGCCGCCGACCATGCCGACCGCATCGCCGCCGGTGCCGACTGGCTCGTGGCGACGCAGCGCCCGGACGGGAGTTGGGGCGACACCGTCGACAGCGTCGGTAACCTCTCCACCACGCTCCTCTGCTGGGCCGTGCTCGCCGCACTCGACGAGGGCGCGGTCGGCACCTCCCCCGGCGGCGCCCGCGCCGCCGCCATCGACCGGGCGGCCGGCTGGATCCGCCACCACACCGGCAGCCTCGATGGCGCCGCGATCGCCAGCACGCTGGCGACGATCTATGGCCGCGACCGCACCTTCAGCGTGCCGATCCTCACCCACGTGATCCTCTGCGGCCGCTGCGGCGATCCGCGCGCGGCCACGACCTGGCGGATCGTGCCGCAGCTCCCCTTCGAGTTCGCTGCCCTGCCCGCCTCGTGGTTCCGGCTCGTCGACATGCAGGTGGTGAGCTACGCGCTGCCCGCCCTGATCGCCATCGGCCAGGTGCGGCACGCCCACCGTCCGTCGTGGGCCCTGCCCCGCTGGCTGCGGCAGCAGGCCACCGGCCCGACGCTCGCCCGGCTCGCCGCGATCCAGCCCGACAACGGCGGCTACCTCGAGGCCACGCCACTGACGTCGTTCGTGACGATGAGCCTGGCGGGCATGGGCCACGCCCGGCACGAGGTCGCCCGTCGTGGTGAGGGATTCCTCGTGAAGTCGCAGCGGCCCGACGGGTCGTGGCCAATCGACACGAATCTCGCCACCTGGTGCACCACCCTGGCGGTGACGGCTCTGGCGGCCGCGGGGCGCCTCGCCGACCACCTCGACGCGCGGGGGCGCGCGGCGGTGCGCGGGTGGCTGCTCGGCCAGCAGTGGCGGCGGATCCATCCCTCCACCTCCGCCGCGGCGGGCGGCTGGGCCTGGACCGACCTCCCCGGCGGCGTGCCCGATGCCGACGACACGAGCGGCGCGGTGACGGCGCTGGCGGCACTGGCGGCCGCTGAGTCGGGCACCGAGTCGAGTACCGAGTCGAGCGCCGTCGAGCCCGCCGTCCGCCGCGCGGCCCACGAGGGGCTCGGGTGGCTGGCGGGACTCGCCAACCGCGACGGTGGGATCCCGACGTTCTGCCGCGGCTGGGGGCGATTGCCGTTCGACACGTCGTGTCCCGACATCACGGCTCATTTCCTCCGTGCCGCCGAGGCCTGGCAGTCTGCCGGTGCCGCGACGCGGGCGGGCCACCGCTACCTCGCGCGCACGCAACGGGCCGACGGCTCGTGGGAGCCGCTCTGGTTCGGGAACCAGCACCATCCCACCCAGGCCAACCCCGCCTACGGCACGGCGCGGGTGGTGCTCGCCACGCTCGACCCCCGCGGCGCGGCCTGGCTGATCGACGCCGTGCAACCCGATGGCGGGGTCGGCCCCGCTGCCGGAATCCCCGCTTCGGTCGAGGAGACGGCCGTGGCTGTCGAGGCACTCGCCCGCGTGGCGGCCGAATCACCGATGGCGGACCTGCGCGACCGGGCCCGCGCCGCGGTCGCCGCAGGTGTCGGCTGGCTGCTCGACCGCAGCGCCGAGGGCACGCGCTTCCCCGCGGCGCCGATCGGCCTCTACTTCGCCAAGCTCTGGTATGACGAGGCGCTCTATCCGCTCGTCTTTACGGTCGCGGCCCTCGAGCGGGCGACGCGGCTCCGCTGACGGCCGCCACGACGGCGTCGATGACCTGCTGCCACTCGGCGGCGGTCGTCTCCCAGCCGGCGGAGAGCCGCACCATCCCCCCGGCCGCCCTGCCGGCACGATCCGGGCCTCCGCCCGCGGCCGCGAGCACCCGCGGCACGGAATCGGCGCCGGCACTGCAGGCCGAGCCTGTCGAGGCGGCCACGCCGGCGCGGCCCAACCACGCGACCACCTTCTTCCCGGTCACGCCGGGGATCACGACGGCCAACGTGTTCCAGAGCCGCGGTGACCCGGCGCCGACGATCCACGCGCCCGGGACCTCCGCAAGCAGCCGCCGGCCGGCGGCATCGCGCGCCTCCGCCCGGGCCCGCCGCGTGGTCTCCCCTTCCGGGTCGCGTGCCTCGAGCGCCGCGACCATGGCGGCGATACCGGCGACGTTCTCCGTGCCCGCCCACCGGCCCCGTTCCTGCGGACCGCCGCGGTCGCCGTGGAAGCCCCGCTCCGCCTCGGGAACGACGAGGAAGCCCACCCCCCGTGGTCCGCCGAACTTGTGGCCGCTGCCCGTCACCCAGTCGCAGCGGCCGAGCCCTGCCGCCGGCAGTTTCCCGCACCACTGCGCGGCGTCGGTGTGGAAGGCGACGCCGCGCGCGTGGCAGAGGGTGGCGATTTCGTCCCAGGGCTGGAGCACGCCACTCTCGTTGCTCGCCGCCATCACCGAGACACAGGCGACATCCCGCTGCTCGAGGAGCCGCGCCAGCGCTCCGGTGTTTACGACGCCGTCGCGATCCACCGGCAGCTCGACGGTCCGGCCGGGGAGGCACTCCTGCAGGGCTTCGCGCACGCAGGGGTGCTCGATCGCCGACAGCGCCACGCCCCGCCCGGCGGGCACGGTCCGGGCGAGATGGCGCGCGAGGGCGTTGGTGGCCGCCGTCACTCCCCCGGTGAACACGATCCGCTCAGGCGCGCAGCCGACGATGTCGGCGAGCCGCTCGCGGGCAGCGGCGAGGATCTCGCGGGCGACGGTCGCCTCGGCATAGAGGCCCGACGGGTTGTGCCAGGCCCGCGTGGCGACATCAAGCCACTCGTCGCGGGCCCGCGGATGCAACGGCGCGGTGGCGTTGAAGTCGAAGTAGGGCACCGCTGCGAGCCTCTGCCGCCGGCCGTCGAATGGCAACCCGTTGTAGTCTCCGCGGGGGAAAAGGCGATGCAAGGAGCGCTGCGCCCCTCACGGCTCTCCCGCGCGCTCCACCACCACGCGGCCGTCGGCGTGGGCGGTGATGGTGAGCAGCTCGTCGTGGAAGCGGATCCCGGTGATCGAGAGGCTCGGCCAATCACGCGGGAGGCGCGGACGGATCTCGTAGCCGGTCGCCGTCGCCCGGAAGCCGAGGAAACCCTGGAGCATCACCTGCGGCACGAGCACGCTCTCGAGAAACTCGTGGTCGAGACCGAGACCGCCGGCGGTGCCGCCCCCCTGGAGCGTGCCACGGCCCGGCATCGCGTAGAAGGCCCGGTAGCCCCCCTCCGCCCGGACGTCGCGGAACCAGCCGATGATCGCGCGGAGCCTGTTCCACGCGTCGTCGGGACCGTGGGTCGCCAGTCGGGCCATCAGGTCCTGGTGGCTGAAGCCGAGCACGGCCCCGCCATCCTGCACCTGGCCCCCCCAGGGGATGCTCTCGGGATGGAACCAGGGCCAGACGTAGGTCGTCTCGTTGCGCAGTGTCGTCGAACGCGGCCCGAAGCGCCAGTGGTAGATGTCGGCTCCGCGCGACGTGTCCCCCGCCACCTCGCGGCGCCCGTCGAGCCAGTCGAGGATCCCCGCCGCCTGACCGGGAGTCGCCATCCCGGCGGCCACCGCCTCCAGATTCACGAACGTGAAACCGAAGTCGCAGGGGCGGCCGTCAGCGTCGATCCAGCCGACGAAGCGGCCGGTGTCGTCGCTCCAGAACCGTGTCTGGAAGTCGGCACGGATCGCCGCCGCGAGCGCGTCGAGCGCGGCGGGATCGAAAGGGGCGGAGTCGGCCGGCACCTCCCACTCCGGGTGCGCGGCGATGCGTCGTTCGAGGTCCGCCAGGGCCCGGACCGCATCGTGGATGTGGAGTGTGGCGAGGGCGTCGTGGGCGCCGAAGGGGAGCAGATCCCAGTAGTTGTTGCCCACCCCATGGCCGACGCGCATCGACTTGCGACCATCGGGACCGAAGCCGATGCCGGAGCGGCCGTCGTGCCCCACCCAGGAAACGAGCGCGTGCCGCTCCTCGCGGACGCGGAACTCGGTCAGGGCGAACTCCAGCGCCCGCCGCATCCGGCCGATGCTCCGCCGGAGGAAGTCGATGTCGCCCGTCCAGGCGACGAAGTCAGAGCACGCGCGGACGAAAAACGGATTGGTGACCGGATGCCGCGTGTCGATCGCCGTGATCACCGATGCGAGGTCGATCTCCGCCCCTGCCGCATGATCGACATGGAGGCGGTAGCGGGTGAGGATCCCCGCATGCCCCAAATGGCGGTAGAGGGGCACGTTGTCGGAGCGCGGCTCACCGGGGGCGGCGATCTCCACGACACGACCGGCGGGCCACTCCCCCTCCCCCTCGAGCAGCCACTCGATCCCCGCCCGCGCCTCCGCGCCGAGCCCGCGTGCGCCCCACTCGATCCGGGCGAACGGGGCCACGATCGTGCCGCAACGGAACGGTGGCGTCGTGATCGTCACGCGGTCGGCGGTGGCGACCAGGCGCAGCCCCGCCTCCGCATCGATGCCGCGCACCTCGGCACCGGTGATCTCCCAGCCCTCTGTGCTCGTCAGCGCCTGCAAGCGGAACATCTGCCTGGCCCAGACGTCGTCCGCGACCGCGAAGTGGAACCCCGCCCCGCCGCTCTGCTGCCACGCCGGAAACGGCCAGCCCTCGGAGTGGGCCATCCCGCGGTGCTGCTGCATCGAGACATAGCCCTCGGCATCGATGCGCCGGCCGAGGAGGGCCCGCCGATACTGTTCCCGCTTCGTCGCCGACGCCCAGAGCGTGGCCTGCGGCAGCCAGACGTCCCAGAGCGTGCAGTCGGAGAAGGCGGCGTCGTGGTGGAGCGCGTGGAGCTCGTCGAGGGC
>SXWA01000223.1 GCA_005791575.1 Planctomycetaceae bacterium
CGCCGACGACTACCTGCGCGTCTTCGCGGGCGTGGCCACCACCGGACCGGCCACCCGGCGCACGCGGCCGCGCACGCTGCCGCGGCCGGCCACCGTGCCGCGGCGCTTCAAACACCTCGTCCGGCGCCTCTTCGGCCGGCGTCGCGTCGGTTCCTGACGATCCGCCGCTCAGGCCACGCGGAGCCGCCCCTGCACCGGCCGCGCCGCCTCGACCGCGGCGATGAGCCGGTCGCAGACCTGGTGGATGTCGCCATCGGCGAGGAGCGTGTGGGTCGGCAGCATGATGCCTTCACGGCCGAGGCGGCCGGTGACGGGCAACTCCGTGCCACGGGCGTTGTGGGCCGCACGGTAGGGTGGCAGCGCATGGATCGGCACGAACAGCGGCCGGGTCTCGATGCCGTCGTCGGCGAGGCGGCGCGCCACGGCATCACGGTCGATCCCCGCCGGGCCATCGATCGTGGCGGCGAACATCCACGGCGAGGTCACCGCCCACTCGGCGTCGGTGCGCAGGCCGATGCCGGGCACGTCGCGCAGCCGCGCCTCGTAGAGGGCGACGATCTCGCGCCGGCGGCGGAGGATGTCGGCGCGCCGCTCCATCTGGCCGCAGAGGATCGCGGCGGCAAGATTGGTAAGCCGGTAGTTGAAGCCGACGATCGGGAAATAGTAGCGCTGCCGCGGGTCCATTCCCTGCCCGCGGAGCATCCGCAAGCGGGTCGCGAGGACCGGATCCTGGAAGGTGACCGCACCCCCCTCGCCGCAGGTGAGCACCTTGTTGCCGAAGAAGGAGAAGGTGCCGATCCGGCCGAGGCCCCCCACCGTGCGCCCCTTGTAGGTGGCGAATGTCGCCTCGGCCGCATCCTCCACCACCCACAGCCCGTGGATCGCGGCGATCTCGAGGATCGGATCCATGTCGGCGGGATGTCCGAGGAGGTGGACGGCGATCACCCCCTTGGTCCGCGGCGTGATCGCCTCCTCCAGACGGGCCGGGTCGAGGCACCATGTCGTCGGCTCGACGTCGACGAACACCGGCTCGGCGCCGCAGTAGCGCACCGCGTTGGCGGTGGCGATGTAGGTCATCGAGGGGACGATCACCTCGTCACCCGGCCCGACGTTGAGCGCCGCCAGCGCCAGGTGGATCGCGGTGGTGCCGTTGCTGACCGCCAGGGCGTGGGGGCAGCCACAGGCGTCGGCGAACTCCTGCTCGAAGCGCGTGAGGTACTCGCCGGTGGAGGAGATCCACGTGCTGCGGATCGCCGCCAGGGCGTATTCCTCCTCCAGCCGGGAAAGATCGGGCTCGGCGATGGCGATGCGACGGTTCATGCTGCGTTCCCGCGTGAGGTTTGGTCGAGTTCGAGGAAGCCGCACCATCGCCGGTCGCTGTGGGCCTCCATCCGGTAGCCGAGGGCGCGGTAGAGGGCGATGGCGCGGGGGTTGTCGCGCTCCACCGTGAGCCGCACGCGCCGCGCGCCGCGGCCACGGGCGACGCCGTGGAGGTGGTCGATCATCTGCCGGGCGAGGCCCCGGCCACGGGCGGCGGGATGCACCGCCACGCCGAGGCTCGGCACCGCGTAGCCCTCGCCCCACCCGCGGAGCAGGCCGTAGGCGACGACGGTGCCGTCGGCCGAGACGGAGAGATGGTATTCGTCGTGGCGATCTGCGCTGGCGACCGGGTGGGCGGCGAGGCGGTGGAGCGTGGCCACGTCGCTGGGATGGGGGTGGAAGAACCGGTCATCGCCGGCGGCGGCGAGCGCCTCGAGGAACGCGGCCAGCCCGCCGACCCGGGCAGCGGTGAGCCGGTGAAAAAAGACCGGCGCCGCGGCGGTGTCGACGAGCGTCGTGTCCTCTGCGACCGGCATCGTCATGGCAGCCATCCCGTTCCCCGGAAGAGTCACGATCCCCGGATCCTTCCCAGAGACTCTCTTCGACAGACTGCCCCGCCACCCTCCACGGCAGCGCAGACCGCGGGCACAGCCGGAAGGACCGGCACACGCGGACATGCCGCTGCTACGATGCCCCGGTCCGACCCAAACGTGACGCTGCCGTGGGGAGGGGAAATGCGCACCGCCGCCGTCCATGCACGCACGGCCGCCATGGCGCTCGTCCTACTCGGCGCCGGGGGCTGCCACGGTGACCGGCCGACGCCACCGGCGGCCGCGGTGGTCGCCTTCGACCTCGAGGCGATCGATGCCGACGGCCTGCGGGGCACGGCGGCCGGCAAGGTGGCGGTGTCTTACGAGTTCGCAATCCCCGACACCCCCGCGCTCCGCGACACCGTGCGCCGGATCGATCGGACGGTCGAGTTCATGCCCGGCTCACGGGGGCGCGTCGGTGCGACCACCGGGCAGTGCCTCTGCATCGGCAGCACCCACCAGGCTGGGTGGCGGGAGGTGCTCGCGCGGCTCGCCGCCCTCCCCGGCGTGACACCGATCATCGAGTGCCACCACGAGTGACAGTGGGCACGAGTGACAGTGGGCAGGGCGCAGCCGAACTGTCCCGGCAGTGCACACCGGGACCGACCGCCATGACTTGCCGCGTGGCCACCGGCCCCCGATGGTTCATCAGGGCAGACCGCTCGCCAGCGGCCCCGGGGCAGGGATGCCGGCACTTCACGGAGACCCACGATGCCCCCTTCCACGATCACGCTGTCCCTGCCCGGCCCCGGCGGCACGGTGGTTCCCGGAGTGGCGTTCACCACGGTCTCCTGGGCGAGCCTCCGGCCGCTGCTCCTCCCGCACCGCCCCCCGTGCATCTCGCTCGCGCTGCCCACGCACCGCCGCGTGCCCGACAACCGGGTCGATCCGCTGCGCTTCCACCATCTGGTCGAATCACTGGGCACCGCGCTCGCCGACCGCCACCCTGCCGCCGAGGTGGCGCGGTTGCTCGCGCCGCTCGAGTCGCTCGCCCTCCAGCGTCCCTTCTGGGAGCACACCCACGAGGGGCTCTGCGTCCTCGCCGCCGACGGCGAGGCGACGGTGTTCCTCCTCGACGAGGCGATCCCCGCCCGGGCCCTGATCGGCGATCAGTTCCACCTTGCCGATCTGCTGCGGATCGCCGCCGCGGCCCGCGACCTCCGCGTGCTCGCCCTCACCAGCCGCGAGGCGCGTCTCCTGCACCTCGGCCCAACCGGGCTCGAGTCGATGCCGTTTCCGGCCTCCCCCCTCGCCGGCGCCGAGACCGGTCGGATCGAGCGCGGCGCCGTCGTCGATGTGGAGACGTTCGAGCCCCACCGCGTCCGTCGCGCCCTCGGCAGCGGCGGCACGCTCCATGGCGGTACCGGGGACCGCCGTGACGACACCCGTGCCGACACCGTGCGGTTCTTCCGCGCGATCGCCGACGTGATGGCCGCCGACGCGGCCGACGCCCCGCCGGTGCTCCTCGTCGCCCTGCCGGAACTGGCCGCCGAATACCGCGCCGTGTGCCGGGATTGCCGGCTCCTCCCCGACACGGTACCACTCGACCCGCACGCGGCGTCCCCGGCCGCCCTCCTCGCCGCGATCCACCCGCTCCTCGAACAGGCCCGGCGGCGCACCGTGCACGACGCGCTCGAGCGCTTCGGCACCGCCCGTGCCCATGGCCGCGGCTCGGCCGACATCGCCGACATCGCCCGCGCCGCGGTGGCGGGGCGCGTCGAGCTGCTCCTCATGGAGGCCGGGCGGTACGTCCCCGGCCGGCTCGACCGCGATACCGGCGCCGTCACGTTCACCGTCGCGACCGCGGCCTCCGGCAGCGCCGACCCGTCGCTCCGTGGCGACCGGGCAGCCGACACCGACGAGGACCTCGTCGGCGCCATCGCCGCCACGGTGGTCCTCCACGGGGGAGCGCTCCTGGCCGTCGATCGGCTCGACATGCCGGACGACACCGGGCTGGCCGCGATCGAGCGCTTCTGACGCGTCGCACGCGGGCGGTCACTCGCGGGCATCCGGCGGCAGCACCTGGCCGGCCGATCGCACCAGATCGAGGAACTCCGCCCGCAGCCCTCCCGGATCGGATCCCATCGCGCCGGCGGCGATCTCGGCCACCAGCGGCAGGGTCGCCGTGCCGGCATGGTCGCTCGAACGGAGGAGCATGCCGAAGGCGGCGACGGCCGCGGCGAAGCGCAGGTCGTCGGTGGCCGATTCGAACGAGCCCCCCGCATCGACCAGCGGGATCTCCCGGAGCACGCTCTCGCTCCCGGCCGGCTCCTTGAAACGCAGCTTGAGCGTGAGCAGTTCCCGCGCCGTTGGCCCCGCCACCACCGGCTGCGGCACCGGCGCCGGCCGCGGCTGGTACTTGAGGTCGGGGAGCGTGGCCCCGCCGGCCCCGGCCGGGACGTATTCGTAGAGGGCGGTCACACCGTGGCCGGCACCGATCTCGCCGGCGTCCTTCGTGTCGTCGGCGAAGTCCTTCGCCGCCATGACCCGGTTCTCGTAGCCGAGCAGGCGATAGGAGCCGACGAGGGCGGGGTTGAACTCCACCTGGATCTTCACGTCCTTGGCGATCGTCATCGTGGAGCCGGTGAGCTGCTCGATGAGCACCTTCCGCGCCTCGCGCACCGAGTCGATGTAGGCATAGAGACCGTTGCCGTTGTCGGCGAGCTTCTCCATCTTCTCGTCCTGGAGGTTGCCCTGGCCGAATCCGAGGACGGTGAGGAACGTGCCCTCCGCCGCCCGGGCGCGGATCAGCTTCACGAGCTGCTCGTCGTCGGTGATGCCGACGTTGAGATCGCCGTCGGTGCAGAGGATCACCCGGTTGACACCGCCGGTGATGAAGTGGCGCTTCGCCTCGTCGTAGGCCAGTTCGATCCCGGCGCTGCCGTGGGTCGAGCCCCCCGCCCCGAGCGCGTCGATGACGCCGCGGATCACGTCGGGCCGGTGGCCGCCGGTGGCCGGCAGCTTGAGGCCGGCGTCGCCGGCATAGGTGACGATCGACACCGTGTCGTCCTCACGGAGCTGGTCGACGAGCATCGCCAGCGCCTGCTTCACAAGCGGCAGCTTGTTGTCGTCGCGCATCGACCCGGAGACGTCGACGAGGAACACGAGGTTGCCCGCCGGCCGTGCCGCCGCGGCGATCTCCCGCCCCTTGATCCCCACGCGGAGGAGGCGGTGCCCCGGCCGCCACGGGCACGCCGCGGTCTCGAGGCGGACGGCGAACGGATCGCCATCCGCCGGCGGCGCGGGATCGGCGTAGCGGAAGTAGTTCAGCATCTCCTCGAGGCGCACCGCGTCGGCCGGGGGGCGCTGCCCGGCGGTGAGGAAGCGGCGGATGTTCGAGTAGGAGGCGGTGTCGACGTCGATCGAGAACGTCGACAGCGGCGCGGCGGACGGGTCGAGGAACGGGTTCTCGATGAACCGGGCGTAGCGTTCGCCGCCGGCAGCACGACCGCGGACCTCGAGCCGGCGGAGCCGTTCGGCTTCCACGGCCGCG
>SXWA01000224.1 GCA_005791575.1 Planctomycetaceae bacterium
ACGTCCTCCTGCCTGATTGTCGCGAGTTTGATTGTCGCCGGTTTGATTGTCGCCGGTTTGATTGTCGCAGGGGCGGCAGTGCAGCGGACCGGCTGCCGGTCGAGAGGGATTCGGCCCGCCCGCTGACGGTTGACCGCTGGCAGACAGATGGACGGCTGGGTGCGGTCGCCCATCGGCGTCTGGTCACCCGACCGTGGCCGGCCAGTGAACTGCGACGGATGCGGTTGAGCGAGGGGTCAGATGGCACCGACCGCCGATCCGTCCGCGGAGCTCATGCTGCGGGTGAAGGCGGACGACGCCGAGGCCTTCGAGGAGCTCGTCGCCCTCTGGCAGGACCGGCTCGTCACCCTCTTCCGCCACCACACCGGCGATCACTCGACCGCCGAGGATCTGGCGCAGGAAGTGTTTCTCCGGGTCTACCGGGCACGCGCCGGCTATCAACCGACCGCGCGGTTCTCGACCTGGATCCACACGATCGCCAACAACGTCGCCAGTGACCTCCGGCAGCGTGCCTACCGTCGTCTGGAGAAGGGGGTGCCGGTTTCGGCGTCTGCATCGCAGGGGGAGATCGGCCTCGATCAGCTCGCCGTCGCCGCCAGTGGCCAGCGCCCGGCGCGGCAGGCCGACCGGAGCGAGCTCCAGAACGTCGTCCAGGAGGCGATCGCCAGGCTCGGCGACAACCAGCGGATGGCGCTCCTGCTGGCAAAATTCGAACACTGTTCCTACGAGGAGATCGCCACCGCGATGGGCCTCACCGTGCCGGCGGTGAAGTCGCTCCTGTTCCGCGCCCGCGATCAATTGCGGATCGCCCTGGAACCCTACGAGCGGGAGGGGCTGCGATGAGCACCGATAGCGGGCGGATGGGGCGGGGCAACGAGCGGTCGGTCGCCGCCGACGAGACGGCCGCGTCGCCGGAGCAGGCGCTGGCCGGGGTGTGGGACATGCTCGACGTGCTGCCGCGGTCGGCGGCTTCGCCCGCGCTGACCGCCACCACGGTGGAGATGGCCGCCGTCGCCGTCCGCGGCGCGGGGGAGCAACGCACCGCTCGTGGACGGCTGGTGCGGGGCTGGTGGATGCCGGGGCTGGCGATCATCGGTGGGCTGGGGATCGGCATCTTCGCCGGGAGGAACACCGCCCCCGATCCCGACGTCAGGGCCCTCGAATACCTCCCCGTGATCCGCCACATCGCCGCGCTCCGCGAGGCAGGATCGGTCGAGTTCCTGACCGCTGTCGCCAGCCGCAACTTTCCCCCGGTGCGGCGCTTCGGCCCCTTCAGCCGGCCCGGCGACGGCAGGTCGGGCGACTCACGGGGCGCGGATCCCGCTCCCGAGGGTGGCCGCACGGGCGATCAGCCGGTGGAAAAAGGGGCTGCCGAGAAGGCCGTGGGGGAAAAAGCCGTCGGGGAAAAGGCCGTGGGAGACAAGACCGCCGACCTTCCCGTGCCCGCCGAACTCGAGGCGGCCATCGTCGGACTGCAGGCGGAGCCGGTGGGACGGGACCTTCCGGCCGATGTCCTCGCCCGACGGCGCGCCGAGGTGGAAGCGGCGCCGGCCGATGATCGGCGGCGGCTCGCCGATCGTGTGAGCGAGTTCATGACGCTGTCGGAGGTGGCACGATACGACGTGCTCCAATTGGCCCGGTTCCTCGCCGACACCAGCAACGACAACGCCGCCGAACGCGAACGGCTGCTCGGCGCCGCCGCCGTCTGGCACCAGTACGTGTCGATGCGCGATCCCGCCGAGCGCAGTGATGTCGTCGATCTCCCGGCAGAGGAGCGGCTCGAATCACTCGACCGCTTTTACGCCCGTTTTCAATTCCGGGGCCCGCGCGAGTGGGATTCGCGCCGTGGCTTCGGCGGCCAGCGGCCGCCGGGGGAAGCGCCCGGGCCGGCCGGAGGCAACGGGGCGCCCCCGGGCGGTGGCGGCGGAGGTCCGGCGGAACCGCCTCCGGGCCCACCGCGACCCGGCGGTCCGGGCTTCAGACCGGGTGTTCCGGGTGGATTCCGGCCAGGAAGTCCGTCAGCGCTGCGTTGAACGCCGCCGGATCCTCCAGCGGCGCCATGTGGCCGCAGTCGGCGAGCACGCACAGCCGTGATCCGGGGATCACCGCCGCCGCGCGCTCGAGGCACTCCGGTGGCGTGATCGCATCCTCGGCTCCGACCACCAGCAGCGTCGGAACCGTCAACCGGCCGAGCGCCGTCGTCATGTCGGGCCGGGCGGCAAGCGCGGCCAGTGCGGCGGTGATCGTCGGGACCGGGGTCGCGAGGATCGTGCTGCGGATGGTCTCCTCGATGGCCGGGCGGCGCGGCATCCGCCGGGCCGCAGGGGACGGGGCGAGGAGCCGCGGCAGCATCGCCTCGGCGAGGACCGCCTGCCCGACCCGTTCGACCCGGTTGGCCAGATCGTGGCGGGCCGTCCGGGCATCGGCGGTGTCGGCCTCGAGTTTGGTGTCGACGAGCACCAGGGCGGCGACCAGTTCCGGGTGCCGCGCCGCGAGGTGCTGGGCCACATAGCCCCCCATCGACAGGCCGCAGACGACCGCCGGCACGCCGGCGCTGCGTGCCCTGATCACCGCCGCCGCGTCGTCGGCCAGCTGCTCGATCGAGGCTGGCAATGCCCCGCCACTCCGACCGAACCCGCGCTGATCCGGGACGAGCAGGCGCATCCGCCGCGCCAGGGGCTCCTGCCCCGACCACATCCGGTGATCGAAGGGGAAGCCATGGAGCAGCAGGAGTGGCGGGCCGGCGCCGGCCTCGTGGACCCACAGCGTGGTATCGGACAGCTGGACGGGATGCATGGGAAAGGTCCGTGGAGAAAGGGGGCGCCCGGCCCGGCCACGGGCAATTTCCTGCGGCTTCTCCGGGGTTGGCGACCGGAGCGCGGCGCCGGTGAGGCGGTTGTCCGGCAGGGGGGCGGTGGCGGGGCTGGTGGGCCGGACCGCTACGGAGCACCGCGCGTCGTGGCCATGCGGCGGAAGCGGTCGAGGTTGCGGCGGATGGTGAGGCTCCCCGGCTCCTGCCGCTGGGCGCGCGTCTGCCAACGGACGGCGCCGTCGTAGTCGCCGCCGGCGGCCCGGCAGTGGGCCAGGGTGTCGAGGTAGCTCGAGTTGTCGAACGACTTGTCGAGCGAGATCCGCGAGTAGCGGGTCGCCTTCTCCAGATCCCCTTCGGTGTTGCTCACCAGCCAGGCGTATTCGTTGTAGCCGTTGGCATCGTCGGGCGTGGCCTGGATCTCGTTGTCGATCTGGCGCAGCGCCTCCTCGACGCGCTCCACGGCCTCCGCGAGCTGGGCAGGCGTGTTGTCGGTGAGCCGGTAGAGGGCGATCAGCGAATCGACGTCCTTCCCCTGGGAAGCCAGCGATTCCTCCACCAGCCGGCGCCGCTCGGCCGTGTCGCCCCGTGCATCGGCGACGCAGGACTCGAAGTACAGCTTCCGCGAGCGCACCGTGCGCTGGTCACGCGACAGCCGGCGGAGCACGTCGTCGACGTCGGTCTGACCGTCGCGGCGCTCGAGGATCTCGCCGAGGCGGCGGGCAGCGTCGCCGTCGCGCCCCTGATCGTGGAGGAACTCCGAATAGAGGATCGCCGCGAAGATCCGTTCGACCAACGACTGCCCCGGGTCGTCGACGATGCTGTCGTAGACCCGGGTGGCCCAGTCCGCACATCCCCAGCGGGCCAGCCGCGTCGCGATCGGGAGGCGGTCGTGCCCCGCGGCGATGATCGCTTCGAGGGTCTGCTCGGCGAGGGTGGTGGCGATCTCGGCACGGCCGCGGGCACGCTCGGCATGAGCCATCGCCAGGCCGAGCAGGGGTTGGTCTCTCAGCCAGGGAGCGGGTGGGATCGCCTTCAGGGCATCGACCACCTCCGGGAGCCCCTGCTCGACGCACCACGCCAGCGTGTCGGCCGCGTGCATCGCCGCCCGCTGCGGCGTGAGGCCCCGGTCGGCCAGCGGCGTGCTGACGAGCGGCCCGGCGGCGGCGATCGCCTCGTCGCGCCGTCCTGCCGCGACGAGGAGCCTGACCCGCGCGCGGTCGAAGATCCGCTGTGTCTCCTCGCTGGTGCCCGCCTCGAGATCGACCGGGCGATCCTCGACGTCGTCCGCGGCCACGACGCGCCTCCCGGCGACAGCCTCCGCCGACCTCGCCAGCGCGGCATGGGCGGCTGCGGCGGCATCGAGCCCCAGCTGCCGTCGCGCCGCGTCGGGGGCGAGCGCGTCGATCAGGCCACGCAGCAGGGCCGCCGTCGGCCGGCTGCTGGCCCCCAGGCCGGTGCGGATCCGGGGGATCATCCCCCCGAAGCCGGGATCGTCCGGATACCATTCGCGCGCGAGCAGCGCGGCGGCGGCGCGGGAACAACTGGTCGAGCGGTCGAGTCGCACGATCCGTGCCACGGCCTCGATGCCCGCGTCGTCATCGAGTTGGATCAGCCGCTGCAAGACGACGATGCGATCGGTGAGTTTGCCTTTCTTGTAGGTCGAGAGAAGGTTGACGACGGCCGGCGGATCGTGGGGCATGTCGAGTGGAATCGTGTCCACCAGCCAGCGCGCCCGCAGCGACACCTCGAGGTCGTCACTCGTTTCCGCGGCGGCGAGCAGGTCGTCGATCGCCGCCGGCCCGATCGCGCGCAGGCTGGCCGCCGCCGACTCCCGGTCGTGGAAGTCCTCGGCGCCGAGTCGGGCGATCAACTCGGCAACCGTCGCGTTCGCCTGCGGGCCCGTTGCGCACGCCACGCGGCCCGGAAACGCGGCGAGGGCCACGGCTGCCGCCAGCAGCAGTGGGCCGGTGACCCCGGGCTGCCATCGGCCGCGGTCGCCAAGGGCCTGGAAAGGGATGGCGGGTGTCGACGCGCGGGCGCCCGGCGCGGCGACCGATCGAGGGGGGGGTGTGTCGACGGGCCGAGGCACGGCGTGATGCCTCCGGGGATGGGCACGATGACTCTGTCAGCGAGCCTACGACCGGCCCTGTCCCGTGGGCAAGCCGGCGTTGCCCGGCGGCACCAGGGAACGCCTTCACGGCTGCTCGGGATCGATCCCCAGGTCCCGGATCGTGACCAGCGACTCCAGGGCGATGCCCCGGGCCGCGAAGGCGGCGGTGGCACCGGCCAACCGGTCGATGACAGTCACCACCCGTTCGACGACGAGGCCGTAATCGCGGGCCCGGTCGATGGCCGTGAGTGCCGACCCTCCGGTCGTGGTGACGTCCTCGACGATCACCACCCGTTCGCCGGGACTCACCGGACCCTCGATGAACCGTTGGGTGCCATGGTCCTTGGGTTCCTTCCGCACCATGAATCCACGGAGCGGCAGCCCCCCCACCCCGGCCATCGTGACCACCGCGGCGGTGATCGGGTCGGCACCGATCGCCAGTCCGCCGATCGCCTGCGGCAGCGGGCCGCAGGCCGAAAGTCGGGCGAGGATCCCCCGCCCCACGAGCATCGCCCCGCGGGCATCGAGCACCACCTGCTTGGCGTCGAGGTAGAAGCTCGCCTCACGTCCGCTGGCGAGCCGGAACGTCCCGCGCCGCAGGGCCCGCGCCTCGATCAGGGCGATCAGCTCCGCGCGTTCGCGTGGCCAGGCGTCGTGCAGGTCGTTCGTGCTCATGCCGCGATCCTACACGATCGATCGTTTTTTTGACTCCCGGCGAGCGCCACCTAGAATCGTCAGGTGTCGTCACCCCCCGAGGCCAGCCATGCGGCGATGGCACAGTGAACCATGGCGGCGCGGATCGAGTCCGCACGGGAGCGGGGCGCTCGGCACGTGGCCGCTGCTGGTCGGGTTGTTGATGGTCGCCGCGGCTTCTCTTTCCGCGGGCGGAGGGTCCCGCCAGATTCGCGCCGCCGATCCCGTCGCGGCGGCTGCCGAAGCCGACGCGCCTTCCGGCGAGGGGGCAGCCGCGCCGGCCGATGCCCGAGCGACCGACGGCGCCTCCCCGCCGGTGGCGAAGGTGGTGCTCCGGCTCCCGATCACCGGCACGCGCGACAAACAGGTCATCGCCGCCATTCAACGGCAGGTCGGCCGACTGCGGCCGCTACCCGGCCAACGCCCGGTGCTCGTGGTCGAGTTCGCCCCCGGGGATGAAGGGGATGTCAGCGACCCGGGCCGCGCCTGGGAGTTGGCCCGGTTCCTCTGCGATCCGAGCCTGGCCGATGTGAAGACCGTCGCCTACCTTCCCCTGGGTGTGCGTGGCCATGCGGTGCTGGTGGCGCTGGCCTGCGAGCAGATCGTCGTCGGGCCGGACGCGACGATCGGTCCGGCGGGCACCACGGCGGGAGGGCCGGTCGACGGTGCGCGGGTCGACGATGTGATGCGTGCCGCATACGCGCAGATCGCCGCCCACCACCGCACGGTGCCCAAAGCGCTGGCGGTGGCGCTCGTCGATCCCACCGCCCGGTTGCTCCGGGCATCGACCGACGATGGCGATCAGTACATCGCCGCGGATGATCTCCCGGCGTTGCGGGAGAAGACAGCCGTGCTGGCGGTGGAGGAAGTGGGGCCGGCGCCACTGGCGGTTGGCGGCCGCCGCGCGCGGGCGATGGGGCTGGCCACGCTGCTCGCGCAGTCTCCCGCCGAACTGGCGCGGGGGCTCGGGATCGACGAGCGGGCCCTGCTCGTGGATCCGCTGGGCACGGAGGGTTGGAAGGCCGCCGAGGTGACCATCGAGGGGCCGATCACCGCCGAGACGGTGGCGCGAACCGAGCGGCGGATCCAACGGCTGATGGCGGAGGGGGTCACCTTCATCTGCCTGCGGATCGAGAGCCGCGGTGGGGAGCCCGACCAGAGCCTCGTGCTGGCGGGTTGGCTGGCGGCGCTCGATCCGACGCGGCTGCGGACGGTGGCCTATGTCGCCACCGAGGCCCGGGGAGATGCGGGGCTGGTGGCGCTCGCCTGCGACGATCTGGTGATGGCACCGCGGGCGGTGATCGGCGGCCCCGGTTCGTCGGTCATCGATGCCCGTCGGGGGGAGGCGATCACCGCGTCGTGGGAGCGTGGGGTGGCTGCCGTTCGGGAACGGTCGTGGTCGCTGCCGGTGGCGCTCGTTCGACCCGGGCTGGTGGTGCACCGGGCCAGCCAACCGGCCACCGGGCGCGTGGAGTTTTTCTCGGCCGAGGAACTCGCGGGGCGTGACGATCGCGCGGGTTGGCAACTCGGGCCTGCGGTCGCCACCGGTCCGGTGCAGCTCTCGGCGGCGGAGGCGGAGGCCTATGGGTTGGCGGGGCACGTGGTGGACGGACTCGACGGGCTGGCGCAGGCCTACGGGATCGACGCGCCGCTGCGCGTTGCCCAGCCGGGCTGGGCGGAGGCCTTGCTCGAGGCCCTGGCGAGGCCGGAGGTGGCTTGGTTGCTCCTGCTCATCGGCGGAGCGGCGCTGGTCTTCGAACTGCAGACCCCCGGCATCGGCCTCGGGGGCTTCGTCGCCACCGTCGCGTTCGTGGTCTATTTCTGGGGCCAGCACCTCCGTGGAACGAGTGGCTCGCTCGAGGTGATGCTGTTCATCGTCGGACTGTTCTGCGTGGCGATCGAGATCTTCGTGCTCCCCGGGCTCGGTGTCCTCGGGCTCGGGGGGGGGCTGTTGATGGTCGCGGCGCTCGTGCTGGCCAGCCAGGATTTCGTCCTTCCGGCCAACGACTACCAGATCCGGCAACTGGAGTGGTCGCTCCTGGGCCTCATCGGTGCCGCCGTCGGAGTGGCCGTGCTCGGGGTGATGATGCGGCGCTGGCTGCCCTTCGTGCCCGGATTGCGGCGGGCGCTCGCCGAAGAGGCCACCGCCGCCATCCCTGCCGACGCCGGTCTCGGGCTGCCGCAACCGGGGAGCAGCGGCACCACCACCACCAGATTGGCACCCGCCGGGAAGGCGATGATCGACGGGCAGTTGGTTGACGTGGCCAGCGACGGGCCGCTGATCGAACCGGGGGTGACGGTTTCCGTGATCGCCCTCCGGGGGAGCCGCATCATCGTGCGGGCCGACGCCCCATGAGCCCGGTGGTATGGGTGTTGCTGCTCTTGGCCCTCGGGCTGTCGGTGATGGTGCTGGAGGTGTTCGTCCCCTCCGGGGGCGTGCTCGGTTTCGTCAGCATCATGGCGATCATCGCCGCGGTGGCCACCGCCTTCCTCCAGATCGGCGCGGTGGCCGGTGGGACGGTGCTTGCGGTGGTGGTGGTGACGGTGCCGGTGCTCCTCGGGTTGGCCTTCCGCTGGTTTCCGGAGACCTCCCTCGGCAGGCGCGTGTTGCCGCCGCCGCCGGAGGGGATCGACGTGATGCCGCGGGCCGAGGAACGGAAACGGCGCCGCGACCTCATCGGCGCGGTCGGACGGGTGGTGAGCGACCTGCTCCCCTGGGGCACGGTGGCCATCGGGGGGGAGGACCTGGAGGCGATGAGCGAAGCCGGTCCCATCGCCCCGGGAACCGACGTCCAGGTGGTCGGCGTGCAAGGGCTGGCGGTGATCGTGCGGCCGCTGGCGCCCGCGGCGGCGGCCCCGCGGGCGGCGTCACCCCCCGCGGCAGACCCCGGGGCCGGTGAATCGACGGCGGTCCCGCCCGGCGAACGGCTGTCGAGCACGCTCGAGACGTTCGAGTTCGATCATTTCCGCTCTCCCGGCGCTTGACTGCCGGCGATGGCGGATCAAGGCTTGTTCCGGGGGGTGCCAGCCGCCCCAGGCCCACGGTTTCCGGCCCCGCCCTGGTTTTCGGAGTTCCCTGATGCGGCTCGTGCCCCTCGTCATGCTCGGCCTGTGCGTCTTCGCACTGCTGCTGGTCGCCCTTCTGTTGACGCGGTACCTGCGGCTCTGGGTGCAGTCCTACGCGTCGGGTGCCGGGATCGGCCTGTTCGACCTCGTGGCGATGAGTTTCAAGAAGGTCAACCCCACGGTCATCGTCCGCAGCAAGATCATGGCGGTGCAGGCCGGTCTCGGTGATTCCACCGGCATCACCCGCCAGGCGCTCGAGGGGCATTACCTGGCCGGTGGGCGCGTGCCGCTGGTGGTGCAGGCCTTGATCGCCGCCAACAAGGCGCGGATCACCGAACTCGATTGGAAGCTGGCGACCGCCATTGATCTCGCTGGTCGCAACGTCCGCGAGGCGGTGCAGACGAGCGTCTATCCGAAGGTGATCGACTGCCCAGGCAAGAACAGTGGGCGCGACTCGCTTGACTCCGTCGCCAAGAACGGCATCCAACTCAAGGTCCGGGCGCGGGTCACCGTCCGCACGAATCTCAACCAACTCATCGGCGGTGCCACCGAGGAGACGATCATCGCCCGCGTCGGCGAGGGGATCGTGTCGGCGATCGGCTCGGCGGAGAAGCACACCGACGTGCTCGAGAATCCCGACGTGATCTCGAAGACGGTGCTGGCGCGACGCCTCGACGCCAACACGGCCTTCGAGATCGTCTCGATCGACATCGCCGACATCGACGTCGGCGCCAATATCGGTGCCCGGCTGCAGGCCGATCAGGCCGAGGCCGACACCCGGGTGGCCCGGGCCAATGCCGAGGGACGCCGGGCGATGGCGGTCGCCAAGGAACAGGAGATGGTCGCCGGCATCGAGGAGAGTCGGGCGGCACTCGTGGAAGCCGAGGCCGAGGTACCGCGGGCGATCGCCGATTCGCTGCTCTCCGGCGGCCTCGGCATCGTCGATTACTACAAGCTGCGGAACCTGCAGGCCGACACCGACATGCGGCGGTCGATCGCCGGCACCGGAACCCCCGTTGCTCAGCCGGCGGCCGCCGGCTGAGACGGCGGCGCGGAAGGAGGAGGAGATGCCGGAGCCGATGGTGGCCGCGATCGATCTGGGCGACCTGCTGGAATACCTCATTCCGCTTCTGGTCGCGGCGGGTTGGATCCTGTCGCGCCTGGCGGCGGTGATCCGTGGACTGGCCGGCCCCGCCGCCAAGCCCCCGGCCGCTCCCCGCGACCTGCAGCGCGAACTCGCGCGCCGCGCCGCCCCGGCGCCGCTACCGCCGGCGATGGGGCAGCAACGCCCGCCGCGTCCCGCCGGGGGCAAGCCGGCCGGGCCGGCCGATCCGCGCGAGGAACTTGCCCGGCAGATCGAAGATTTTCTCGCCGGCCGCCGCGGTCCCACGGTTCCGCAGCCGGGGCTGCCGCAGTCGGCCGCCCCGTCGCGCCCCGTCGACCCTGGCCGTCGCAGCCCTTCCCCCCAGCCATCGAAGCCGGCGTCGACGACGTCGTCGGGTCGGGGCAGCCGGCCGGCCGGATCGCCGACCGAGGTGCACCCCGGAGCGGTGGCGAAGGGGACCGGGGGTCCTGTCGGTGCACTCGGCACGCGGCCGACCGACGTGGCCCGGCACATGGAGGAGAGTTTCGGTGGCGCGGGTCGCGCCCCCCTGCCGGGGGCGCCTGTTCCCCGACCGGGACCGCCGGCCGCTGACCAGGCGCCGACCCCGATCGCCGCCGAACTGGTGGCGGCACTGCGCGACCCGGCCACGCTGCGGCGCATGATCCTCCTCCGCGAGATTCTCGATCGGCCGGTCGCCCGCTGGTGAGGGGTCGGTCTCCACCGTGCGGGGAAGCCCAGATGACTGATCCATGCGCGGTCCCCGGAGCAGGCAGCGCTCCGCATCCGATCCGCATCAGTGTCGATCGTCTCGGCTGGATCGGGACCGGGATCATGGGTGGGGCGATGGCCGCCCGCCTGCTCGCTGCCGGCCACCGTCTCACCGTCCACACCCGTTCGCCCGAGAAGGCCCGGCGGTTGATCGCGGCCGGTGCCGAGTGGGCCGCCACCCCGGCGGCCGCCGCCCGCGGTGCGGCGGCGACGTTCATCATGGTGGGCCATCCGGCCGACGTGGAGCAGGTGGTGTTCGGGACCGACGGCGTGCTCGATGGCCTCGCGCCCGGAACCCTCCTCATCGATCACACCACCAGCAGCCCGGAGTTGGCGGAACGGCTCGCTGCCGCCGCCGTCGGCCGTGGCGCCTGGAGTCTCGACGCACCGGTTTCCGGTGGCGACCGCGGTGCCCGTGAGGGCACGCTCACGGTGATGGTCGGTGGTGATCCGAGGGCGCGGCAGGCGCTCGAGGTGTGCTGGTCGGCGGTGGCAGGCCGGGTGGTGGACTGCGGACCGCCGGGCAGCGGCCAGCGCACGAAGCTGGTCAACCAGATCGCCATCGCGTCGGGCATGATCGGCATGTGCGAGGCGCTGCTGTTCGCCCACCGCGCCGGGCTCGGTCTCGAGACCACGCTGACGGCGATCGGCGGCGGGGCGGCCGGCAGCTGGTCGCTCGCCAACCTCGCGCCGCGCATCCTCCGCGGCGATCTCGGTCCCGGCTTCCTCGTCGAGCATTTCATCAAGGACATGAGGCTCGCCCTGGAGGAGTGCCGGCGGATGTCGCTGCGGCTGCCGGGGCTGGAACTGGCGGAGTCGCTCTACCGTTCCCTGGCCGACAGGGGGATGGAACGGCTGGGTACGCAGGCACTCGTGCTGGCGCTGGCGGAGCATGCAGGGCATGCCTGGCCCCTTCCCGGAGAACGCAGCCCTCCGGATTTGCCCCGGTCGCCCTGATGAATCCCCTCTTACTGGTGGGTCGTGGCCCCGGCAGGGGAGGCCCCGATCGTGGCCGTGAGAATCCTCGATCCGTGTCTTGAGCCGCGCCGGCCGCTGGTCTACAAGACCTTGGGGCGATCGTTTCGACGATCGTCCCGCTGCGCGTAGACGAGGTCGCCCAAGCCTCGTCTACGCGCTCGTTTTTCCGGTCGGCGATCACGCACCACGTACCCACGGATGGGGCCCACGGATGGGGCAATCGCGGATGTTCGACCTGCAGCGTGCCCGGCCCGTGCGCTGGCCCCGCGCCGAGAAGTGCGGCAGACGGCTGGGGTGTTGGCTGCTGTGGATCGCGTGTCTCGTCGCCGCCACGACGATCGGGCGCGCGGCCGAGATACCGGCGACCGGACTGCCGGCGACTGGACTGCCTGCCACCGTGCGGGTGCTGGCCGACCACACGTATCTGCGCTCCGGACCGGGCGACGACTACTACCCGACCGAACGGCTCCTCCAGGGAGACACCGTCGAGGTCTGGGCCATCGATCCCGCGGGCCACGTCGCGGTGCGTCCCGTCGAGGGGAGCTTCAGTTGGGTGCGTGGCGATGATCTGCGGCACGAACCGCCGGCTGCCGGGGGCGACTTCGGCGCGGCGAAGGTGGGGGTGGTGATCGCCGACGGAGCGCTGTCGCGTGTCGGTTCCCAGATCAACGAACTCCGTCACGTGGCCCAGGTGCGGCTCGAGGCGGGCGAACGGGTGCAGGTGCTGGGTCATGAGCGGATCGAGCGTGGGCGCCATGCCGGCACCTGGGTGCGGATCGCACCGCCAGCGGGGGAGTTTCGCTGGGCGCGGCTTGCCGACCTCGAGTCGCCCCCCGGCGTGGAACCGGCGCGACTGTCCGCGGCCGTCGCCGCCGAGGCCGCGCGGGCCGCGATCAGCGAGGCCGGCGAGTCGGTCGCCGCGGTGATGGCACAGGCCCGCGCACCGCTTCCCGACCCCGGGCCGCCCGCCGAGGCACCGGCGATGCTCGGCAGCATTCCCGATGCGCGCCGGCTCCTCGCCGGGTGGCTGCCGCTCGGCACGGGCGTGATCGAGGGGGCGGCGCCGCGGGCGGTGAGTGCGCCCGAGACCGCGGCCACGGGTGATGAATTGGCCGACATCGACCTCGCCCTGTCGGTGGCGGTGACCGGCCCGCCCGAGACCTGGAATCTGGCGATGCTCCGCGAGCGGCTCCGCCTTGCGGCGGCGCGATCGTCGGCACCATCGGATCGGCTGCGGGTCGAGGCCATCGACGCGCGGCTCGCCCGGTTCGAGGCGATCCAATCCCGGCAACAGGCCCTCGCCGCACCCGTGCCCGAGGCCGCGGCGCCGCTGCGAATCGGCGGCATGTGGTCGAGTCTCTCCGGGCTGGGGTCGCGGCCGATCCGGCCGGGCGTGCTCCCCGGCGGTGCTCCGGCCGACGGTCAGCCCACCTGGACACCGGGCGACGTCACCGAATCGACCGGCCGCCTCGCCACGGTGGTGTCGCGTCGGCCCGATGCGCCACGCTGGGCGATCGTCGATGCCAACAACGCCGTGATCATGTTCGTGACTCCGCAGCCCGGCGTGAACCTCGCCCCGATGGTGGGCCAGCAGATCACCGTCCGTGGTTCACGCGGCTACATGCCGGAGTACAAGCGGCCGTACCTCGTCGCCTCCGAGATCCGTCCACGCCTTGCCGCCACCCCCACCGAGGACGGCGGCACCCGGCGCTGATCGCCTCGCCGGGGGGGCGGCGTGTCTCCCTGGCCGCTGCCGTGTCTCGCTACCGCGTCTCGGTGGCGTGTTCCGGAGGGAGCCCCCGCGCTGTCAGGCTGGTGGGCCGCTACCGCGTCTCGGTGGCGTGTTCCGGAGGGAGCCATCGCGCTGCCAATCGGGTCGGGACCCCATCGGCGTCGTCCGCAGCCGCGGGAGTGCCGGCGGCGGCCGCCGCGCGGCGGGCGATCCGGGCCAGTGTCCGGCGATCCTCGTCCGGTGTGCGCGGCAGGCGGCCGGCGAGTCGCTCGATGCCGGCTGGGTTGTCGATCGCGGTCGTGGAGAGCGTCTCCATGAACAGGCCGATCTCGCGCAGGTTCGCCGCCGCGCAGCGGACGACGAGGGGCTGCAGGGTGCGGGTCACGAGTTCGAATCCGATCCCATCGACGTCGACAAAGGCATCGACGGTGAGCCGGTGGCGGGCCGGGGTGACCCCCGCGTCGGTCAGCGGCTGGTGCCGAACGAGGATCACGCAGCCCCCCGACAACGGCCGGGGGGAGAGTGGCCCGGAGTAGCCACCGCGGCCGTGGAAGACGAGCAGTCCGCCGTCACCCTGCCGCTGTGCGTGGAGAAGGCGGAGCACCCCGACGGTACCGTAGCCGTCGGACAGGCGCCACTGCGCCTCCCCGGCGGGATCGAGCGCGAGCTGGCTGATTCCGAGGGCCCGCCAGATGTCGACGATCACCTCGGGTTTATCGAGGGCGAAGTGCAACAGCGCGGGATCGCAGTCGATCTCCGTCTGGGGCAACCGGCGGTAGAGGGTGTGGCTGCGGATGCAGGTCTCGACCTGCTTCCGCTGGGCCGGCGCCAGCCGGTCGAGGGGGAGCCGTGCGAGCGCGTCGCGGCGTGACTGCCGGCTGGAGGATCCGCCATCGGGTGCGAACCACCCGGGGTCGTCCGGGGCTGCCGCCCCGACCATTCCGGTCGGATGCGACCCCACGACCGCCAGCGCCAGCAGCACGCGGGCCAGCAGCACGGGGGCCCGTTGATGGGCACCGCCGCCGGCGCTGGTCCCGCGACGAGCCCGGTCCTCCAAGTGGACGACGTCCGGGCAGGGCCCCATGGCGACGTCCCGGAACGGCGAGAGCCGCGCGATCACCGATCCTGCCCCCATTGCCCCTCACCCCTGGTCCACGGCGGCGTGCCGGACGGCCGTATCCACGGATGGTTTTTCGGCGCGCCGCCGCTGCACGGACCAATCATTCCGCGGCGGTTCGTGGCCGCTGCTGGCAGCCCGTGGCCAAAGTCCATCCCTGGCCTTTGGCCAATTGAAAAGCTGCGCTTTTCACGGGAGCTGCGCTCCCGGCACCTCATCCGTGAGGTGCAGCAGGCTGTTTGTCCACAGCCTGCTTGCCCATTCCCCGCGGGCCACCGGGGCGACTGAAACTGGGTTTGGCCCTGTCCCGCAGGTTCCCTACGATCGCCCCCCCGACCGTTTCGATCGCTGGGTTGTCGTATGCCACAAGACACTGCCGCCCGCGGGCGGCCCACCGGGTACCTCGGCCGCGCGCTGGTGGCGTGGACGCACCTCTGCCTTCGTGCCGGGGGCCTCGTGCTGCTGGTGGCGGTCGTCTCCGCCGTGGCTGCCGGCCTCTGGTCCGCGCGGTCCCTCGGCTACAAAGTCAACCGCACCGACCTGCTCGATCCCGGCAGCGACTACGCCCGGCTGTGGACGGAATACGTCAGCGAGTTCGGTGAGCACGAGGATGCGGTCGTCGTCGTCGAGGGGCCGAGCCGCGCCACGGTGATCCGCGTGCTCGAGGAGGTGTCCGACGAGGTCGCCCGGGACGGCACCCTGTTCAGCGCCGTTCTCCACCAGGTGGATCTCTCGCAGATCCGTTCCAAGGGTCTGCACTACCTGCCGGCGGCCGACCTCGAGGCGATCGACCGGTTCCTCGAGCGTGCCCAGCCGATCCTCGACGGCGGGTGGTCCCAGCTCCGCGTGGGCACGATGGTCGGAGGCCTCGCGAGCCAACTGGCGCTCACCGGAACGGCCACGCCCCCGGGAGAAGACCCCCCCGCGGCAGCGCTCGAGCGCTACGTGGAGAGCCTGCTCGACGGGCTGGAATCGGGCCTGGCAGGCGGCGAGCCGCGGCGCGGTGAAACCCCGTCACCATGGCCGGGCATGCCCGCCTCGCTCTCCACCCTCCATGACCTCGGCAGCCAGCATCTGCTCGCGAAGGACGGCCGCCTCGGCTTCGTGCTCCTCAGGCTGTCGAAGCAATCGGGCGGCTTTGCCGGCGCGTCGGCGGCCACCGACGAGCTGCGGCGGTTGATCCGCCTCGTCGCCGCCCGCCATCCCGACGTCTCCATCGGCCTCACCGGGCTGCCGGTGATGGAAGACGACGAGATGCGGTCGAGCCAGCACTCGATGGTCTGGGCCAGCGCCCTGTCGATGGCGGCGGTGATCGTGGTGATCATCGCCGGCTTCGGCGGGATCCGCCACGCGCTGCTGGCCAACGGGGTCCTCTGCATCGGCATGGCCTGGGCCTTCGCCTGGGCGACGGCCACCGTGGGCCATCTCAACATCCTCAGTGTCACGTTCACCGTGACGATGATCGGCGTCGGGATCGACTACGGCACCTACTACGTCGGCCGGTACCTCGAATCGCGACGCCAGGGGCTCGACTGTGCGGCGGCCCTGATCGAGACCAGTGGTGCCGTCGGGCCCGGCATCCTCACCGGGGCGGTGACGACCGCCGTCGCCTTCTTCTCGGCCGCGCTGACGAGCTTCGTGGGGGTCGCGGAGCTGGGATTGATCGCCGGCGGCGGCATCCTCCTCTGCGCGGCCGCCGAACTGCTCGTCCTCCCGGCCGTGCTCGCGATCGTCGATCGCAGCCCGCTGGGCCGGACGATCCCCGAGCCGGTGCCGGTGCACACCTGGATCGCGCCGCTGCTGCGTCAGCCGCGGTTCGTGGCCCTCGCGGTGGTGGCCTGCACCCTCGCGGTGGCCTCGGGGCTGCACGACCTCGAATACGACCACAACCTGCTCAATATGCAGCCCGAAGGGCTGGAGAGCGTCGCCGTGGAGAAGAAACTCCTCGACGAGTGCGACCAGAGCGTGTGGTATGCCCTCTCGATCGCCGACTCGCGAGAACAGCTCCTCGAGCGCAAGGCACGGCTGCTGGCCCTGCCGAGCGTGGAGCGGGTCGACGAGATCGCCTCGCTGCTCCCCGGCGACGAGGATCTGAAAGGACCCTTGATCGCGCGGATCCGCGGGCGCCTGGCGACGCTGCCGGAACGTCCGCCGGAGATCCCCATCGACCGCGTGGAGCACTTGGGGGAGACGCTCGCCTGGGCGCAGGCCGAGGCGGCGCGGCAGCCGGGCGCGCTGCGGACAGCGTGGTATCTGGAGCGGACGCGCGACACGCTGCGGCGGATGGGGCCGGCGGAGTGCTACCAGGCGCTGGCCACCTTCCAGCAATGGTCGGCCGGTGATCTCGTCAGCCGGTTGCACGCCCTGGCGGCGGTCGCCGATCCCACCCCCCCGTCGCTCGGCGACCTGCCGGCCAACCTCGTGAACCGGTTCGTGGGTTCCACCGGCCGGCATCTGCTCAAGATCTACGGCCGCGGCGACATCTGGAATTTCCACGCCCTCGAGCGGTTCGTTCACGACGTGCGCGGCGTCGATCAGCGCACCACCGGCCACCCCATCCAGGCCTACGAGGCGTCGCTGGAGATGAAGCGGAGCTACGAGCAGGCCGCGCTCTACGCCCTGGTCGTGATCCTCGCGGTGCTGTGGCTCGATTTCCGCCACATCGGTCACGCACTGCTCGCCGCGGTGCCATTGGCGCTGGGCATGGTGCAGACACTCGGGCTGATGGGCCTGGTGGGCATCGACCTCAACCCGGCCAACCTCATCGGGATCCCCCTGATCCTCGGGATCGCCGTCGATTACGGCGTGCACATCGTCCACGACGCCCTCGAACGGCCCGGTCCCTACATGATCAGCGCCTCGACCGCCAATTCGGTGCTGGTCGACGCGCTGACGACGATCCTCGGCTTCGGGGCGTTGATGGTGGCCAGCCACCGCGGGCTCGAGAGCCTCGGCCGGCTCCTCACCCTCGGCGTCACCGCCTGCACCCTCTCGTCGCTCGTGCTCCTGCCGGCGCTGTTCGTCATCCTCCGTGGCCGCGCTGCCGATCCGCTCCCGGCCGGGGAGACGGCGGAGGCCACCGACGTCTGATGCCGACCCGCCCGTCACGGCAAACCTGCCTTGTGTCCCTCATCCCCCGCGCGGTAGCTACCCCGCGACCCCCCGAGCCCGGAGCCGTCATGACCACCATCCCCCCGTCCGCACGCGTGCATCGACCGGTCGGAACGGTGCCGGTGGCGCTGGTCGGCCTGGCGTGTGTCCTGCCCGGGCTGCTCGCCACGGCGGCCGAGCCCCCTTCCCGGCCCGTGGCGGTGAGCCTGGAGGATCAGTTCCGCAACCGCCGCGACACCGCCGCGCTCGTCGGTGACGTCGTGGTGCTGGTGTTCGCCGAGCGGAACGGTGCCGAGGCGAGCCACGATCTCGGCCGTCGGTTGCATGTCCACTTCCATCCCACCGCCGCCAAGGTCGAGGGGCCTGAATGGGGACGGCAGCCGGTGGTCGGCCTGCCCGGGTGGCCTGCCGATCGTGCCCCGCCCGACGTGCATGCCGTGGCGGTGGCGTGCCTCCCGGAGATTCCCCGGGCCATCCATCCGGTGGTCCGTGCCCAGGTGCGCAAGGAATCGCCCCACGTGCCGGTGTGGCTCGATTTCACCGGTGTCATGCCGCAGCGCTTCGGGATGGAGAACGGCGTGCCCAACGTCCTGCTCATCGACACCCGGGGCCATGCCCAGGGAGTGGTCCGCGGACAGGTGGACGACCTGCGTTACCGAGAGCTGGTAACGGCGATCGATCGACTCCGGCTCGGGGCGCTGGCGGCCGGTCCGGCGGTGCAGGCCGCCGGAACTACGGTGCAGGGGCCATCCAGTGGCGTCCAGCCGGTGTCGGGCACCCTCCCGGGCGCGACCGGCACGGTGGTTCCCGCCGGTGGAGCCATTTCTGCCGGGCAGCAGACGCAGGCTGCCGGGCAGCAGTCCCCGGCTCTCAGGACCGGTTCCGCTCCCGGAGCCGGCGGCTCGCCTCGGTGAGGGTCGAGCGTTCCCCCGCCGTGAGGCTCGATTCACCCGACCGGCTGATCTTCTCGAGGATCCGGTCGACGGCCTCCTGCAGATGCTCGTCCTCGGCGGACACGCGCGGGCGGCTCGAGGACGCGGCAGTCCGCGACGGTGGATCGCCCCCCTGGTCGTCGTATCTCACGACCCGCATCCGCGGCCGCCACCAACCCGGTTTGGCGATCATGTCGCCGATGTTCCAGGCCCGCCACGCATAGCAGAGGCCGAAGGCGGCGCCGCCGATGTGGGCGACGTGGGCCACGCGGTCGCCACCCGCATACGCGGCATAGGCGTCCCACCCGAGATAGAGAAGCCCGAGCGACCAGGCGGGCATCGGCAGGAGCCCGAAGAGGAGCAGCTCCATCTGCGGATAGTGCCAGATGAAGACCGCCATCACCGCCATCACCGCGCCGCTCGCGCCCACGAGCGACAGCGAACCGGCCTGCAGCGGAGTGAACAGCTGGGCGCTGGTGAGCCATGCCAGGCCGGCGGCGACGATCGCGGCCACGTAGAACCGGAAAAACTCCGCGCGCCCGATGATGTCCTCGACCTCGCGGCCGAAGAAGAAGATCGCCAGCATGTTCATCACGACATGCCAGATAGTGCCTGAATCGTGGGCGAAGCCGTAGGTGAACAGCTTCCACACTTCCCACGGGCGGCGCGGCAGATCGCCCGGCAGGGCGAGGATGGCATTCACCGGCACGACATCGAAGAGCAGCAGATTCGCCAGCCAGATGCCGACGGTGATCACGATCAGCGTGGTGACCGCGGTCCACTCGGTCATGAACCCCGGTGGCGAGGATCGGTTGTAGGCGCGATCCGCGAATCCCATCGTGCCGCCACACTTTCGGAGCGAACGTTGGAGTGCGCTGCCCGGGCGCCCGACGCCGACCGCTGGCCGGGTACCGCCACCCTCTCCGCACCCAGGTCGCATGGTAGGTGGGCCCCGGGGCGGCTGCAACCGGCGGCGACTGGCTGCCGCGGTGCGATGTGCTACATTCCGGCGACTTTGGCGCACGGCTGGCACCCCGGTCCGGGATCGCCGCGGGGGATCCACCGATCGGGCCGCCGGCGCGGCACCGCTCGCGCGATCCAGGCACGGCCACCCCCCTGAGCCTCTGAGGAGATCAACGGTCATGGCGACCAACGGCGCGTTGGGCAGGAAACTCCGGATGGCGCTCGTCGGGGGTGGTCAGGGATCGTTCATCGGGCGGGTGCATGTCACCGCCGCCGTGCTCGACAACCGCGCGGCCCTCGTGGCCGGTGCGCTGTCGAGCGATCCGGCCCGGGCGCAGGCGAGCGCCGCCGATTACGACATCGAACCCGCCCGCGCGTATGGCTCCTACCAGGAGCTGTTCGAGATGGAGAAGGCCCTGCCGGCCGACCGGCGGATCGATTTCGTGTCGATCGCCACCCCCAATCACATGCACTTCCCCGTGGCCAAGGCGGCGGTCGAGGCGGGGTTCCATGTCGTCTGCGACAAGCCGCTGACGCTCACCCTCGCCGAGGCCGAAGCGCTCGCCAGCGTGGTGCGGTCGAGCAGGGTGGTGTTCGCGGTGTCGCACAACTACACCGGCTATCCGCTCGTCCGGCAGGCGCGGCAGATGGTTCTGGCGGGCGAGCTCGGCGAGATCCAGGCGATCCGTGCCGAATACATCCAGGGTTGGCTGCGGACGCGCCTCGAGGCGGAGGGGCAGAAGCAGGCGGCCTGGCGGACCGATCCGACGAAGAGCGGTGCGGCCGGTTCCTTCGGCGACATCGGCACGCATGCCTACAACCTCGGTCGCTACATCAGCGGATTGCTGCCGGAGAAAATCAGCTGCACCCTCAAGGTCTTCGAACCGCAGCGCGCCCTCGACGACTACGGCCATGCCGTGATCCGGTATGCCAACGGCGCCCTCGGCACCGTGACCGCCTCCCAGATCAGCCACGGTCGGGAAAACGACCTGCGGATCCAGGTCGACGGCACCAAGGCGAGCCTCGAGTGGCACCAGGAGGAGCCCAACAAGCTCTTCGTGCGCCGCAACGGGCACCCCCTCGCGGTCTACACTCGCGATCCCAACGCCCCGTTCATGAACGACGCCGGGCGGGCGGCATGCCGGCTCCCCTCGGGGCACCCCGAGGCATTCTTCGAGGCCTTCGCCAATGTCTACCGCGCCGCGTTCGACGACATGGCGCTGGCGGCGACCGGCCAGCCGTTCGAGCGGACCGACACCGTCTATCCCAACATCCACGACGGCGTCGAGGGGATGCAGTTCATCGAACAATCGGTGGCCTCGAGCCGGGCCGACGGGGCCTGGCTGCCGCTGGGGCATGCGCTCGCACGGCGCTGAAACGAGGTCCCGGAAATGCCTGCCGTGAGCCGGCGCGACACCGCCTGTTTTGTCTTCGACATCGAGAGCGTGGCCGATGGGGCGCTCGTGTCGCGGCTGCGCTATCCCGGCGACAATCTCCCCGGCGCCGAGGCGATCCGCCGCTACCGGGCGGAACTGCTCGCCGAGAATGGCAAGGACTTCATCCCCTACACGTTCCAACTCCCGGTGTCGCTCGTCATCGCCCGGGTGGCGACCGATTACCGTCTCCTCGACCTCGTGGCCCTCGACGAGGAGCAATCACGCCCGCACGAGATCGTGCGCTTGTTCTGGGATGGCTGGGAGCGCTACGGCCGCCCACGCCTGGTGACGTTCAACGGCCGCGGGTTCGACCTGCCGCTGTTGGAGCTCTGCGCCTTCCGCTACGGGATCGAATTGGCGGATTGGTTCGCCGAGGATCGCAAGAGCTTCGACCAGCCACGCAACCGCTACAACACCTCCGCCCACCTCGATCTCCACGAGTGGCTCACCAACAGCGGCGCCTCCCGGTTCGTCGGTGGGCTGTCGCTGGCGGCCAATCTGATCGGCAAACCGGGGAAGATCGACGTCGCCGGCCACATGGTCCAGGACCTGTGGGATGCGGGCCGGGCCACCGAGATCCACGATTACTGCCGCGGCGACGTGCTCGACACCTACTTCATCTTCCTCCGCTCACGGGTCCTCGCCGGGGACCTCGATCTGGCGGGTGAGCAGAAGCTCATCGACCATGCACGAGAATGGATCGAATCCAAGGCGGCGACGAGCCCGGGGCTGACCCGCTACCTCGCCGCCTGGGGCGACTGGCAGAGCCCCTGGCAGGTGTGACCTGCTCCAGGGAGCCGTGCGATCAGGGCTGCGATCAATCGGGGCTGCGATCAATCAGGGCTGCGATCAATCAGGGCTGCGATCAATCAGGGCTGCGATCAATCAGGGCTGCGATCAATCAGGGCAGTGGCTCGCCCAGCGCCGGGTTGCTCAGGGCTGGGTTGCTCAGGGCTGGGTTGCTCAGGGCTGGGTTGCTCAGGGCTGGGCCACCCGGCACCGGCCCAGGCAAGCCGGCTCACTCCGCGATCGCTTCCTTCACCAATTGGATGAAGTGCTGGGCACGGGACGACGCGGTCAGGTCGGCTGCCTTCTTCTCCGCCGCCTTCTTGTCGGCGTATTCGAAGAGCACCAGCCGCTTCATGGCGGGGTTGAAGACGCCCCAATAGGCCTTCAGCCGTGCTTCCTTGGCCACCTTCTTGCGGGTCGGTTTCTTGGCGGCGGCCTTCTTCGGCTCCTTCGCCACAGTCTCCTTGGCGGCCTTCTCCTTGGCCGGCTTCTCCTTCTTGCCCCCCGCCTTCTCCCGGGCCTCGGCCGCGTCAGCCTGGGCCCGCAGCTCCTTGCGATTCACCACTTTCCGTGCCATGTCGCCTGCCGTCCTCGCGGGGTGGGATAGATCGGATCGGCCCCAGTATAGCGGCGCGCACCACTGCTGCACCGGCCCCGTATACTCTCACGCCGCGATTCCAGCGGTCCCACCACGCTCCCTCCCCGACCGTATGCCCATGGCAACCGCCGTCGCCGACATCCCGCTGGCCGCCCCGCTCGCCGCCTACCGTGGCCTCGACGATCGGCTGCTCGCCGAGCGGATCGAGGCGGTTCGCCGTCGGATGGGTGATCGCCTGATGATCCTCGGCCATCACTACCAGCAGGACGGTGTCATCGCCCACGCCGACCTGCAGGGGGACAGCTACCAGCTCTCCGCGGCAGCTGCCGGACGGTCCGACTGCGAGGCGATCGCCTTCTGCGGCGTCCATTTCATGGCCGAGACGGCCGACATCCTCGTCAACCGGCCGGAGAAGGTGACCGCGCGCGGTGAGCGCCGGGTGACGGTCGTGCTCCCCGACATGGCCGCCGGCTGCTCGATGGCCGACATG
>SXWA01000225.1 GCA_005791575.1 Planctomycetaceae bacterium
GGGGTGGTGGCGCGGGGCAACCGGCGCCCGCGCCGGCCGCCGACTTCTTCGGCATCAACGCGGTACAGAGCGTGGCCGACGGTGAAAGCCTCGGGAATCTGTTCCGCTACCGTGTGGCCGAACCGGTGACGCTCGCCCGGCAGCGGTCCGCACTCCTGCCGATCGTGGCCGAGCGCGTCGAGGTCGAGCGGGTGGCGATCTACGACGAGCGCGTGCTCGCCAAGCATCCGCTCGCCGGGGTGCGCCTCAAGAACACCACCGCCCTCGACCTCATGCAGGGGCCGATCACGGTCTACGATCAGGCCGCCTACGCCGGCGACGCCCGGATCGACGACCTCCCCGCCGGCAGCGAGCGCCTCATCAGCTATGCCGTCGATCTCGACGTCGAGGTCGCTCCGCGGCCGGAGCCGCGTCCCGAGGAGATCACCCGGGTGCGGCTCGTGCGCGGCACCATCGAGGTGACGCGGAAGCTCGCCCGGGCGAAGTCCTTCGCGATCAAGAACGACGGCGACGATCCGGTGAACCTTCTCGTCGAGCACCCGATCGAGCCCGGCTGGGCGCTGATCTCCCCGGAGGCTGCGGAGACGACCCGCGACCGGCACCGCTTCGCCGTGCCCCTGGCTGCGGCAGGGAAGGGGGAATTGACCGTCGTCGAGGAGATGCCGGTCCAGGAGAGCTTCGCCGTGACCGGGCTCGGTGAGGATCTGCTGCTGATGTACACGCGTTCCGGGAAGACCTCCCCCCGGGTCAAGGAGGCACTCGCCGAGGTGCTCCGCCGTCGTCAGGCGATCGCGGCCCTCGAGCACGAGCAGCAGGTGCGGCAGCAGGAGATCGCCGCCATCACCGAGGAGCAGACCCGGATCCGCGGCAACATGGAGCGGATCGAACGCACCAGCGAACTCTATGTCCGCTACGTGCGCAAGTTCGACGAGCAGGAGACGCGGATCGAGGCGCTGCGCGGTGAGATCGCCCGGTTCGGTGTGGAAATCGCCACGAAGCGGCGTGAGTTGGAGGAGCTCGTCGTCGGCCTGGAGCTAGAATGACCGGAGCGGCCGCAGGGAGTCTGCGGTCCCCCGTTCCCCACGGACTTCCCCCGATGGCCCGTTCCTTGACCCGGGTGATGGCCCTGGTGGTGCTGGTCGCCGTGGCGCGGTGCACGGCGGTGTCGGCGGCAGCACCCGACTACGCCCGCGACGTGCGGCCAGTGCTCGAGCGTTACTGCTTCGAGTGCCACACCGGCGACGATGCCAATGGCGGGGCGGTGCTCGATACCCGCCGCCCCGAGGAGGCGAACGCTGCCGATCGCACGGTCTGGCTCAAGGTGCTCCGCCAGGTGCAGGGGGGGGTGATGCCGCCCGCAGATGCGGATCAGCCCACGGCCGACGAACGGGCGCTGATCGACCGCTGGATCCGTGAGGCAGCGCTGAAGCCCGACTGCTCGCGGGGCGAGCGGCCTGGGCGGGTGACACTCCGCCGCCTCAACCGCGCCGAATACGACAACACGATCCGCGACCTGCTCGGGATCGACATCCACGCCGCGGCGGAGTTCCCCAGCGACGACGTCGGCTATGGCTTCGACAGCATCGGCGACGTGCTCTCCATGCCGCCGGTCCTCTTCGAACGGGCCCTCCAGGCGGCCGAGCGGGTGTCGCAGGCGGCGATCTCCACCGGCGACGTCGAGACGGCCCCCGTGCGCACCGGCAAGGGGGGCGTCCTCGCGTCGCAGGGGGAGATCGGCGAGGCGTTTCCGTTTCCAGGCAGCGGCGAGTATGTCGTGCGGGTGCTGGCCTGGGGCGATCAGGCGGGCGACGAGCCGGTGAAGATGGTCCTGCGGATCGACGGTGCCGACGTCGAAACCTTCGAGGTCCGGGCCACGGAGCGGAAGCCGCGTGACTACGAGGTGAAGCACCGGGTGGAGGGGGGCGAGCACCGCGTCGCGGTGGCCTTCCTCAACGACTACTACAACCCCGATGCCCCCGACCCACGGCGCCGCGACCGCAATCTCCACGTCGGTGCGATCACCGTCGTCGGCCCGATCGGCGTGCTCCCCGATCCGCTCCCCGAGGCCCATCGGCTGTTCTTCAGCCGGCCGGTCGATCCGGCGGCAGACCGCGAGACCCAGGGAACGCAGGCCCGTGAGGTCCTGCTGCCGGTCGTCTCACGTGCCTACCGGCGGCCGGCGACCGCGGGGGAGCTCGACCGGCTCCTCGGGGTCTATGAGACGGCCCGCGACCAGGGGGAATCGATCCAGCGTGCGATGCAGGTGGCGCTCACCGCCGTACTCGTCAGTCCGTCGTTCCTCTACCGGGTGGAGAAGGATCCGCCCGCGGGAGAGGTGCGCGATCTCGACGATTTCGAACTCGCCAGCCGGCTCTCCTATTTCCTCTGGAGCAGCATGCCCGACCGGGAGTTGCTCGCCGCCGCGCTGCGGCACGAGCTCCACACCCCGGAGCAATTGGTGGCGCAGTCGCAGCGCATGCTCGCCGACCCGAAGGCGCGGGCACTGGTCGACAATTTCGCCGGGCAGTGGCTCCAGCTGCGCTCGCTCGAGTCCTTCGCCCCCGACCGCAAACGCTTCCCCGAATTCGACGACGACCTGCGCCGCTCGATGCGCCGCGAGACGGAGGAGTTTTTCGCGCGCATCGTCCGCCAGGACCGCAGCATCGTCGAGTTCCTCGATGCCGACTGGTCGATCCTCGACGAGCGGCTCGCCCGGCACTACGGCATCGACGGCGTGAGCGGCACCGAGTTCCGCCAGGTGGCGGTCGATCGTGGCGCCCGCGGCGGTCTCCTCGGGCAGGCCAGCATCCTCGCGGTCACCAGCAACCCCACGCGCACCAGCCCCGTGAAACGCGGCAAGTGGATCCTCGAGAACCTGTTCGCCGCCCCCCCCCCGCCCCCGCCGCCGAACGTTCCGGAATTGCAGGACACCGGCGCCCAGCTCACCGGCACGCTGCGCCAGCGGATGGAGCAGCACCGCGTCGACCCCGGGTGCGCCGGTTGCCACAAGCTGATGGATCCGCTCGGCTTCGGCCTCGAGAATTACGACGCGATCGGCCACTGGCGCACCGAGGATGGCGGTGCCCCGATCGACGCCGGCGGCGAGATGCCCGACGGCAGCCGGTTCAACGGCCCGGCGGAGCTCCGCGCGATTCTTCTCCTGCGACAGGACGAATTCCGGCGCTGCCTGGCGGAAAAGCTGCTCACGTACGCCCTCGGGCGCGGCCTCGAGTGGTACGACGCCTGCGCCGTCGAACGGATCGCCTCGGCCACCGCCGCCGGCGGGGACCGGTTTTCCGTCCTCGTCGCGGAAATCGTCACCAGCCCGGCTTTCCGCCAGCGCGAGGCGCCGGAAAGCCGATGAGGAATCGATGAGGAAAGACTGGTAGACTTTCCCGAACTGCCGGTCACCTGCCCGCGTCCTGCCGGAGGAATGCCATGAGTCGCCCGGTTCTGTCGCGTCGGACCGCGCTCCGTGGGGTGGGAACGTCCCTGGCGCTGCCGCTGCTCGATTGCATGGCGCCGCTGCGGACCGTGGCGGCAGCCGAGGGGGCGACCGCCCCCAAGCGGGTGGCCTTCCTCTACGTGCCCAACGGCAAGCACATGCAAGACTGGACCCCGGCCACCACCGGGGCCGACTTCCCTCTCTCCTGCATCCTCGAGCCACTCGCCGATCTCCGCGGCAAGTTCTCGATCCACACCGGGCTCGCCCACGACAAGGCCAAGGCCAATGGCGACGGCCCTGGGGACCATGCCCGGGCCCTGGCCACGTTCCTCACCGGGAAGCAGGCCCGCAAGACCGCCGGCGCCGACATCCGGGTCGGCGTGTCGGTCGACCAGCTCGCCGCCGCCCATCTCGGCCGGCGGACCCGCTTCTCGTCGCTGGAGATCGGCACCGAGGGGGGCGGGCAGTCGGGGAGCTGCGACTCCGGCTACAGCTGCGTCTATTCCGCCAACATCGCCTGGCGGAGCGAGACCCAGTCGGTGCCCAAGGAGAGCAACCCGCGGCTGATCTTCGATCGCCTGTTCGCCGGCGGGCGCCCCGGCGAATCGGCAGAGGCGCGGGCGCGGCGCGAGAAGCACGAACTCTCGATCCTCGACTTCGTCCAGGACGAGGCGAAGTCGCTCGAGCGCCGCGTCGGCGGTGCCGACCGGAGGAAGCTCGACGAATACTTCAGCGCCGTCCGTGAACTCGAACGGCGCATGGAAGAGACGGGCCGGTCGGGAAGCGACGCCTCCCACGGCTTCGCACAGCCGGCCGGCATCCCCGAGAGCTACCAGGACCACCTGCGCCTGCTCGGCGACCTGCTCGTGCTCGCCTTCCAGACCGACTCGACACGGGTCTCGACGTTCGTCTTCGCCAACGAGGGGAGCAACCGCAGCTACGCCTTCATGGGTGTGCCCGAGGGGCACCATGACCTCTCCCACCACGGCAACGACCCGGCGAAGCAGGACAAGATCCGCCGCATCAACTACTTCCATGTCGAGCAGTTGGCCTACCTGCTGCGGCGTCTCGATGCCGTGCGGGAGGGAGAGGGCACGCTCCTCGACAATTCGATGGTCCTCTACGGCAGCGGCATTGGCGACGGCAACCGCCATAACCACAACGACCTGCCGATCCTCCTCGCGGGCGGTGGTGGCGGCACTGTCAAGCAGGGGCTCCACGTCGAGCACCCGCAGGATACGCCGCTGACCAACCTCTACCTTGGGATGCTCGACGCCATCGGTTGCCATGTCGACCGGCTCGGCGACAGCACCGGCCGGATCGGTGTTGCTTGATCCCCTGCGGCCCATCCGTGGGCCTTGGGGATTGTGGACGGCGCCGGGCATGCGCCCGGCTGGTCCACGCGGCCGTTGGCCGGCGCCGGCTCTGGCCGGCGGGTTGCTTGAGCGCTGTTGCTTGATCGCCTGCGGCCCATCCGTGGGCCTTGGGGATTGTGGACGGCGCCGGGCACGCGCCCGGCTGGTCCACGCGGCCGTTGGCCGGCGCCGGCTCCGGCCGGCGGGTTAACGGGGGCCCGGAGGACACCAGCGCTCCAGCCAGCCGAAGACCTCTTCGTGCCAACGGCGCGCGTTGGCCGGCTTGTTCACCCAGTGCCCCTCGTCGGGGAAGTTCACGAACCGACTCGGCACCCCCTGCCGCTGCAGCGCTGCGAACAGTTCGTGCCCTTGGCCGATCGGGCAGCGGAAGTCGAGATCGTTGTGGATCACCAGGAACGGGATGCGGTGACGCCCCAGTTCCCCCGCGCGGGCGTGCGGGCTGAACTCCCGGTAGCGCCCCGGCTGCTCCCAGGGGAGCCCGCCGTGGTCGTTCTCGTCGAACCACAGCTCGTCGGTCGTGCCCCACATGCTCTCGAAGTTCCACACCGAGCAGTGGCTGACGAGGCAGCGGAATCGCGGGGCGATGTCGTTGACCGCGAACCAATTGACCATGTACCCGCCAAAACTGGCGCCGGCCGCCGCGATCCGCTCCGGATCGACGAACGGCAGCGCCACCGTGGCGTCGAGCCCGGCGACGAGGTCGCGGTAGCACCTCCCACCCCAGTCGCCCGTGATTTCGTCGACGTACCTCTGGCCGAAGCCGGTCGAACCGCGCGGATTGGGCATCACCACGACGTAGCCGCGCGCGGCCCAGAGCTGCGCGTTCCAGCGCCAGCCCCAGGAATCCTCCCACGCCCCCTGCGGGCCGCCATGGACGAGATACGCCACCGGCCACTTCTTCGCCGGATCGAAACCCGGCGGCTCGAGGATCCACATCTGCATCGTCGCGCCCCCCTCGACCGGCACGCGGAGCACGCGCGGCCTTCGCAGGTCGAGCCCTCGGATCGCCTGATCGTTCGCCCGGCTCACCGGCACCCGCGCCGCCGGGCCGTCGAGTGCGGCCACCGCGAAGACCTCCGCCGGCGCGTCGAGGCGCGTCACGAGCAACGCCGCCGCGCGACCTGCCGTGGACAGCCCGGTCGGCATGCCGGGCCACTCGCGCACGATCTCCACGCCGCGGTCATCGAGAAACGCCCTCCCCACGGCCGCCGTGCCGTCCACCTCGTGGAGGAAGGCGACGAATGGGCGCCCCTCGGCGTCGGCCGACCAGGCGATCTCGCCGGCCGACACGTCGACTCCCGTGGTGAGGTTCCGCGGCGGACCGGCAAGCACGCCGTCCGGGCGCAGTGGGGCGACCATCACACTCCATGTGTCAGCCTCGTAGCCGGGGCGTGACTGGGCGCGCCAGGCGAGAAGCCGGCCGTCGGGGCTCGGGCGCGGGCCGTTGTCGGCCGCCTTGTTGGCCGCGGTGAGGCTCTCCCACTCCGGGGAGTCGTTGTCGAGCGCCACCCGGCAGAGATCGTGGTCGGTGCTCCATGCCTCCCCCTCGGCCGGCACCGCGGTGAAGACGAGATGGCGCGAGTCGGGGGTGAAGCAGTGGTCGTCGGCCACGCTGAACGTCTTGCTTGTCGGGGCGGCATCGCGGTCGCCCGGGGTGGCGTCGCGGCAGCCGCCGCCGGCGGCGTCGATCACGAACAGGTGCCGGCGCTTGTCCTCCACGTAGGAATCCCAGTGCCGGTAGAAGAGCCGCGTGAACGTCCGCGCCTTCACCGGGTCGGCGGCACGGGTCTTGTCGCGCTCGGCGTTGAGCCGGTCGCTCTCGGCGAACGGGAGGAAGCTGAACTCGGGGTGGACGGTGGAGACGAACGCGATCCGGCGCCCGTCGGGCGACCAGACCGCATCCTCGGCGCCGGTCGAGATCTCCGTGAGCCGTGTCGGCAGGCCGCCGCCGGCCGGCACCGTCCACAGCTGCGACGAGCCGGAGCGGTCCGACTGGAAGAGGATCGTGCCGCCGTCCGGCGACCAGCGCGGGCGGGTGTCTTTCGTCGTGCCGGCAGTGGTGGTGAGGGGCCGGGGAGGGGCGGAGCCGTCGGCGGGGGCGATCCACAGCGCGACCGACGAGCCGTTGGCCTCCGGCTGGACGGTCGTTACCTGCCAGACGACCTGCTTCCCGTCCGGGGAGATCTGCGGATCGGCCACGCGCGGCAGCCGGAAGAGGTCGGCGATCTCGAGCGGCCGGCGCGGGGCGTCGGCGGCGATCGCCGGGAACGGCCCGGCGCAGGCGAGGGAGCAGGCGGCGAGGAGCAGGGCACGACGGAGGCTGGGAATCATGGCGGGGCACCACGGCGGGAGGATGACGCGGCAGACGCGACAGCGAGGAGAATCGCGGCGCAGAGCAGGAAGCAGAGGGCGTTCGGCGTGCGGGCGGTCCAGGTCTGCCAGGGCCAGGGGAAGCGGAAGAAGGCGAAGTTGAGGAGAAGATACACGATCGTGTCGAAGGCCAGTGCTGCCGCCAGCGCGCGGGCGTCGGTGCGCTCGTCGCGGGCCTGGCGCATGAGGCGGATCGCCAGCCAATTGGCCAGCAGCAGGGGGACGACGAGATACACGAGCCATCCCGTCGCCGGGGAGATGGCGTGGTTCTCGATCGCCAGGTTCCGCAGGGTCTTCCCGGCGATCGGCAGCAGCGTGAGCGGCAGGAGCACGAAAAACGGCCACTGCCGTCCACCGGCCACGGCGACCAGCGGGATCAGCCCCATCACCGGCCCGTGGTCGTAGATCATGTCGACCGCCGGCACGCGCGCGAACTCGCAGCACACGAGCATGCCGACATGCACCAGGAGCAGGGCGGCGGCGACGGCGGGGGGCAGGTCGTCGGCGAGGGTGCCCGGGTCGGCATCGACCGCCAGATGCCGCCGGTTCGCGAGCAGGCCGATCGCGAGGATGGCACCGAACGTCATCCCGAAGACGGTCTCCATCCAGTTCCACCAGTTCATCACCGGATCGAGCGCGGCCCACACCCCCTCCCGGAAGGCGGCGCGGTTCCAGGCGTGGTAGGCCTGGAGGCTCTGCCCGAGGGGGAAACCGACCGCGCCGGCGAGGGAGGCCCAGAGGGTGAGGTTCCGCGCGAGCGGATCGCGGCGGATCAGGCCCCACCACCCCCAGCCGCCCGCCAGCGCCAGGAGCATGCCGCCCCAGACCTCGGGGCGCGGCTCGAGCGCGGCGTCGGGCTCCCAGCGCCAGTCGTCGGAAAAATAGATTGCCGGAAGGACGCGCCGTGCGGGATCGAACGGTCGATTGAGCAGCCCGATCCCCAGCGCGTAGAGCGCCAGCATGCCGAGCATCACCACCGCAATCTCGCGCCAGCCGACACGCCGCCTTCCCAGGCCGACGCCGAGGAAGAGGCCGGCGAACCCGATCCACAGTCCCCCCTTGAGCGCCAGCCCGAGCATCCCCCAGCGGAGCGCCGCCCAGTTGCCCACGAGCGCCTCGTCGTGCGTCAGCCCCACCGTCTGGCCATAGGTCATCGAGCCGCCGAAGCCGATGGCGATCGTCCCCAGCGCCACGGCGCGGGCCGCGGCGAGGAGCCGCGCCCGCGGGCAGACACGGAGCACGAGCGTGAGGCTGACGAGCGCCCCGGCGATCATCGCCCCGGTCTCGTGTCCGTACTGCCCGCGGATCCCCCAGCCCATGCCGCCGGCGGCGGCGCCGGCGAGCACGGTGAGCAGCCAGGCACGCATCAGGCCTCCTTCGCGGTCTTCTCCTCCGCCCCGGCGGCGGCCAGCGAGTCCATCGTCTGCTCGGCCAGCGTATCCGCGAACCGGGCGAGCGGGTCGTCGCTGCCGACCGTGGCCGGGGCGAAGCCGCTCTTCTCCGCCACCAGGAGGGCCAGCAGCGTGCCGACCAGCCCCTGGGCCGACTGCGGGCCGCCGCCTTCGCCACCGCCGGTGACGAACAGGCGCTCGGGCACCAGCGGCTGGCTGCTGCCGGAGAGCGCCCCGGCCACCTCCGCCAGGGCATAGAGCCGCGGGTCGCCGTAGCTGGCGATCTTCTTCAGCTGCACCGCCGCCTCGCCGAGCCCCACCTGCATCACCCGGCGGCTCTCGCCGCGCCCTTCGAGCTCCTGCTGCCGGCTGGCGGCCTCGGCGAGGAGCACCGTCTGCTCGGCGCGGCGGCGCGACTGGGCGAGCTCGGCCTCCGCCATCACCACCATCTGCTCGGCCGACTTCCGCGCCTTGGCGAGCTCCGCCTCACCCTTCTGCTCGGCGATCTGGGCCTCGACGCGGGCGTTGGTGAGGTTGGTCTGCATGCTCGCCTGGGCCTGGGCCTCGGCGAGGAGCCGCATCTTCTCCGCCGCCACCCGCTTCCGTTCGAAGGTCTCGAGCTGTTCCACCGAGAGCTGCCGCTCGCGGAGCTGGTCGAGGAGCGTCTCGATCTTGCCCGAGTCCTTGCCGGTCTCCGGCTTGCCGATCAGCACGTCGACGCACTCGATGTCGAACTCGTGGAACTTGTCGCGCAGCTCGACGCGTGCCTCGGCCTGGATCTTGTCGCGGTCGTGGAGCAGTTCGAGCATCGTCTTCTTGTGGGCGATGTCGCGGAAGTAGGCCGAGAGCATCGGGTCGAGCGTCTGGGTGATGAGGCGCTGGACGTCGCCGAAGCGTTGGATCACGCTCGGAGCCCGTTGGTAGTCGATGTGGACGACCACCGAGAGCGGGAGCGACGGCTCGTAGGCATCCTTCGTCACCAGGTCGATGCTCTTGAGGCTCTCGTCGTAGCGGTGCGACTCGCTCCGCCCCGTCACCCAGTGGAGCACGAAGTTGGTCGTGGGCACGAGCACGACGTTGCCCGAGTAGGTGTTGAAGGCGTACTTGCCCGGGCCGAGCGTCCGCTCCCAGACGCCGCGCTCCCCCTCCGCCACCCGTTCGCCGTGGCGGAACGTGGTGCCCGAGACGTCGGCGCCGGTGCGGCCGATGTAGCTCACCACCACGCCCACCGAGCCGATCAGGACGACCGTCTTGGGGATCACCTCGACGGTGGCGAACCAGCGGTTGAGGAAGGAGGTGCCGTCGGTGAGCGGCATGTGCTGCCGGCCGCGGCGGCCGCCGGCGCGGAGGAAGGCCTCGGGATCCTGGTAGTTGTTGTGGTAGTCGGCGTCGGCGAGGTCGCCGCCGACGGTGGGGGCGATGATCTCACCCGGAGGGAGCGACGGGCCGTCGTGCACGGTGACGATGGCGATCGAGTCGTCGGCGGCGCTGTCCGCTCCCTCCACCTCCGCCTCGGGGCGACGGCGGCCGACCACCACCGGGGAGAAGCCGTCGACGCTCTTCAGTTCCTCGAGCCACTGCGCCGTGGCGGCCTGCTCCGCGCGGGTCAGTACCGCCCGGAGGGCGAAGACACCGTTGTCGCTGATCACCGTGAAGAGGGCGGGATTGATCGCGTAGACACCCTCGCGGAGGATCGCGCGCTGCCGGCCGCGCTGGCCGGCGAGGCCGCCGCGGGGGGTGCCGAGGAAGGCCCGCGCGTCCTGGAAGTTGTTGCATCCCACGATCCGGCCGAGTGTCTGTGCGGGGGGCAGCGGCTCACCGTCGCGGGCGAAGACGTAGCCGATCCGGCTCTCGGGGATCGTCACCAGGGGCACCGAGTGGATCGCGTATTGCCAGCGCCAGTAGCCGAAGTGAAGTCCACCACGGAGCACGTCGGAGCGGTAGCCGGCCTCGTCGCCGAGGGCGAGGATCGGCCCCTCCGGCACGCTGCCGGCGAGCGACCACCACTTCTCGACCACACCGATGCGGTCGTTGGGGATCCAGCGGAAGCAGAGCCAGAAGAGGAAGGCCAACGCACCGAGGATCAGCGCGATGGCGGTGATGACGGAATCCATCCAGAACATGAGTCACCCCTCCAGCGTGCAGCCGGACCGGTAACCTCGAGCCACCGCCCGGGGGCGGTCGGCACGCACGCATACCTGGGCGTTTCGCCCCACTGCGACGGGGCGGAGAATGCCCTTTCAACTCGGGCCGGACACCGCGTCCGGCCATGCCTACGGGGTTAGCAGGCGGTGGCCGAACAGCCTGCCGCACCACAGGGATGAGGTGCCGGGAGTGCAACTCCCGTGAAAAGCGCAGCTTTTCGAGTGGCCAAAGGCCATGGATGGACTTTGGCCACGGGCTGTTAGCTGACGGGCTCGGGCTTGAAAGTACCCGGGAGCACTCGCATGCTCCTTCGCCCCGGGTGTGATCGCCGCCCTGCAGGAGGCGGTCGATCACACCGATTGGTTCCCCCGTTCACGGCCTTCCGACCGCGACTCGGCGACGCCTGTGTTGTACGACGCCGCCGGGGGTGCGGTTCCGATTCGACGTAACACCAGCCGGCTCATTCCGATGTGGCAAATGGCATGGGGAATGCTGTGCGGCGGGTGTAGTCCTGCGGAGGGGCGTGGTACGCTCCCCTCTCACTTCCGAAACACGACAGCGCGAGGGGAGGGGGCGACGATGCGGCAGATGCAACTCGTCGGTGGGCAAGTGGTCGGTGAGTGGGGCATCGGCTGGCTCCTGGTCGCGTGCGCGGCGATTGGCGCCGCGATGCACGCCCCCGCCCTGCCGGCGGCCGAACCGGGCAAGCCGCTCGAGGTGCTCTACATCACCGGCGGCTGCTGCCACGACTACGACCGCCAGAAGGAGCTCATCACCCGCGGTCTCGCCGCGCGGGCGCGGATCCGCACGACGGTGGTCCACGAGGGAGGCACCTCGACGAACCACCCGATCTCGATCTACGACAAGCCCGACTGGGCGAAGGGCTACGACGTCGTCTTCCACAACGAGTGCTTCTCCGACGTCAAGGATCCGAAGTTCCTCGACAAGATCCTCGCCGAGCACAGGAAGGGTGTGCCGGCCGTGCTCATGCACTGCGCGATGCACTGCTACCGCGTGGGCAACGACGAGTGGTTCAAGTTCTGTGGCATCACCTCCCCCGGCCACGGCGCCCACTACGCCTACACCTGCCGGCTGCTCGGCAACCACCCGGTGCTGGCCGGCCTGCCGCGGGAATGGGCGGTGCCGAAGGAGGAGCTCTACTACTCCGACAAGGTGTGGCCGACGGCGACCCCGCTCGGCGAGGCGATGAGCACCGACCGCAACGCGATGCAGACCTGCATCTGGACGAATCAGTACGACAAGACGCGCGTCTTCGGCACGACGATCGGTCACTACGCCGAGACGGTGGCGACTGACGAGTTCCTCGGCCTCGTCACCCGGGGCACGCTCTGGGCGGCCGGCAAACTCCGCGACGACGGCACCCCGGCTGTGGAATTGGCGCGGGAACCGGCGGGAACGGGCCGCTGAAGGCGGCCCTGCCGGCCCGTGGTAGCATCAGAAAGCGAGTCGATCCCCTGCACCCGGAGACACCCGTGGCACGCGCGGCACTGGCCCTCGAGGACGGCACGGTCTACGTCGGCGATTCGTTTGGCGGCACCGGCACGGCGTCGGGCGAGGTTTGTTTCAACACCTCGATGACCTGCTACCAGGAGATCCTCACCGACCCCAGCTACCGCGGTCAGATCCTCTGCATGACCGCGCCGCAGATCGGCAACTACGGCGTCAATCCGGCCGACATCGAGAGCGGCGGCGTGCAGATGGCCGGGTTCGTCGTCCGCGAGGCGAGCCGCATCGCCAGCAACTTCACCGCCACCGGCACCCTCTCCGACTACCTGGCCGCCGCCGGGGTGATCGGCCTCACCGGCATCGACACCCGCGCCTTGGTGCGCCGGCTGCGGATCCGCGGCGCGATGACCGGCGTGGTCTCGACCGAGATCCTCGATCCGGAGGAGCTCGTGCGGGTGGCACGCGCATCGCCGGCGCTGGTGGGGCGTGATCTCGTGGCCGAGGTGATGCCGCGGCAGCGCCGCGAGTGGACCGACGCGCTCGATGCCGATGCCCTGCCCCTCGTGCAGCCAACGACGGGCGGCGTGATGCCGAGCGTCGGTCGGCCCGCTGCCGAGAAGCACGTCGTCGCCCTCGACTACGGCATGAAATGGAACATCGCCCGCCATCTGGTCAGCAGTGGCTGCCGGGTGACGGTGCTCCCGGGTCGGGCGAGCGCCGCCGAGGTGCTCGCTCTCGGCCCCGATGGCGTCTTCCTCTCCAACGGTCCGGGCGACCCGGAGGTGCTCGGTTACTGTGTGGATACGGTGCGCGGGCTGGTGGGGAAGGTGCCGATGTTCGGGATCTGCCTCGGCCACCAGCTCCTCGGACTCGCCTGCGGCGGCCGGACGTTCAAACTCAAGTTCGGTCACCGCGGGGCGAACCAGCCGGTGCTTGACCGGCTCCGTGACCGGGTGGAGATCACCTCGCAGAATCATGGCTTCGCCGTCGACGAGGCGAGCCTCCCGGCGGACGTCGAGGTGACCCACGTCAATCTCAACGACGGCACGGTCGAGGGGCTGCGCCACCGCACGCTGCCGGCCTTCTCGGTGCAGTACCATCCGGAGGCCGCCTCCGGTCCCCACGACGCGGCGCACCTCTTCCAGCGGTTCCACGACCTGATGGCGTGACCCGCGACGAACCGCCGCCAGGCCCGGGCTCCGCCGAAAAAGAGGCAGGACTGCCCCTCATCCCCGCCCCCCCGCGCGGAGCACCGCAGGATTCCCGGCCACGGCCGCGCCGCGGTGCCCCGCCCGGGATGGCAGCAGTTCCTGCTCGCGGCAGGATAGCCGACTCGCGACGAACTGCCGCCAGTCCCGGGCTCCGCCGGCGACGGGGCAGATGCCCACCC
>SXWA01000226.1 GCA_005791575.1 Planctomycetaceae bacterium
ACCGGTCAGGCGATCACCGCGCGGATCGGATGGGCCTCGACAACGCCGGTGAGCTTTTCGGCGAGCCCGCCGTGGAAGTAGGTGAGGCGGCGGTGGTCGAGCCCCATCAGGTGGAGGATCGTGGCGTGGAGGTCGCGGAGGTGGCGCGGGTTCTCCACCGCCTTCTCGCCGATCTCGTCGGTCGCGCCGTAGGCCAGGCCCCCCTTCACGCCGCCACCGGCGAGAAAGTAGGTGAAGCCGCGCGGGTTGTGGTCGCGGCCGCCGGGCTTGCCGCCGGTGTTGAAGGTTTCCGACACCGGCATCCTCCCGAACTCACCCCCCCAGACGACGAGCGTGGAAACGAGCAGGCCGCGCCGCGCCAGCTCGGGGAGCAGGGCGGCGATCGGCCGGTCGATCTCCGGGCAGTGGAGGCGGAGGTTCTCCTCGATGCCGTGGTGGCCGTCCCACGTGTTCTGCCCGCCGGCCGGTCCGCCGCCGGAGTAGATCTGCACGAAGCGCACGCCGCGCTCCACCAGGCGCCGGGCGAGGAGGCACTGGCGCCCGAACGTGGCGGGGCCGAGGGCGAGCGGATGCCAGTCGGGCTTCGGTTCGTCGATGCAGTAGAGGGCGCGGGTCTCGGCCGTCTCGTCGGCGAGATCGAGCGCTTCCGGCGCGGAGTGCTGCATGGCGAACGCCAGCTCGTAGGTTCGGATCCGCGCCGCCAGTTCGGAGGCCGCGCCGCGGTCGGCGCGGTGGGCCTCGTTGAGGCGGTTGATGAAGTCGATCTCGCGGCGCCGCGCCGCGCGGTCGATGCCGGGCGGCGGATCGAGATGGAGGATCGGCGCGGCACCGGAGCGGATCGGCGTGCCCTGGTAGGCAGCCGGCATGTAGCCGCTCGACCAGTTTGGCGCTCCGCTGGTCGGCCCGCCGCGCGGATCGAGCATGACGACATAGCCGGGCAGCTCGTCACTTTCGGAGCCGAGGCCGTAGGTGACCCACGATCCCACCGACGGATGGCCCTGGAGGATCCGGCCGCAGTTCGCCTGGAGGACGGCGCCGGCATGGGCGAACGAGTCGGTGTGGAGGGAGTGGATCAGCGCCAGTTTGTCGACGTGGCGGGCGAGATGGGGGAGGGCGTCGGAGCACCAGAGCCCCGATTCCCCGTGCCGCGCGAAGGTGCGCCGGCTCGCCTGGAGGACCGCCTTCGTCGTCGCGCCGATGCGGAACTCGTTGTCGATCGTCTGCCCGTCGCGGGCCTGGAGCTGCGGCTTGTGGTCGAAGAGGTCGATCTGCGACGGCCCGCCGAACATGAACAGGAAGATCACCGCCCGGGCCCGGGCGGGGAGGGGCGGGGCCCGCGGGGCGAGCGGATCGGCGGCGGGTGGCTCCCCCGCGCTGAGCCTGCCGGCACCGTCGCGCTCGAGGAGTGCCGCCAGCGCCAGCGATCCGAAACCGGCGCCGGTGGTGGTGCAGAAGTGGCGGCGGGAAACCGGCAGATGGTCTGCGGCGTGCATCGGCCCACCTGTCAGTCGACGTGGATCGCTTCGTTGGAATTGAGCAGGGCCCGGCAGAGGCTCCCCCAGGCTGCGTCGGCGTCGTCGGTGCCGCCCGCCTGCTCCTCGAGGAACGCTTCCGCGGCGGCGCGCTCGGCAGCCGACGGCTCACGCTGGTAGACGATCTGCCAGAGGCGCGACAGCCGCTCCGGTGGCGCCGCGCCGGCCTCGCGCCGGACCCGGTCGCGGAGCCGCTCCGCCTGGGCGTGGACCCAGGGATCGTTGAGCAGGAGAAGCGCCTGCGGCGCCGTGGTGGTGGTCGGCCGGACGACGGTCGGCGCCGACCCGGTGGGGGCGTCGAGGGCCTCGAGGAACGGGGGCTTCTGCGCCCGACGCACCGCGAGGTAGACGCTGCGGCAGTCCTGCTCCTCAGGCGCGCTCTCCGGCCACTTGAACGATGCCTGGTTGGTCGTCGCGCGGACCGCCTCGGGAAGCGCGGGATAGACGGGGGGGCCGGCATCCTTCGGTCCGAGATGCCCCGCCATGAACAGGAAGCCGTCGCGGATCGCTTCGGCGTCGAGCCGCGCCGTGCGGTGGCGGCGGTACGACGGCGCCGCGCCCACCTCCTGCCCCGCGGCGGTGCGGTAGGTGCGACTGCCCATGATGATGCGGTGGAGGTGGTGCACCGACCAGCCGGAGGCGATCAGCTCCGCGGCAAGGAAATCGAGGAGGGGGCGGTTGGCCGGGGGGGCGCCGGTGATGCCGAAGTCATCGACCGTGGCGACGATGCCGGTGCCGAGGTGGCGCTGCCACACCCGGTTGGCCAGCACCCGGGCGGTGAGCGGATGGTGGGGGCTCGCCAGCCAGCGCGCCAGCGCCAGCCGCCGTCCCGACGAGCCGGCGCGGGGCACGATCGGCGGCAGCGGATCGCCGCGGTCGGCGAGGATCTCCGGCACACCCGGTTCGACCGCGGCGCCGGGCGCGTGGACATCGCCGCGGTGGAGGATGAAGGTCGCGGCCGGGGTGGGCAGCTCCACCGCCGCCAGGGCGAGCGCCCCGTCGGCGCCCAAGGCCCGCTGGATCTGCCCGAGGCCGCGCGATCCGCCGCCGCGGTGCGGCTTGCCGTAGGGCTCGAGTCCACGGAGAAAACCCACCAGCGCCGAATAGTCACGCTGCGAGAGGGGGTCGTACTTGTGGTCGTGGCACCGCGCGCAGCCGATCGTGAGGCCGAGAAACGCGCTGCCGATCGAGACCAGGATGTCGTCGGCATCGTCGAGGTCGGCCTGCGCGGCGTTCGCCGGTTCGTCGTCCCACTGGTGGAGCCGGAGGAAGCCGCTGGCGATCAGCGCCTCGCGGTACCGACCGGGCTCGACCGTGGCGGACCAGCCCGCTTCCGCGGCCAGGTCGTCGCCGGCGATCTGCTCGACGAGGAACTCGTCGTAGGGGGTGTCGCGGGCGAAGGCCCGGATGACGTAGTCACGGTAGCGCCAGGCGTCGGGCTTGTCGGAATCGCGCTCGTAGCCGTTGGTCTCGGCGTAGCGGACCCAGTCGAGCCAGAAGCGCCCCCAGCGTTCGCCGTGGTGGTGCGCGGCGAGCAGGGCGTCGATCAACCGCCCCCAGGCTGCGGGGGACGGATCGGCAGCGAACGCGGCCACCGCCTCCGGCGTCGGGGGCAGGCCGTGGAGATCGAACGTCGCCCGGCGCACCAGGTCGCGCGCTGTCGCCAGGGGGACGGCGGCCGCGTCGGCCACGGCCGGATCGGCGGCGACGAGGCGGTCGATCGTCTCCGCGGCGGAAGCCACCGTGCCAGCCGGGGTCTCCGGCACCGCCAGCGGCTGAAACGCCCAGTGCCCCCGATCGGCGGCGGTGAGCGCGAAGGGGGGGCGGCGCAGGGTCGGACCGCTCGGCGATCCCGCGGCACCATCGTCGCGGGGATCGACCGCGCCGGCGCTGATCCACTCCTCGACGGCGGCGATCTCCGCGGCGGAGAGGGTGATCCCGGTCGCGGGGGGCGGCATCACCTCGTCGGAGTCGGTGGACCGGAGCAGGGCGAGGAGGCGACTGGCTTCCGGGCGGCCCGGTTCGATCACCCCGCTCTCCGCCCAGCCGGCACGGTCGGTGAGGCGCAGGCCGCGCGGCGCGTCGGCACCGGAGTGGCAGTCGAGGCAGGCCCGCACCAGCAGCGGCCGGATCTTCGCCTCGAACAACGCCGCGGGATCGGCGGCGGGCGCCGGCGTGCCAGGGCCGATCACCACCAGCGCGACCGCGACGGCACCGGCGCTCCACCGGCGGCGGGGCAGCGTGGCGACGGCGTTGACCGGGCCGATCATCGTCGTGCATCCTTGGCCGGGGATCGGCGCGCCCCCCGCGGGCAGGTCGTCACTCGAGCAGCTTCTCGACCGCCGCCAGCCGCGCCGTCAGGTCGGCGACGGTCGTCTCGAGGTGCGCCACTCGCTCAGCGAGTCGCTCGACCATCCCCGCGGGCCCGACGGCGGCGACAGGCCGGTGGGCCACGGGGGGGCCGGTCGGGGCGTCGTCGTCGTCACCCGCCGGGCGCGGAGGGGCCGCTGCCGCGGCGGCCGCCATCGCCAGACCGAGCTGGACCTTCACCTTCTCGAGCTTCTCCGCCGGCAGGAGCCCGTGGGTCAGCATCCGGCCGCGGCCCGGCGGGGAGAGCCAGACGACGAGGCCGCGTTCGGCCAGGGCATCGAGGTGCTGGCGGAGGATCGTGAGATCGGCGATCGGTTCCATGCGGCTGGCCCGGCCGCGCAGATCCCCCTCGCTCTGTTCGCCGCGGAGGAGCAGCTCGGCGAGGATCGCCGCCTGGGCTCCCTCGATGCCGAGCCAATCACGCATGTGGTGGCGGTAGCGCGGCACGCGCCCGCCGCCGAAGAGCTCGGCGGCGGCGCCGATCGCCCGCAGGCTCTCCAGGGCCCGGTCGACCGCCTCCTCGTCGAGGGTCATGACCGGTTCGCGGTTGCTCTTCTGGTTGCAGCCGTTGACCAGGGCCAGGAGCGACAGCGGATACTGGTCGGGGGTGGTCTTCGCCTTCTCCACCAGCACGCCGAGGACGCGCCGCTCGGCCGCATCGAGGGGGCGGATGCGGCCGTATTCCTTCTCATCCCCGCCGCTGGCATCGTTCATCGCGATCCTCCTCGGGGCCCCGTCCGGGATTCACTTGCCCGTGTCATGGTGCGGGCAGCCGTCCGGGGCGAAGAGGGCGCTCGATTCCTCCCCCCGTGCGGCCACGTAGGCCACCAGGTCGAGCACCTCGTCGCGCGACAGTTTGTCGAGCATCCCCTTGGGCATGATCGACACCGGCGATGCCTTCCGGGCCTCGATCGAGGCCTTGGGGATCCGCACCGGCTCCGCCCGGGCGACCGGGTTCTCGACGAGCGACAGTTCCGTCGGGGTCTCGGCGACCACGAGGCCGGTGAGCGTGCGGCCGTCGTCGGTCTGGACGGTGACGCTGCGGTACTTCTCGTCGATCCTCAGCGACGGCTCGAGGATGTGCCGGGTGATCTCCAGTGGCGTCATCTTCGCCTCGAGCTTCGCCAGCTCCGGACCGAAGGCGTTGCCCTCGGAACCGAGCTTGTGGCAGGCGACGCAGCTGGTGGTGCGGAACAGCTCGCGGCCGTGGACGAAGCTCCGTCCCTTCTCCAGGGCCGCCACGCTCCCCTCGAGGTCGGCGAGCGTCCATTCGGTGCGCGGCCGCCGGTCCTTGAGGAGGGCGTCCTTGATCTCGAGCGGATGGGTGGCGAGGTAGCCCGCCGGATCGGCGAGGTAGCCCTCGAGGTCGGCGACGACGTACATCGCCCCGAACATCCGCCGCCAGTGGCCGGGATAGGTGCAGACGTAGGGATAGACGCCGGGCTCGGTCGGCACCTCGAAGGTGACGCGCTGGCTGGCCTGCGGCTGGAGCAGGGTGCTGGCGGCGAGCACCGCGGGATGCTCCGGCACGAATTGCCGCTTCGCGAACGCCGGGTCCTGCGCCTTCGCCTCGGCCGCCTCCCCCACCTCCTGCATCATCCCGGGCCGGGTGATGACGAAATTGTGGGGCATGACGTCGGCGTTGGCGAGCACGAACAGCACCGGCCGACCCGCCTGGACGGCGATCGTCTCCACGTCGTAGGCCATCCGCTCGTAGACGGTGCCGATCCGCACGACGCGCACGCCGAGCTCCGCCAGCTCCGCCCGCCGCGCCTTTCCTTCGGCGGGGGGCAGCAGGGTGGTGAGCCGCTCGGCGAACTGCCAGGCGGCGAGCCCGGCGTCGCTGGAGCGCTCCTCGGCCGAGCGCTTCTTCAGCCCGGCGACGAGTGTGGCGACCAGGTCGGCAGCGCCATCGGCCGGCCAGAGCGCGGGGGAGATCGTCGACAGCGCCGCAATCGCGGCGTCGCGGTCGGCGTTGCTGTTCACGAACGGGGCGATCCGGGCGAAGACATCGGCCTCCCTGCCGCGAACGCCGGCGAGGGCGGTGAAGGCGGCGCGGCGGATCGCGGCCGCGGTCCGCACCGCGTCGCTGGCCAGGGCGATCTCGGCGGCCGGCGTCGGGGCCGGCTGCTTCTCGACCGCGAACACCTCCCCCCGGGCGCCGTCGAGCACCTTGAGGGTGAAGCTCTTGAGTCGCTCGCCGAGGGCCCCCTCGCGGTTGTGGATCACGATCCGCTCGATCCGCTGGTCGCTGCCCAGGTCGACCTCCCACCAGGGATTCTCGGTGCCCTCGATGGAATGGGTCTGGCCCCCCTTCTCCCAGGCGGGGTGGGCGTTGCCGTCGATCGCCCGGCCGGCGTCGCCGCCGTTGGAGGTGTTCTTCTGCGACGCCTTGCCGCGCCGCGCGACGTTGTCGCTGCCGGCGAAGACCTCGACCTCGGCGAGCGTGAGGGTCCGCTGCTTGCCGGACAGCTCGATGCGCACGAACCGGCCGACGGTGCCCGGCGCCGTGGCGGCCGCACCCCCGGCATCGACCAGCGGGAGGATCCGCTCGTAGAGGCCGGAGCGCACCGCCGGATCGGAGACCAGCGGCAGGGCCTCGACGAGATCGACCTGGCGCCGCGGGTCGGCCGCGGCGAGGCCCCACGCCTTCGCGCTCGGGTCGCTGTCGCCGGCGGCGCGGGCGTCGATCGTCATCAGGGCCACGTAGCCGATCCGGCGCAGCACCGGCCGCCGGGCCTGCGTCGCCAGCCGCTCCATGTCGCCGCGCAGTTCCGCCAACTCGGCCGCGGGGCGCGCGAGCAGGACGCGGATCAGGTCGAACACCGTCGGCGAGTCGATCTCCCCCTCCTGGCGGTCGAGCTGGTCGAGGGCCCCGGCCACCACGCGGACGACGGTCGTCTTGTCGGCCGCGGCGAGCGCCTCGACCGCCTCGCCGCGCAGGCGCTCGTCGAGCCCGGGGCGGAGGAGCATCTCGCGGTACAGGGCGGGGCCGCGCGGCTCGTGGACCAGCTCGTCGGTGGAGAGGCTGCGGTAGAGCCAGCGTTTCCCCGCGTCGCTGACCAGCGCCAGCGGCTGCTTCGCCTCGCGGGCACGGCGGAACTCCGGATCGAGCACGCGCGCCGCCTCCTTCTTCACGTAGTCCATCTGCCGGTCGCTGGGAAACTCGCTGGCGATCGCCAGCGCCTCGACCGCCTCCGGCACGCGCAGGTAGGAGGCGGTGCGCACCGCCTCGAGCCGCACCCGGAGGCTCTCGTCTGCCGCTGCCCGGCGCACCATGTCGAGGGCACCCGGCACCCGGTCGGCGATCGCCGCCAAGACGCGCACTGCCGCCGCGCGGGCCCGGGGATCCTTCGCGGCGAGCACCGCCTCGAGGAGCGGCTGGTCCACCTGATCGAAGTGCCGCAGTGTCCACAGGGCCTCGAGCCGCCGGTGCTCGAACCCGGGCGCCGCCGTGTCGAGGCCCGCCAGCCAGCCCTTCACCGCCGGCACCACCTCCGCCTCGGGGCGGCCGGCGAGCTCGAGCTTGGCGCGGTAGCGCACACGGTCGATCGGGTCGGCGAGCAGCGCGACCACCTCCTTCACGCTCCGACCGGCGATCGGCACCGGCTTGGGCAGCGCCTTGCCCTCCATCACCACCCGGTAGACGCGGCCGTGGATCCGGTCGCGGCTCGGGTCGCGGAGGTTGTGCTGCATGTGGCCGATGATCGGGTTCTGCCAGTCGGTGAAGTAGATCGCCCCGTCGGGGCCGATCTCGAGGTCGGCGGGGCGGAAGTTGGGGTCGCTCGACGAGACGATCGGCTCCGCCTCGGTCGCCTCGGGGAAGCTCCCGGCGCCGGCGGCCATCGTGTAGCGGAGGATCCCCTGGAACCCGATCACGTTGCCGACGAGGAGATTGCCCTGGAACTCCTCCGGGAAGTGGGCGCTCGAGAGGAACTCGATCCCCGGGCAGGGGCGCGTGCGCTGCTGATAGACACTCGGCGCCCCCGCGTGCTTGTCGAGCCCGTCGAGCCGCGTCGAGAACACCGACCCCCAGTAGGGCACGGCGCCGGTGCCGTCGACGACGACGTCGTCACCCCAGTGGTCGAAGGCGTGGCCGTGGGGGTTGGCGAACGAGTAGGAGGTGTAGAGGCCGAACTTGCCGGTCCGCGGCTCGTAGCGGTAGACGGCGCCGTTGGCACAGCGCACGGGCGGGCCCCACGGCGTCTCGCTCTGGGTGTGGTGGAACGTGCCCTCCTGGAAATAGACCGCCCCCGCGGGGTCGAAGCAGAAACTGTTGGCGGTGTGGTGGGTGTCGGCGGTGTCGAGGCCGCCGATGATCCGCGTCTTCACGTCGTAGTCGTCGTCGCCGTCGGTGTCTTCGAGGTAGAGGATGTCGGGCCCCTGGGCGACGATCACCCCCCTGCCCCAGAACTCGAAGCCGGTGGGATTGTGGAGGTCGTCGGCGAACGTCTTGATCCGGTCAGTGCGCCCGTCGCCGTCGGTGTCTTCGAGGATCAGGAGCTTGTCGTTCATCGGCTCGTCGGGGCGCCAGTGCGGGTAGGTGGGCCAGGCGGCGACCCACAGCCGGCCCTGCGTGTCGAAGGCCATCTGCACCGGGTTGATCAGCTCGGGGAACATCGCCTCGTCGGCGACCAGTTCGACCTTCATCCCCGAGTGGACGGTCATCTTCGCGATCGCCTCCTGACCGGAGAGGAACTCATGTTTGCCCCCCTCGAGCGGCCCCGGTTTGTTGGTCTTCACCGGGATCAGCTCCGGCAGGCCGACATCCTCGACGGCGGGGAGCTTCGCCGCTGGGTCGGCGAGCGTGGCGCACGTCGCCCAGATCCGCCGGTCGCGGTTGGCGGTCTTCACGTCGAGGTAGTCGAGCTCGCGCTGGCCGACCTCGTAGTTGGTCTGGCTGTCGACGAACTTCAGCCACGCCCGGCCGCCGTAGGTGGAGTAGCCGTCGGTGACGCGGTAGCGGTTGAACCAGTAGAAGTTCTTGTCGACCACCGCCGCGCGGAGGCGCGCGAGGGCCTCGGGGGTGCGCACCGGCGGCGCGCCGAACAGCGCCTCGTCGATGATCCGGGAGATCTCCCGGTCGCCGCGCTCGTTGGGGTGGATGCCGTCGGACGTGAGCGGTTCCTTGAGCTTGGCGTAGGCCTCGCGCGACGGCGTGAACAGGTCGACGCACACGACGCTCGCCTTGTCGCACTCCTCCTCGAGCGCCTTGGTGTAGAGGGCGAGGTTCGCGTCGTGGGCCCTGCCGTCGGGCCAGTGGGCGCGACCGACGTCCTCGTGGGCGATCGGTGAAAACATCACCAGTTTCGGTGGGGCGACGCCGTTGTAGTGCTGGGCGAGGGTGTGGCGGATGAAGGCCTGCACCTGGCCGCGGAACGCCTCGATTCCCGCCGGGCCGGCATGGGCTTCGTTCGAGCCGAAGAAGGCGAGGATCACGTCGGCGCGGGTGCCGGCGAGCTCGAAGCGGTTTTCGCGGACGAAGTCCTTCGTGGCCAGCGCCCCGGGATTGGGGATCGGCGCCGAGCCGGCGAGCCACTGGTCGGGGGTACCGAAGTCGGCACTCCGCATCCGCTTCGCCGGATCGATCTCGTCGCCGTCGTAGGCGAGGTTGCGGATCACGAGCCGGTGCTTGGGAAAGCGGCTGTGGAGCAGGGTCTCGAGCCAGCCGGTGTGCTGCATCGCGTCGGCGACGCCGCCGCCGATGATGCAGACGTGGCTCCCCTCGGCCAGTTCGAGCCGGGCCGCGGCCGCCGTTCCGGTCGCCACCACCCACCACCCCAGGCCCACCGCGAGGGCCGCGGCTGCCGACATCTGCCGACGCATGGATCGACTCCGGGAGAACCTCCGCAAGGGCGCCACTCCGGGCTCTCGAGTGCGGAAGGACCGGTCAGTATACCGGCGGGAACCGCCCTCCGGCCGGCCCCCCGCGGCGGCGCCGGGTCGGGATCGTAGACTCGGGCCCCCGGGATCCCGCCATGACGACCAGCCAGCCTCCCGACCCTCTTCCCGTCGCCCCGCCGAGCGTGGCATGGTTCGCATGGCGGGTGGCGGCCCGGATCGACTTTCTCATCAATCTCCTGATCAACGGCGCGATCGCCGCCTGGCTCTACCGTTCCGCCGCCGGCGTGCCGGTGATGGAGGGCCTTTCATTGGCGGCGATGCTCGTGCCGATGGCCTTCTTCCTCTGCGCGATCACCACCGTCTTCGGCTGGTGGAACGCGGTGCGCGAGCGGCGTGCCGGCCGGGTGCTGCCGCCGCTGGTGGAAGGTCACCCGTGGTTCGGGCGCGCCGTCCTCGACGGGGTGGCGGCCGGGGCGGTGGCCTGTGCGGGGACCTGGCTCGCACTGCGCGGGCTGGCGGCGGCGCTGCCCGCTGCGGCGCTGCCGGCCTGGCTGGCGGTGACCGTGGTCGGCACCGTGGCGGGGGTGCTCGGTTACCTGTTCCACGGCCGCGCGGTGGTGCGCGGCGGACGCTGGCACGTCGCGCCGGCGTGAGGGCCATGCTCGGGCACGCTGTCGAGCGCGAACAGGCTGTTCGGCCGCAGCCTGCTCATGGATGAGCCGTTGGCATCGTCGGCCCGGCCACCGGCGATGTGCCCCCCGCGAGGCGGAGGTGTGCCCGGTGGGATGTCGATTCGTCATCGAGATTCATGCCGTTTCATCGATTCGTGGTCGCGGCCGATCGATTGGTCTTGATCGCCCATGCAGCGATCCGTATCTACCCACCCGCGTTCAACGGAACGCATTCGATGTGACACGCACCTGAACGTGGAACCGCTCCTGCAAGCACCCACCCGTCGCGCCGCACACCGGCTGCTGACGGCAATCTGACCGGCCTTTCTCGCGGAGCGAGTTTCCTCCGCGTGTCTGCCGGTGGTGCTGTGGATTTTCCTCGGGGTGAGTTTCCCGTGTGAA
>SXWA01000227.1 GCA_005791575.1 Planctomycetaceae bacterium
AGCGACAGCGGCACCGCCACGCCGGGGATCACCGTCGCGGTCAGGTCGCGGAGGAACACGAAGATGATGAACACCACCAGGACGATGGTCAGGAGCAGCTCGTGCTGGACGCCGGCGATTCCGGCGCGGATCGTGGTCGTCCGGTCGGTGAGGATGTGCACGTCGACGGCCGCCGGGAGCGCCGCCTGCAGCTGCGGCAGCAGCGCCTGGATGGCGTCGACGACCGCGATGATGTTGGCCCCCGGCTGCCGCTGGATGTTGACGATCACGGCCGGGCGGTCGTTCATCCAGGCGGCCTGATGGACGTTTTCCGGACCGTCGACCACCTCCGCCACGTCGGTGAGGCGGATCGCCGCCCCGTTGCGCCAGCCGATCACCAGGTCGCGGAACTCGGCGCTGGTGAGGAGCTGGTCGTCGGCCGCGATGGTGAACGCCTGACGGCTGCCGTCGAGGCTCCCCTTGGCCATGTTGACGCTCGCCTGCACGAGCGCCCCGCGCAGGTCCTCCATGCCCAACCCCATCGACGCCAGCGCCACGGGGTTGGCCTGGATGCGGATCGCGGGCTTCTGCCCGCCGGAGAGTGTCACCAACCCCACGCCGGAGAGCTGCGAGATCTTCTGTGCCAGCCGCGAGTCGGCCAGATCCTGGACCCGCGTCAGGGGCAGCGTGTCGCTGGTCAGGGCGAGGGTCAGGACGGGGGCGTCGGCCGGGTTGGTCTTCGTGTAGACCGGCGGATTGGGCAGGTCACGGGGGAGGTAGGCCGCGGCAGCGCTGATCGCCGCCTGCACCTGCTGGGTGGCGACATCGATGTCGAGGTCGAGGGCGAAGCGGAGCGTGATCGTCGAACAGCCGGCCGAGCTGGTCGAGGTCATCTGCGCCAGGCCGGGCCCCTGGGCGAATTGCCGCTCGAGCGGCGCGGTGACCGTGGCGGTGATTACTTCGGGGCTGGCGCCGGGATGGAAGGTGACGACCTGGATCGTCGGCTAGTCGACCTGGGGCAGCGCCGAAATCGGCAGCGCGCGCCAGGCAAGCAGGCCCGCCAGCAGCAGGGCCACCATCAAGTGCCAGGTGGCCACCGGCCGGAGGATGACGGGCCGGGAGAGGCTCATGGATCAGGGCCCCGGGGCCGCCGCCGGTTTGCCCGCCACGGCCGCCGGCGGCGAGCCGGCTCCTGGAGGACCGCTCCCCTTCACGCTCACCTTCGCCTTGTCGGTGAGGCGGTCGATGCCGGCGGTGACCACGATCTCGTCGGCGGCGAGCCCGTCGTCGATCGCCACCAGGTCACCGGCGGCCGCTCCGGGCCGGACCGTGCGCAGCGAGACGGTCGAATCGGGCTGCACGACATAGACGAACGACGACTCGGGCCCGCGCTGCACCGCCGCGGCGGGCACGACCACCGTGTCGCGGACCGTCTCCACGAGGAGCCGGGCGTTGACGAACTGGCTGGGAAAGAGGGTGCCATCGTCGTTGGGGAAGACCGCCTTGAGGCGCACCGTGCCGGTGGCGGTGTCGACCTGGTTGTCGATCGCCAGCAGCGTGCCCGCACCGAGACGGGTGCGGAAATCGCGGTTGTAGGCCTCGACCGGCACGTCGGCGGCCGCTGCCAGGGCGCGCTGCACCCGGACGACGTCGTCCTGCGGCACGGTGAACACCACGGTGATCGGCCGGAGCTGCGAGACCACCGCCAGTCCGGCCGGGTCGTTGGCCCTGACGATGTTGCCCGGATCGACGAGACGCAGGCCGATCCGCCCCGAGATCGGCGCGGTGATCCGGCAGTAATCGAGCTGCAGGCGCACGTCGTCGATCAGGCCGCGGTCGATCTCCAACGCCGCCTCGCACTGGCGGACAAGCGCCTTCTGGGCGTCGATCTGCTGCCCGGTCACCTGCCGCAGGGCGTGGAGCGATTCATAGCGTTCGAGGTCGAGCCGGGCCGCATCGAGGGCCGCCTCGTCGCGCGCCAGCTGCCCCTCGGCCTGCCGCAGCCGCACCTTGAGGGGGCGCTGGTCGATCTCGGCGAGCAGGTCCCCCTCGGCCACGTCCTGACCCTCGGTGAAGGCGACGGTCACCAGTTCGCCATCCACCCGGGTGCGGATCGTGACGCTCGCCAGCGGCATCACCGAACCGAGGCTGTCGATCGAGACATCGACGTCGGCCCGGCACGCGGCGACCGTACCCACGGGCACGACCCGCGGCGGGGGGGCCTTGGGGGCGGCTGCAGCCGGCATGAGCCGGGTCCGCGCCTCGTCGATCAGGGAGGGTTCGACGAGCACCGCCGCGGTGGCTGCCAGCAGCAGACCCCCGAGCACCATGCCGAACCACCCCCGGCGGGGCGGTGCCACAACGGTACCGGCCACTGCCCCGCCGTGGGGCGGATTGCCGGGTGCCGGAGGCTGGGTGGAGATCATGCTCGGAGTCCGCCGCGATGCCGCGACCTCAGGTGCCGCGTCGCCACGATTCTATTCCGGCAGCCCTGTTCCTGCAGGGACGCGGCTCTGGGCGGGAGGCGGAGTCGGTGTCGCCACGAACGGCTGTGAGGATCGTGCCGGGTCTGGGCCCGCGGGGCGCTCCCCGGCAGCCCGGCCCCGGCAGCACGATGACCGACCGCGGTATCCTGCCCGCAGCGCCTGTCGCCCCCCCAACCCGAGGCCCCACCCCCTGAGACGCCGCCACGCCTGGCTCGCCGTCACCGCCGTCGGCACGGTCACCTGGGGGGCCGCGATGCTTCCCGCGGCCGAACCACCGTCCGCTCCCGTGGCGGAGGAAGCGGGTCTGCGGGCGGGGGCGGCGCGGGTGGAGATCACCCCGCGCACACTGCCGGTCCTCGTCAACGGCGGGATGCTGACCCGCTCGATCGACCGGGTGAAGTCGCCGCTCCACGCGCGCGCGATCGCCCTCGCCTCGGGCACCGCGCGACTGGCGCTCGTGATCGTCGACAGCTGCATGCTCCCCCGCGAGCTGTGCGACGAGGTGAAGGCCGCCGCTGCCACGCGCTGCGGGATCCCCGCCGCACGGATCGTGATCGCCGCCACCCACACCCACTCCGCGCCGGCAGCGATGGGCTGCCTGGGCACGGAGGCCGATCCGGCGTACGTCTCCTTCCTCCGTGAGCGCCTCGTCGAGGCGGTGGCTCAGGCTTCGGCCACGCTCGTGCCCGCCCGGATCGGCTTCGGCCGGATCGATGCCGCCGGGTTCACGGCGCTGCGGCAGTGGATCCGCCGTCCCGACCGGCTCGGCGAAGACCCGTTCGGCAACCGGACCGTGCGGGCCAACATGCATGCCGCCACCAATCCCGACGACGTCACCGGGGAGGCGGGCCCGGAGGATCCCGAATTGGCGGTGATCTCGCTCCAGCACCGCGACGGGCGGCCGCTGGCGGCGCTGGCCACGTTTTCGATGCACTACTTCGGCGACCAGGAGATCAGCGCCGACTACTTCGGCCTCTTCTGCACCGCGCTCGAGCAGCGCCTCGGCGGCGGTGTCGCGGCCCTGGCGCACGGCTGCAGTGGCGACATCTGGCGCGTCGACTATGCCGTGCCCAAGGCCGACCGCCCCGATCCCACGATCGACGACTACTCGAACCGGCTGGCCGATCTCGCCGCCCGGGCGGTGGCCGGGATTCCCCACCGCAGTGACGTCGGCATCGCGATGGCGGAACGGCGCCTCGCGCTCGCCTACCGGCTGCCCGACCGGCAACGGCTCGAGTGGGCAGAGCGCATCGTGACGGCGATGGGGGACCGCCCCCCGCGCGACACCACCGAGGTCTACGCGCGCGAGCAGATCCTCCTCGACCGCCTGCGATCCACCGAGGTGGTGGTGCAGGCGCTGCGGGTGGGGCCGATCGCGATCGCCACCACCCCCTGCGAGACCTACGCCCTCACCGGCCTGCGCCTCGAGGCCGCGAGCCCGCTGCCCGACACGATGGTGATCGAACTGGCCACCGGCGGCGACGGCTACATCCCGCCACCGGAGCAGCATCCCCTCGGCGGCTACAACACCTGGGCCGCACGCTCCGCCGGGCTCGAGACCACGGCCGAGCCGAAGATCGCCGCCGCGGCACTCGAACTTCTCGAGCAGGTCTGCGGGCAGCCGCGCCGGCCCGACGGGCTACCTGCCGGCCCGCTCCTCGAGGCCACGCTCGGTCTCGGCCCGTGGGCCTGCTGGCGGCTCGACGAATTCACCGGGCCACACGCCGCCGATGCGAGCGGGCACGGGCGCGACGCGGTCTACGAGGCAGGCATCACCCACGCACTCGCCGGCCCCCTCGGCCCCGCTTTCTGCGGACCACAGGCCACGCCCCGCGCAGCCTGCACCGCCGGCGGCCGGATCCGTGCCCGGCTCGGCGGGATCGGCCATGAATGGAGCGTGTCGGCGTGGATCTGGAACGGTATGCCCGACGGGGCACGGCCGCTGGCCGGCTGGGCGATCTCGCGCGGGCCCGACCACGGGCTCGGCCCCGATGGCGACCACCTCGGTCTCTCCGGCGACGGCGTCCATGCCGGTCGGCTCGTGTTCCTCCACGGCGCCGGCCCCGAACCGACGGCGGTGGGCAGCGGCACGATCCCGCGCTGGACCTGGGCCCACGTCGTGCTCGTGCGCAGCGGCGACCGCGTGCGTGTCTGGCTCGATGGCCGGCTCGACATCGACGTCGCCTGCCCGACGGGCCGTGCTGCCCATCCGCCGCTCTTCATCGGCGGCCGCAGCGACAACGACTCGAACTGGGAAGGACGGATCGACGAGGTGACGGTTTTCGACCGCGCCCTCGATGAAGCTGCCGTGGCCCGGCTCCGGCCCTCCGCCCCCACCACCCCGTGACAGCGCCGCTGACCGCCGGGCGGGTCGTTCAGCCGCCGGCGGGCGGCGTCAGAGCAATTCCGCCGGCACGGTGCCGCCGGGCACCAGCTGCGTGGGGCGGCCGGTGAGGTCGGTCACCGTGTCGGTCACCTGCAGGCCCATCGCGTGGTAGACGATGGCGCAGAAATCCTCGACGCCGACCGCCCGCGATGTCGGATGTTCGGCCTTGGCGTTGGTGCTGCCGATCACCTGGCCGTGACGGTAGCCGCCGCCGGAGAGGAGGATGCTCTGCGCCTGCGGCCAGTGGTCGCGACCGGCGTCCTTGTTCATCGTCGGCGTGTGGCCGAACTCGCCGGCGACCACCACGAGCGTGTCGTCGAGGAGGCCGCGCTCCGCGAGGTCGGCGATCAGCGTGCCGACGGCGCGGTCGTGGCGCGGCAGCTTGTCCTTGAGCGCCGGGCCGATGTTGCCGTGATCGTCGAAGTAGCCGGTGTTGAGCGAGACGTAGCGCACGCCCGCCTCGATCAGGCGCCGGGCGAGCAATGCCTGCTCCCCCCAGCCCGGTCCGAAGCGGTCACGCACCTCCTGCGGCTCCTCGCCGACGTCGAACGCCTTGCGCACGCGACCGGCGAGGACGAGATCCATCGCCTGCTGCTCGACGGAGTCCATCTGGTCGAAGACGCGCTCGGCGTCGATGCGCTGCTTGAGCCCGTCGAGCTGGCCGCGGAGGGCCACCCGGTCGATGAGCCGCTTCTCGGAGAGCCCGTCGGCCAGCGCGAAGCTCTTCGCATCGCTCGACGGCAGACTGCCCGCCTCGTTGCCATAGCTGAACGACCCGCACTGGAGCGGGTTGTGGTTCACCCCCAGCCACGCGGCACCGTGGAAGCCGAAGCCACCGTCGTTCATGTTCACGGCGGCGAGCGACCCCGGCAGGCGCGGCCCGAGGAGGGTCGAGGCGACCGACCCCATCGACGGGTAGCGCGGCTTGCGATCACCGCCGGTGGCCCCGAGGCGGCCGGTGAGCATCCAGTGGGCCGCGGCCCAGTGGTCGGCGTTGCCGTGCGAGAAGCTGCGGATCACCGTGCACTTGTCCATCACTTTGGCGTGCTGCGGCAGCAGTTCGCAGATGTCGAGCCCCGGCAGGTTGGTGCCGATCGGCGCGAATGGCCCGCGGATCTCCGCCGGCGCGTCGGGCTTCATGTCGAACGTGTCGAGCTGCGACGGCCCGCCGTGCATCCACACGAGGATCACCGACCGCTTGCCTTTCGCAGCCGGCGCCACCGCTCCGGCGTGCTCGGCGCGGAGCAGGGCCGGCAGGCCGAGCCCGAAGGCACCGAGGCTGCCGATCTCGATGAAGCGCCGCCGCGCGAGACGGTCGCAGAAGCCGGCCGACCCCAGGGACTGGCCGTGGATCGTGAGCATCGCGGGGTCTCCCGGGGGGCATGGGGACGGAACCGGTGCCCGCCGTCGGCGGTCGCACCCTGCCGAGCCCCACTCAACGGGGATCGGCGGCAGTCCTCCGGCGAGTTTACTGGAAGCGGATGGCTCCGACTGCGCCGCGAGTCCGCCCCTGCAAGCTGCCTGATGACAACGACTTGCGGCACGGCCGACAGCGCGTGCCACCAGGGATGGAGAGCGCCGCCACGCCGATCGCCATGGCAGCCAGGGCGGTTCGCGTCGATGAGGACGGCCAATCGCCTGCCGGTGGACGTGCCGTCCCTGCGCCGCGCCGGCTGCTGGTATCCTCCACTCCCTGGCCATCGAGGGGATGCGAAAAGGGTGAACCGATGCCGGCAAGGCCCGACAGCCGACGGCTCTTTCCGGGAAGGCCGTCGCGGCGCACCGTGCTCCAGGCGTCGGGCACGGCGCTTTCGGGTTTGGGCTTCGGCGCACCCCCCGCCCGAGCGGCGGGCGACGGCCAGGCGAAATCGACGATCCTCTTCTTCCTCTGTGGCGGCTCGTCCCACGTCGACATGTGGGACATGAAGCCCGGGGCCCCGGCGGAGTTCCGCGGGGATTTCAGCCCGATCGCCACCAGTGCCGACGGTGTCGCGATCTGCGAACACATGCCGCTCCTCGCGCGGCAGGCCCACCACCTCGCCCTCGTCCATGGCCTCACCGACGGCGGCCAGGCCACCGGCGACCATCATGCCGGCTACTACTTCAACCTCACCGGCCATGCCCCCGACCTCACCTTCCGCACCCAGGGCAACGACCGTCGGCCGCAGCCCGACGATTGGCCGTCGATCGGCTGCGTGGTCGGCGCCCGCCGGCCACGCCACCCGTCGCTGCCGCAGACCTTCACGCTCCCCTACCGCCCGAGCAAGCCGCCCTACACCCGGCCGGGCCAGTTCGCCGGCCGCCTCGGCCGCGACCACGATCCCTTCTTCCTCAAGGGGGATTTCACCAGCCCCCTGGCATTCACCGTGCCCGACCTCGTCGTCGGGCCGGAGGGGGCACGGCGCCTCGCCGACAGACGGGCCCTGCTCGAGTCGCTCGACGGGGTGCGCCGTGCGCTCGACCACGAGGCCGCGGTGGGCAACTACACGCGCCAGCAGCAGCGCACCTTCGAACTCCTCGCCGCCGCCGACACCGCCGGTGCATTCGACATCGAGCGTGAGCCGATCCCCCTCCGCGAGCGCTACGGCGCCACGATCAACGGCACGAGCCTGCTGATGGCCCGGCGCCTCGTCGAGGCGGGCGTGCCCTTCATCACCGTCTTCTGGTCGGAGGAGGACGAGGTGGTGTCGAAGAAGTGCGCCAGCGGAGGGGGCTGGGATACCCACGCCGCCAACTTCGCCTGCCTGCGCGAGAACCTCCTGCCGGAGTTCGACCGCGCCTTCGCGGCGCTCGTCGCCGACCTGGCCGACCGCGGTCTGCTCGACACCACCCTGCTGCTGGTGACGAGCGAGATGGGGCGCAAGCCGCGGATCGGCGATCCGCGCTCGGGCGGGGTGAAGGGAGCGGGCCGCGACCACTGGACCGCCTGCATGAGCGTGGTCTTCGCCGGCGGCGGGGTGCGCGGCGGCACGGTGCACGGTCGCACCGATCCGCGCGGCGAGTACCCGGCCGGCAGCCCGGTGCGGCCGGCCGACGTGGCGCGGACGGTTTACGCCGCGATGGGCATCGACGATCTGCACGCCACCGACTCCCTCGGCCGGCCCTACGACCTGCTCGACGGCGGCAGCGTGCTGCCGATCCTGGGGTGACGGTGCCGTTACCCCGGCCCGCGACGCACCCCCCGGCTCCACCTTCCACGGCCGGTCGCACCCCGGCTACCGACCCTGTTCCGGGCGTCGCCCGCTGGAGGATCGCCCTGAGACATCTGCCGCTCCTGCTCGCCGCGGCGTGCCTGGTTGCGTCGCCCGCGGCCGCGGCGCCCGCACGGCCCAACATCCTTCTCGTCCTTGCCGACAACTGGCGCTGGCCCACCGCCGGCGCACTGGGCGACCCGCTGGCCCGCACCCCGACCTTCGACCGGATCGTCCGTGAAGGGGTCCTCTTCCCCCACGCGTTCAATCCGGTGCCATCGTGCTCGCCGACGCGTGCCTGCCTCCTCACCGGACGGCAGGCGCACGAGCTTGGTGAGCGGGCGAACCTCCACAGCGGCTTCCCCCGCGACACCCCCGTGGTCACCCGTCTCCTCCATGACGCGGGCTACGAGATCGGCTTCGCGGGAAAGGGCTGGGGCCCGGGCGACTTCGCCGGATCGGGCTGGACCGAGAATCCCGTCGGTCCGCGATACGCCGACTTCGCCGCCTTTCATGCCGCTCGCGACACTACCCGGCCGTTCTTCTTCTGGCTCGGCGACACGGCCACCGCCACCCGCGGCGGCACCCTCCCCCATCTCGCTGCCGGACGGGAAGTGCTCGACCCCGCGGACCTCGTCGTGCCGCCCGACCTCCCCGATTGCCCGGAGGTGCGCGACGATCTCCTCAACTACTATGGCGGCGTGATGGCCCTCGACACCGAGGCCGGCCGGGCCATCGCGCTGCTCGAGCAGGCTGGGCAACTCGGCGACACGGTCGTGATCTACACCAGCGACAACGGCTGGCAGATGCCGCGTGGCCTGGCCAACTGCTACGACTCCGGCTCCCGCGTGCCGTTGGCGATCCGCTGGGGCGACCGCGTCGCCGCGGGCCACACGGTCGACGCGTTCGTCAACATCGGCGACCTCGGGCCGACGTTCCTCGAGCTCGCCGGGCTCACGCCGCCTGCCGCGATGACGATGCACGGCATCCGGGCACTGCTCGAGAGACGGCCCGACCCCGCGCCGCGTGACGCCGTCTTCATGGAACGCGAGCGGCACGCCAATGTCCGCCACGGTGACGTCGGCTATCCGATGCGTGCGGTGCGCACCCGCGACTTCCTCTACGTGCGCAACCTCCGCCCCGAACGCTGGCCGGCCGGCGACCCCGACGTGTTCTTCATCCACGGTCGGCCCTTCGGCGATGTCGATACCACGCGGGTCAAGGATTTCCTCCTCGACCACCGCGACGATCCGGCGCAGGCGGCGCACGTGGCGCGGATCTTCGGCAAGCGGCCGGCGGAGGAGCTTTACGATCTCCGCCGCGACCCGCAGCAGCTCACCAACGTCGCCGGCGACCCCGCCAACGCGGTCACCCTCGCCCGCCTCCGCGCCCGGGTCGATGCCTGGATGCGCGAGACCCACGACCCGCGCGTCGATCCGACCTACGACGCCTGGGACCGGTTCCCATACCATGGCAAGCCGACACCGCGCCGCTGACCGGTCGTGCTGACCGCTGCCGCCGGGAACGGGTCGCTTCCCCGGCGAATCGACGATGCCGCCCCGAGGACTGCCGCCATGCTCGACACCCTGTCGCGACGCCGCGATTTTCCTGCCCTCGAGGGCATGGTCTATCTCAACACCGCAGCCGAGGGGATACCGCCGCCGGCCGTGGCCGAGGCGCTGGCCGCCTACGCGCGCGACAAGCAACTGGGCATGGACGGCCGGATTCCGCATACGCTCGTCCACGCCGAGGCCCGGCGGCTCGCCGCCGCGCTGATCGGCCTCGATCCCGACGACGTCGCGATCTGTTCCTGCTCGTCGGAGGCCTACAACCTCGCGGCCCTCGCGCTCGGCCTGCACGACGGCGACGAGGTGGTGGTCAGCGACCTCGACTTCCCGGCGAGTGTGACGCCGTTCCTCCAAGAGGCCTGCCCGGCGCGCGTGTGCGTCTGGCGCGCTCGGGAAGGACGCCTCGACACCGCCGACCTCGTCCCCCTGCTCGCGCCCGCCACGCGACTGGTCTCGCTGCCCCTGGTCAGCTTCTACAACGGCTTCCGGGCCGACGTGCCCGCCGTGGCCGGCATCGTCCACCACCACTCCCCCGCCCTGCTCGCGGTCGACATCACCCAGGGGCTCGCGCGCATCCCCCTCGACCGCGGCACCGGCGCTCTCGACGGCGCTGACCTGATCGTGTCGAGCACGCACAAGTGGCTCCTCGGTCCCCATGGCGGCGGGATCGTCGGGGTGCCGCCGCACCGTGCCGCTGCCTGGACCGTGCCGGCGGGGGGCTGGTTCCAGATCCGTGACGCCTTCGGGACGGAGCGCTTCGAGCGTGCCGAGAGCCAGACCGGAGCCGCCAGTTTCGCCGTCGGCATGCCCAACTATCCCGCGCTCTACGCGATCCGCGCGGCGCTCGACTACATCGCCGGAGTCGGCGTGGCGGCGATCGACCACCACGCGGCGCCGCTCGTGGCCCGGTGCCTCGCCGGGCTGCGCGCGCTCGATGTCGACATCCTCTCGCCGACCGACGCAGCGTCACTCGCGGGAATCCTCGCCTTCCGCCATCCGCACGCCGAGGCGATCCACCGTCTCCTCCACGGGCAGGCGATCCACGTCATGCACAGCGCCGGACGGCTCAGGGTGGCGATCCACGGCTACACCACCGCCGACGACGTGGAGACATTTCTCACCGCCCTCGCCGCCGCGCTCGCGGCGGTCTGACGGGCGTGCATCGATCCGGCCGGGCGGCCCCCGCGGCTCACCACGTGCCCGTGAGGAGATAGGTGGCGAATGACGCCAGCCAGTGCTCACCGGCGTAGTCGCCACTGGTGACATGGGGGAGCGCCGCGGCGGCATGGGTGTCGGCCGCGGCGACAAGCGCCCGGTGCAGCGGATCGCCCGCGGGGAATGCCCCGGCGATGCTCCGCATGCACCAGGCGCGGCTGATGTTGAGCCCGTCGAGGTGCACCAGCTGCGGGTCGCTGCGGTCGGTGACGATCGCCGGCTCCATGATGCTGCGCGGCGCCCCGGCGGCGACCTTGGGCAGCGCCCGGGCGAACCAGGCGCGGAACTGCTCTGCCGGCAACACACGGCGCATGAGAAACGCCTCCATCAGGCTCGGCGAGAAGAAATCGACGCCGTCCGGCTCCCACGCGGCGGGGAGCCGCTCGTCGCGGCCGTAGTAGGCACGGCTCCGTTCGATGACCAACGCCTCGAGTTCCGCGTGCCGCACCGCGCGGGCGTAGTCGAGGGCGAAGGCGAGCCCGAACGCGGTGCTCGAATGGACGCCGCTGCGTGTCGGGTAGGTCTGCTTCGGGAAGTAGTCGAGATAGCCCCCGACGATCACGTCGACGAGGGGGCGGAGGTTGGCCGACCACTCCCGCCCCTGGGGATCGTCCCAATCATGGAGCTCCTCGGCCAGCTTGAGGAGCCACGCCCAGCCGTACGGCCGCTCATACGACTTCGCGCCGGGCCGCTGGAAGAATGCCGCCTCGGTCGCGAGGTTGGCAGCGGTGAGGTTGCCCGCGAGTGCCGCGCGGATGTCGCGCTCGATCGGCAGTCCGGGACAGCGCCGCAGCAGCCGCACGAGCATCCAGTGGCCGTGGACGGCCGAATGCCAGTCGTAGCACCCGTAGAACGCGGGATGGATCTCACGCGGTGGGCGGACATCGGCGTCGCCGTTGAGCACGTCCGCGGGCTTGCTCGGGTATTCCTTGGCGATGCCGGCCAGGGCGAGGCGGGCGAAGGCCACGGCCTGCCCCTCGGTGAGCGGCTCCGCCGCGGCCGCCGCCGGCACGAGGCAGCACGCGATCACGATCACGACGATCCAGGCCATCGGACGCTCCTTGGGCGTGCCACGCTCGCGACGCGGCGATGACGTCGCGCGCCGCCGTCATCGGCGTCGAGCGCCGCACCGCGGCACGAGGATACCTCC
>SXWA01000228.1 GCA_005791575.1 Planctomycetaceae bacterium
GGCCGTGGCGCGGCCGAGCTCGCGGGTGAAGGCGAGCTCATCGGCGAGCACGACCTGGGCCCCACTGACCTTGAGCCCGGCGTCGTCGAGCTGCTTCTTCGCCGCCGCCTTGTCGTCGGCGGACTGGGCCGCGGCCGTCGGTGCCGCGGCGGCGAAGACCAACGCCAGCAGGCCGTGGACACACAGCCTGCCGTACCGTCCGGATAGGGCGCCGGATGCGCGGTGCCGGTGAAACGCACGGCGTTTCGGGTGGCGGAAGACCAGGAATGGCCTTTGGCCACGGGCTGTCAGCGCGACGAGAGCGTGCCCGATGCCGCCGCCGTGATCCCGGTTCATGGCTCGTCTCCCCGCGAATGTGTGCCGCCATGCCCCCGCATCCTACCTTCCGGCCAACGCGGATCGCCCGCCGGGGACCGGGCACCTCACGGAACACGCCTTGGAGGGGCCGTGCGGCGGCAACCGGCGGTGTTCGAGTGGGCGACGGTCATGGATGACGGCAGGTCATCCATGATCGTCAGCGCGGGGCCGGCACCAGAAGGACGGCATCGGCATGGACGATCCCCCCTGCCCGGTCGGTGCCGATCACCACCTCGCAGCCGTCGTCGGCACCGAGCGTCACCCTGCCCACGGAGCCGAACCCGTCCGGCAGCGGCGCCGGCCGGCGCATGTCGAGCCGCGTGGCGGTGCGTCCCGTGGCGGTCTCGATCACGACCGGCACCGTCGGGCCCCGGTTCTCGTGCGGCTGCCAGCCGACGAGCACCTCGTAGACACCGGCCGCGGGGGCGGTGAACGCATAGCGGGCGGTGGCGGCGCTGTCGGGACTGGCGTAGTGGTAGCCGTTGCCGACGTAGCCCTTGAGGCCCTCGCCCGCCGTCCAGGTGCCGGTGCGCACCGCCTCGAGATCATCCCGGACCAGCGCCCCGCGGTCGCGGGCGAGCTTCCCCGGATCGATCCCGGTCGGCGGTCCGTGCGGACCGGCCAGGGGGAGGGCATCGGCGGGGATCTCGATCGGGGACTCTGGGTTCGCCCGGCGCGCCTTGCCGGGGAGCCGGAGCAGTTCGTCCATCTCGCTCCAGTACCGTTCGTACACGCCGCGCGGTGTGGTGTGGTGCCGCACCGCCACGCTCGCCGCCTTCCCCACCACCTCCCCCATCATGCCGCAGGTCTTCATCACGCGCACCGTGCCGAGCGCCTCGTGGGTCACGGAGATGCAGCGACCGGCCATGAAGAGGTTGTCGAGGTCCTTCGAGTAGAAGCAGCGGTAGGGCACCGGATACCCGTAGCTGCGGTCGACGCGGCGGTCGTGGACGGCGATCGAGATGAAGGGATTGTCGGGGAACTTCCGCGCGAAGTCCTCCTTGGGGTAGTGGAGGTCGATCGACCAGGTGGAAGGGACGCAGCCATCGGGAAACTCGCGCTTGGCGACGATGTCGTCCTGCGAAAGGAGCACGTCGCCGACGATCCGTCGGCTCTCGCGCGGCCCGCCGATCGCGGCCACCCAGGTGAGGATCGCGCGGGGGTGATCCTTGGCGCCGTCGCCGTTCTTCATGGCGTTGAACGCGCCGTAGACGGCCCGGAGGTTCCAGTCGCGGATCCCCTCGGCATCGGCGAGCGGATCCTTGTCGAAGCCGCTCTCCCAGAACCACTGTCCGTGGAAGTCGCGGGGGTAGGGGAAGTCGGCCATGGTGAGCGGCAGTGCCCACGGGGTGTCGGGAAAGGGCTGCGGCGTCTCGGCCTCGGCCCAGGCCCACATGTTGCTCATCCCCATCCGCCCCTTCTCCTCCATCTCGGTCGTGGCCCCGGCGAGGTGGCCGAGCGTGGCATGGCCGGTGGCGTCGCAGAAGAACGACCCGGTGAAGCGGTATTCGCGGCTGGTCCGCGTGTCGAGGCAGGTGACCGACGTGACCCGCCCCTCGGCCGTCGTCGCCGCGAAGGCGTGGGTATCGAGGAACAGGTCGATGGTCGGCTCGGCGCGGACGAGGGCCTCCTTCTTCGCGTCCTCGAACTCCTCGGCGGTGCCCGGGCTCTTCGAAGCCCGGTCGGCGAACTCCTCGACGATCTCGCCGATCCGCGGATACTTCCCGCGGCGGATCAGCCCCATCGCCCAGACCCGGACCTCGCTCGACCCGTTGCCGCCGAGGACCGGCCGGTTCTGGACGAGCGCCACCTCGAGACCCATCCGGGCTGCGGCGAGCGCCGCCCCCATGCCGGCATAGCCACCGCCGACCACGACCAGGTCGTAGGGGCCCTTGATCTCGGGCTCCGCCGGCAGGCCGAGCGCCGCGCGGCGCCACGCCGGCAGCACAGCGGAATCGTCCGGGGGCGCGGCGGCGGCGGCGGGGCCGGCGGGCACGAAGGCGATGCAGTCGCAGCGGCCATCGAAGCCGGTCAGGTCGCGGAGCGACAGCGCGACAGCGCCGGCGGGAAGCGTGACCGTGCCGCCGTCCTGCCATCCCCAGGTGGAGCCCGCCGTGCCGAACGTGGTCCCCAGCGCCGTGCCATCGACCACGACCTGGAACCGCCCCGGCGGCTCGCCCGGCGCCTGCCAGCGTGCGACCCAGTCCTTCGTGCGGACGAACACGCGGTAGTCCCCCGCGACCGGGACCGCGAGTGTCGTGGTGGCGTCAGCCACCGGCCGGCCGAGGCCATGGGCAAGGAGATACGGCGAGCCCATCTCGCCGATGAACTGCGTGTCGAGTGTCCAGCCGCCGTGCTTGGCGAACCCCTCTGCCTCGACGAGAAGCGTGGCGGGCTCGACACGGCGCGTGGTCTGTGCCGCCAGCGGACGGGTGGCAAGCGCGGCGATGAGGCTGGCGACGATGGCCGCGGTACGGGGGAGGGTCTGCATGACGCTTTCCGGCGGGGAGGTCGGCATCGCCTTCCGGCGGGGAGGTCGGCATCGCCTTCCGGCGGGGAGGTCGGCATCGCCGCCGAGTCTACCGGTGAGCAACCCTCTCGCCACCGGCCGGGCAGCGTGCCGGACGGAGAGCGCAGGGGAATCGTGCGTCAGATCGGCGTCTGCTTCCGCTCCGGGGCATCGGCGGGCGCGACCTCGATGTCGATGACGGTGTCGCCCGAGGCCGGGCAGTCGAGCGGCAGCGTGTGTTCGAAGAACCGGCTGCCGTCGGCCTCGAGGAGTCCCATCACCATCGCGTTCATCGGACCACCGCCCACTCCCGGTGCCCGGCTCCCCTTCGTGTCGTAGACACCGTCCTTGATCGTGGCGATCCCCTGGGGCCCGCCGTTCTTCTTGGCACCGTCGGGGGTGATGATGATCTCCCCACCGGTGACCGGCTTGCCGCCGTAGGTGATCTTCCCCGACACGCGGTGGCGGACGCGCGTGTCACGCGGTCCACCGCAGCCGGTGGCGACGAGTATGGCGCAGGCGGCCAGGCCGACGACCACGGCGTGCGCCCGGTTGGATGCCGATCCACCGACCGGTCGATCGCGGCGGGGTGATCGGCAGCGGGATCCCGCGTCGGGGGTGGCTGTGGGATGCGTCATGGCTGCGACACGTTCTCCGTTCCGGCGCGGCTCGCCAGCGGCAAGAGCACGGTGTTGAGGTCGATGTCTTCGGTGAGGAACGAGACGCTGCCGTCGGCCATCGCCACGTTGCAGCCGCCGGGATGGTTGCTCCCCATGCTCACGCTGTTGTAGTTGCCGACGGTCACGTACTTCGCCGTCCGCATCCCGTTGGCGACGTTCCTGACCGCGGTCATGTCGTTGTTCCAGGCGGCGCCGCGCATCCAGCTGCGCAGGGAGTTGGCCCCCATGTCGCTCCAGGCCATCTCCATCACCATGATCGTCTTGCTCGTGCCGTCGCGGATGTCGGTGAGCGCCACGCCGTAGGGCTTCGTCGGATTGCTGCCGACGACGATCGGCGACAACGGCATCGCGCCATCGGTGGCGATGAAACCCTGGTTCGAGGGGAGCTGGCCGTAGCCGCGTGTGATCTGCGGATTGGTGCCGATCGGGCCGGCGCTGGCGACGTAGTGGGTCGTGTAGGCCTTGGCACCGCTGGTGACAGCGTCGATCGTGCTTCCGGAGAACTCCGCCCAGTCGTTGCTGAAGCTCGGGCAGAAGAACGACGCGATCCTGATCCGGGCAACGTTGCGGTTCTGGGCGGAGTTGGTGCCCGCGTATGAGGGATTGAGCGGCTGGACCTCGGCGGCGGCGGCGGACTGCTCGATGAACGGCAGGATGAGCGCCAGCCAGCTCACCCCCGTGTTGCCGCCCGGTGAGAAGTGGGATGGGAGCTGCTGCTTGGAATCGTGGTAATTCTGGCAGCCGAGGGCGAGCTGCTTCATGTTGTTGACGCACGAACTGCGCCGCGCTGCCTCGCGCGCCGCCTGCACGGCCGGGAGCAGGAGCCCGACGAGCGTGCCGATGATGGCGATGACGACGAGCAGTTCCACGAGGGTGAACCCACCGTGGGTGGCAGGACGGGCGGCGCGGACGGGTGGCGCATGCATGGACCGGTACCCCGGATGAATCGATGGATATCCCCCAAAACCAAGCGGAGTGTAGCAATCCGCTCGCCGGGACGCGAGCCGACCGCTTGAGGGGGACGCCCGGATCGACGAGACTCTCTCCCCATGCACACACGACTTTTCGGACGGACCGGCTGGCAGGTGTCGGAGATCGGCTTCGGGGCCTGGGCGATCGGCGGCGGCCAGTGGGGTGGGGCCGACGAGCGGGAGTCGATGGCGGCCCTCCACGCCGCCCTCGATGCCGGCATCACCTTCTTCGACACGGCCGACGTCTACGGTGACGGACTCTCGGAACGGCTCATCGCCCGCCTGCGCCGCGAGCGGAGCGAGCCGTTTTTCGTGGCCACCAAGGCCGGGCGCCGTCTCTCGCCCCACACCACCGCCGGCTACGACGCCGCCAACCTCACCGCCTTCGTCGATCGCAGCCTCGCCAACCTGGCGGTGGAGCGGATCGACCTCCTCCAACTCCACTGCCCACCCACCGAGGTCTATTACCGGCCGGAGGTGTTCGGGGTCCTCGACGGGCTCGTGGCGGCGGGCAAGATCGGCTTCTACGGTGTGAGCGTCGAGAAGGTCGAGGAGGCGCTCAAGGCGATCGAGTATCCGGGTGTGCAGTCGGTGCAGATCATCGTCAATTGCTTCCGGCTGCGGCCGACGGAACTCTTTTTCGAGCAGGCGGCACGCCGCCGCGTGGCGGTGATCGCCCGCGTGCCGCTGGCCAGCGGGATGCTCACCGGCCGCCTCCGGCCCGAGACGACGTTTCCCGCCGACGACCATCGCCACTTCAACCGCGAAGGGGCCGGCTTCGACCGTGGCGAAACCTTCTCGGGAGTCGACTATCGCACCGGCCTCGAGGCGGTGGAGCGGCTCCGAGCGCTCGTCCCCAGCGGGTGGACCGTCGCGCAATTCGCGCTGGCGTGGATCCTCTCCTTCGAGGCGGTGTCGACCGTCATCCCCGGTGGTAGGCGCCCGGAACAGGTGGCGGAGAATGCCCGCGCGGCCGCCATGCCGCCGCTCGATGCCGCGACGAAGGCTGCCGTGCAGCAGATCTACGACGACTGCATCCGGCCCCACGTTCACCACGTGTGGTGAACGCCGGGGGGCTGGCCGGGGGGGGGGGCCGGCAGGTAACCCAGCAGGGCCGGCGAGCCGGCGTCAGAGATTCATCCCCAGGTAGCCGCCGGCGGCGTCACTGGCAGCCTGTTCGCGTGCCAGCCGCTCGAGGGCCCGGCCAAGGTCGCCGGCAGCGATGTAGCGGTCGAATTCCACCTCGACTGCCCGTTTGGCCGAGTGGGTGAGCCAGGTGACGGCAGGCTGCGTGAGCCAGTCGCAGGTCTCGCGGTCGAGTGCGATCGCCAGATCGCTCCCCACGGTCCGCTGGTCGTGTTCGTCGGTGAGGACGGTGCCTTCAATCACGAAGCTCACCCACCCGATGTCGGGATCATTGGTGAACCGGAACGTGCAGCGGCCGTCGGTGAGATAATAGCTGTTGCGGGTGCCATGCCGGGACACGGCCCGCTGCATCCGTTCGAGGCGCCGGCGGAACCCGGGCGAGGCATCGAGCGGAATGTCAAGTCGCGGCACACCGCGCAGCGGGGTGCAGTCGAAGGTGATCTCGACGGCCGGGCCCGGGACGACACTCTCCATGGCAGACTCCGCGATGAACAGACAAGTCTACCCCAGGCGGCGCGGCGCGGCGATCCTCGTCGCCGGCGTGTCGGCGATCGCCCGCTCCGGATGGGGGCAGGGGGTCGTTGCCGGCGATCGCGTGGTGCGGAGCCGTCGGCTGATGGGTGTGCCGTGGAGTGTGACCGTCCAGGGGCCAGAGGCCGGGGCTGCGGCCGAGGCGGCCCTCGACGAGGTGGCGCGGCTGGAACGGATCCTCTCCGACTACGATCCGCAGAGCGAGTTGTCGCGGCTTTCGGCGGCGGCCCCGACGACCGGGCCGGTGCCCCTGTCGGCCGATCTGGCCGCCGTGCTCGAGCGGGCCGTGGCGCTGCGGGACACCACGGCCGGGGCCTTCGACCCGACGGTCGGGCCGCTCACCACCCTGTGGCGCCAGGCCCGGCGCTCGGGGCGGATGCCCCGGCCCGACCGGTTGGAGGCCGCCCGTGCCGCGGTGGGACCAGCGACGCTGAGTCTGGAAGGGGAACCGATCGGGGCGGTCCTCACCAGGCCGGGGATGCGGCTCGATCTCGGCGGGATCGGCATGGGGTATGCAATCGACCGGGCGCTCGCCCTGCTGGCAGGCCGGGGGATCGCGACGGCCCTCGTCGATGCCTCCGGCGACGTGGCCGGTTCGTCGCCCCCGCCGGGAAGCGACGGCTGGCGGGTGACGGTCGCCCCTCTCGATCCACGCGAGCCGGCGAACAAAGCCGACGCCGTTCTCCTGTCCCATGCGGCGGTCACCACCTCCGGCGATGCCTTTCAGGCGGTCGAGATCGACGGCCAGCGCTACAGCCATATCGTCGATCCGCGCACCGGCCTCGGCGTGGCCGGACCAGCAGCCGTGACGGTGATCGCCCCCGACTGCACCACCGCCGACGCGCTGGCGACCGCGGCGAGTGTCCTCGGTCCTGTGGTGGGCGTGGAGTTGATCGCGAGGATGGAGGGCTGTGCGGCGCGGTTCGTGTGGGAGGAACGGGGAATCCGTCGGCTCTCTCTCACCCCCGGGTGGCCGGATCGCGCCCGCCGTGCCGCGCCGCATTGATTCCGGGCGGGAATAACGGGTCCACCGCCAGGCCCCGGAAACCGGTCGTCACGGCCGGAAGACGCCACGGCGATCGATCCTGACTTACCGCGCTTCTCCAGCTTCCGGCCGACAGTGACGATTCCTCCAAGTTTGCCGGTCGGGAGGACGATACCACCTGTGCCGTCGCTGCGCCCTCGTGACGACGACCCGGTCGCGGGTCGGGGGGCACCGCGGCGAGGGAGCCGGCCGCAAGGTCGGCTGCCCCCGAGGGCGCAGCGGCGGCACTTCATCCACGACCACAGCCCGACGGACACGGCCCGTGCACACCACCAGCCGACAGTTGCTCGTCGCGGCGCTGATCATCGCGGTCGTCGCACCGGGCTGTGCCCCCCGTCAGCCGTTCTTCTTCTTCGAGGACGGCGACCTGTCGCACTACGTCGGGGCGGTGCAGAAGATGGAGTATCCCGACTCCTGCACACCGCCCCTCGACGAGGCGGCCGGCACGGTCGAGCCGCTCACCCTCTCCAACGCCCGCTTCGACCAGATCTGGGAGGTCTCGCTCGAGGAGGCGATCCGCACGGCGCTCGAAAACGGCAAGGTGCTGCGGAATCTCGGCGGCCGGTTCGGCAGCTTCGGCGGCCCACGGCCGCAGACCGGTGAGCCACCCGTCTCCCTGCTCACCAACCCCGCGGTCACCCCCACCGTCTACGACCCGGCGATCGTCGAGACCGATCCGATCCGCGGTGTCGAGCCGGCCCTCGCCTTCTTCGACGCCCAGTTGGCCAGTTCGCTCACCTGGGAGCGGCAGAACCGGCCCCAGAACGTCGGTGGCGTCGGCACGCAGATCTTCCAGCAGCAGTTCCTCGGCGACACCGGCAACTGGACGACGAGCATCACCAAGCGGACGGCGACCGGGGCGACGTTCGGATTCGCCAACTCGACCCTCTACGACAACAACAACTCGCCGATCCGTCAGGACGGCGTGCCCTCGACCTTCACCACCAACTACGACTTCACCTTCAACCAGCCGCTCCTCGAGGGTGCCGGTCTCACCTACAACCGCATCGCCGGCCCCGATCCCTTCAACAACATCGACGGCCGACCGATCTTCCGCGGCGTGCTCCTGGCGCGGATCAACGCCGACATCTCGCTGGCCGACTTCGAGGCCGGCGTGCGGAACCTCGTCAGCGACGCCGAACAGTCATATTGGGAACTGTACTTCGCCTACCGCAATCTCGAGGCGCGCAAGGCAGGCCGTGACAGCGCCCTCGAGGCCTGGCGGCGTGTCCATGCCCTCTATGTCGAACAGTCGCGCGGCGGCGAGGCCGACAAGGAAGCCCAGGCCCGCGAGCAGTATTTCTTCTTCCGCAGCGACGTCGAGAGCGCGCTCACCGACGTCTACCGCTGTGAGAACCGCCTCCGCTACATGATGGGCATCTCGGCGAGCGACGGCCGGCTCATCCGCCCGGCCGACGAGCCGACCACCGCGCGGATCGCCTTCGACTGGCAGCAGGCCCTCACCGAGGCGCTCTCGCGCTCGGCGGAACTGCGGCGCCAGAAGTGGGTCATCAAGCAGCGTGAGCTGGAGCTCGTCGCGGCGAAGAACCTGCTCCTGCCGCGGCTCGACCTCGTCGGCCGGTGGCGCTTCCTCGGCATGGGGCAGGAGCTGATCAACCAGAACTACACCCCGTACGACGCCAATGGCCAGGATCCGCTCAACGGCACCGACGCCTACTCGAGCCTCTTCAGCGGGCAGTTCCAGGAGTGGCAGGCGGGCGCGCAGTTCCTCATGCCGCTGGGCTTCCGTCGGGAATTGGCCACCGTCCGGCACCACCAGCTGCAGCTCGCCCGGGAGCGGGCCCGACTGCAGGACGAGGAGCTGGAAGCATCGCACGCGCTGGTCGAGGCGGTGCGCAACATCGACACCAACTTCGCCCTCTCGCAGACCAACTTCAACCGGCGGGTGGCCGCCGAGCGGCAGGTGGAGGCGGTGCAGGCGGCCTACGACGCCGGCACGGTGACCTTCGACCAGCTGCTCGACGCCCAGCGGCGGCGGGCCGATGCCGAGAGCGGCTACTACCGGTCGCTCGTCGACTACAACCGGTCGATCTCACAGCTCCATTTCCGCAAGGGGTCGCTCCTCGAATACAACGGCGTGTTTCTCTCCGAGGGTCCGTGGCCCGGCAAGGCCTACTTCGACGCCTACCGCCGCGCCCGGCAGCGCGACGCCAGCCTCTACCTTGACTACCGGCATTCGAAGCCGGGGGTGTTCAGCCGTGGGGCGATCACCCAGCGGTTTGCCGATGTCGGTAGCAGCACCGCGGTCGAGCAGCTCGAGCCACGCGACCCTGCCACGTTCGCGGAGCCTGCCAAGCCGACGGCCCCGGCGGACGGCAAGCAGGGTGACGGCAAGCAGGAGAGCAAACAGGGCAGCGGCAAGTCAGCTCCGGCGCCCGAGAGCGTGCCGCTGCCCGAGCCGAAGGGGGCACCGGCGAAGACCACTGGTCTGCCGATGGTGCCCGTGGTACCGACGGCTGCCCGACCGCTGGCCCCGCCGGCTTCATCGCTCTCACCCGCCGCGGTTCTCGAGGGCGGGGCGGCCGCCCGCGCCGTGGCCGGCCTGCGCAGCCGCCCGCTCCCTGGCGCCCGCCCGATCGACGGCCCCGAGGCGGCGGCGGCGACACAGCTGCGCTGAGCAATGGCCAACCGCTGACGCGGCTCAACCGGTCGTCCGGTCAGGCAACCGGTCGTCCGGTCAGGCTCACCCGGCCCTCCGGCTCACTTCAGTTCGCCGCAGTCGCTGATCACCACCTTGGCGCTCGTCTTGCCGTTGGCCGAGCCC
>SXWA01000229.1 GCA_005791575.1 Planctomycetaceae bacterium
GCCACCCGGTCCCGACTGCACCAGGGCGATCTGGTTGCCGAGGTAGGCGTAGTCGATCGAGTAGCCGGTCGGCAGGCCGGTGATCGAGCCGAACGTGCCGGCGAGCGACTGGTACTTGGCGAACACGAGGTTCCCCGTCGGGGCAGCGAGAGTGGTGAAACTCACCGACCCGCCGAGCGTGAGACCACCGGCCGAGGCATCGAGGAGGCTGATCGTGCTCCCGTTGACGTCGATGTCGAGCAGGCCCAGCAGCGTGAATCCGCCGGTCGCCGTGAGCGTGCCCGAGGCACCGCCGGGAGTCACCGTCGATCCCACCGCCCCGGTGGCCGGCCCGACGACCGTGCCATCGCCGGTGAGCGTCTGGCCGCTGCCGAGCTGCCAGCCACCGGTCACGGCCGAGACGTCGAGCGTCGCACCCGCCTCGACGGCGATGATGTCGCTCGACCCGATCCCGCCGGCCCCGGAGAGCGCGAGGGTGCCGGCGACCACGTCGGTGCTGCCGGTGAAGGTGCTGTTGGAGGTCAGCGTCAGCGTGCCGGCGCCGTCCTTGAGGAGCGCCCCCGAGCCACTGATCACCCCCGCGTACGTCACCGCATCCGACCGGTCGAACCTCACACTGCCGTTGTTGACGATGTTGCCGGTCACCGAGCCGGTCGTGCCGCCGTCACCGATCGACAGTTCGCCGGCCGACACCGTCGTGCCCCCGGCATAGGTGTTGCTGCCGGTCAGCGTGAGCGTGCCGGCTCCCGCCTTCGTCAGTCCGCCGTTGCTGACGACGCCGGACAGCGTCGTCTCGGCGACGGTCGTGAGCGTGCGCGTCGCGCCGCCGAGGTTCACGTCGCCGGAAAACGTCAGTGGCCCCGTCGCGGCGCCGTCACCGAGCGTCACGTCGCCGCCGACTGCGACCGCATTGGAGAAGCTCCGCGCGGTCGCCCCGTCGGAGGAGAGCGTGCCGCCGTTCAGGGCGAGCGTGCCCGTGCCGAACGCGGCATTGTCGCCGGCGCGGAGCGTGCCCGCCGTCAGCGCCGGCGGGCCGCTGGAGGCGGTGGGGCCGGCGAGCACGAGCGGGCCGGCGCCGCGCTTGGCGCGCCCGGTCGTGCCGGTGATCTGGTTGCCCGCCGACGAGGCCAACGTGTAGGTCCCCGCCGTCGCCGACACGGTCACGGCGCTCGGGGCGAGCGACCCGGAGAGGGTCACGGAGCCGCCGCCGGTGCCGCTGAAGGTCGTCGTGTCGCCGTTGACGAAGCTCAGCGCCCCGCCGGTGCCGGTCGTCCAGTTCGTGGCAGCGGTGTTCCACGTGCCGCTGGTCGTGTTCCAGATCAGGTTGGCCGGCAGCGCCGTGCTCGCGTAGGGAATCATCGCGCCCACCATGTTGCCGGTGACGCCGTCGATGGTGTATTGGAACGTCGACTGGTAGTTGCCGTAGCCGAGGATGTTGGCATTGGCGTTGCCCGACACGCCGAAGGTCCTGAAGTTGGCCACGCTCATGGTGGCGATCGACCCGCTGTTCACGAGGCCGGCGGTGCCGGCCGCATCCCCCTGGTAGGGAAACGACCACGGCTGGTTGAACCAACCGGGCACACTGGCGGCCCCCGAGGGATCGGTGGCGTAGGGCGACGTGCCGTTGGCGGCGCCGTTGCCGGAGTCGTACGACGTGGCGAGGGTCGGCGACCGAACGAGACTCACGGTGCCGGCGATCCGCGCCGGGGCAGAGGTGATCAATGTCCAGGTCCCGGCGGGGAGTGTCTTTTGGTTCGCGATGCCGGTGGAGCCCGAAACGATCGCCGTCGTCGGAGTCGTGCCCGTGGCGTATTGGAATGGACCTGGCGTCGTGCCCGAGGTGTTCACGGTGCCGGTGGTGTAGGTGATGTTGAACAGCGACAGGTTCCACCCCTTGGGATCGAGCTGGATCCGCCCGGTATTGGTGTCGAAGTAGGCGACGGCGCCGGGGAGGCCGTTCTGCGTGCCGCTCGAACGGATCGGCAGCGCCGTCCCGGTGGCGACCGCCGACCAGGCGATGCCGCTGGGGGTGGTGCCGGAGAGGAAGGCTGCGGGGTTGGTGAACTCCGCGGCGGGCGCACTGACCACCTGGAGAGACCCTGCGAGCAGGATCGCGGCGGCCGCGCCGAGCGCGGCGGAACGGAGAATCGACAGCATCAGCGGCTCCTTCTGACGGGAAAGAAAAAAGGGACAAAAAACGGGTTGAACGAACGCTGGCGCCGCCGCAGACCATGGGCCTGCGCCGGACACCGCGGGAACGGGGACGGGTGTGGGTGTGTGAAGTGGGTGTGTGAAGTGGGTGTGTGAAGTGGGTGTGTGAAGTGGGTGTGTGAAGTGGGTGTGTGAAGTGGGTGTGTGAAGTGCCTGTGTGAAGTGGTTGCGTGAGGTGCCTGTGCGACCGGCGCATGGACAGCGCATGGGCGCGTGACACGCACCGGGCGCGCGTGCCCCCCTGGGGCACGGAGCCAAGAACGCGGGCGACTGCCGCGGGGAAAGCCCGCACAGCCACCACGGCAAGCGCGGGCCTCCGGCGGACGTGGCGCGCTGCCGTGCGCAGGGTCGGCATCAGACCGCCCCGCGGGGCAGCCGATCACCGGCGTTGACGATGGAGAAACCGGCGCCGGGACACGGCGCGGCAGACCACCAGCCAGCACACCGATGGATGCCGAAAAAGGGGTCACCCGGGGACACCATCCGGGCAGAGAGCCCAGGATGGATCGCCTCGTGGGGGCCGCTCATCCTCACCCATGACACGTTCGGCAGCACGTCCACGGCCACCGGGATGCATCCCGGCCGACCGACGTCGCCAGAGTCACAAGTTCAGGAGCGGCCCTTTCAGTTGAGGGTCAATTGAGGCGTGGAGTTGAAATCCGCCGACGGAATTCCGCCTACTTGGGTGAGGGATGTAGACAACTCCCCAGCCAATCGCCACCCCCCTATCTGGCCTATCTGGGCCCAATCTCCACAACGCCCTCCGAGACCACTTCCAAGGCACAGGCAATCTGCGGATTTCGCTCCGGCGATGGGTCGCATGGAGAGATCGGTTTGCTGCTGATCGGGCCTTCCACGGAGCCGATTCCCTGCAACGCACCGGTCGCCCGGTCACCGCCGCAAAACGCTCCGACCGGCGTGCCGGCGGTGCGTTTCGCAGTCTCCTGGCACGGCGATTGCCGTAGGAAAAGGCCCTGGACCGGGCCGGGGAGAACGGGCCAGTCCGAGCCATCAGCGCACGAGCCAATCAGGTCACGAGATGCGGCACGGCCACCCGCAGGTGGTGATCGCTTCCGTGGCACTCGGGTTTCTTCGGTTTCCTCATCTTCAAAAAGCAGCACATCACCGCCAAAAGGGTCATGGACATGATCAGGGCACCAGCCGTCGGGACGTTCGGGGCACGTGACAGGATCGCCTGAGTCGGAACATGACCGGGCAGCGCCGCGGCGTCGGCTTCGAAGGGCTCGAGGATCGCCGGCTGCTGGCGGTCGCCTGGGCCGACGGTGAGCTGCTTGTCCAGTTCGCCCCCGACGCCTCCGCCGAGGCCCGTACCGCCGCCCGCGCCCTGCTCGAGGGGGAGTGCATCGAGACGATCCACACCGAATCGATGAAGGATCAGAACTGGGGCGCCATCGAGCCGGTGCGCCTCGGCAAGGGGCGCACCGTCGAGCAGGCCGCTCGCTGAAGTCCGGACCCACCCGGACCTTCAATCACGGAGCCGCCTGTACTCATCCGCTGATTGACCA
>SXWA01000230.1 GCA_005791575.1 Planctomycetaceae bacterium
CGGCGTTGGCAGCCCTGAGCAGTGCCGCCGGAGTCGGTTTCCCCGTGACGATCACCGGGCCACCGGCTGCCCCCGGCGCCGGCCCGCCGAGCGCCCCGGGGGGCTGTGGCGTCGGCCCGGTCGCACCGGCCATCGGCACCACAACGCCGGATTCGATGCCACCGGGCATGGCATCCGCGCCGGGCCCATGCGGCAGCAGCGGCATGATCACCAGACCACCGGGATCGATGCCCACCTCACCCGGTGTGCCGGGCAGGCTCGGTGGCAATGCGGGTAGGACCTCGTGACCGGGAATGACCGGTGGCAGATCGGGCAGGCCGTCCTGACCGGGCACGCTTCCCGGGCCACCGACGACCACCATCCCATCGATGCCATCCACCGGCAGTCCGATCGCCGATCCCACGGCGCCCGGACTGACGGAACAAACCGGCACCGCGGCGGGGTCGCCAGCGGGGGTGAGCGCCGCGAGTGCCGGCCCCGTGACGGCACCGGCGGGCAGCGACGCCACCACCGGATGGGCGTAGCGGGCCTTGGAGAGGATCCCCTGGGCCGCGGCGGGCGTCGCCGCCAGGGCGAGCAGGCCGGCGGCGAAGACGCATGATGGAATCGATCGCATCGAACGGCCTCCGGAGCTTCCTCGCACCCCGGGTCGCGATCCGTCCGTGGACGGCGACCCCTCGTGATCGCACGCCTGCGATCGAGCAGGCTGGATGGTCCAAGCCTGGAGATTCCTGCTATCGGGTGATCCGCGATGGGAGATTGAGTCGGAGGGTGGGGTAATCGGTGCGGCACCGGGCCGCGTGCTTCCCCGTCGGCCGGCACCTCCCGTACCCCGCGAGCAGCGTGGCATCCGCAGGCGGCCCCGCTTGCCGAGTCGCCCGCGCCGCGGAATTGACCCGCCTCCACCACCGCTGCTAATGTCCGCCGCCGGCCCGACTTTCCACCGCGCGGGCGCTCCCAGGGCGATCGCGGCACCGATGATGCTCGCCCCCACACACGACGGATGGCGGCGCAGCCTCTGGCTGCTGGTCATGCTCAGCTGCGCCGCGATCGCCTCCGGCCAAGCACCGGCGCCGTTTCCCGACGCGGTCGAGGCCCTTCCACTCGACACGGGCTTGACCGAGGCGATCGCGCCGCGCGGCGATCTGTTCGGCGACGAAGGGGTGATCCAGGCCGGAGCGATCGTGCCCTCCTCGCCGCTCGCACCGGGGCAGGGGCCCGACATCGACGCGCTCGGACCGGCGTGGGGCGAACAGCGGACCGCCCGTGCGTTCTGGTACGCCCGGGCGCTGTCGGCGACGTGGGTGCCGCAGGGACCGGCCGATGGCTTCGGCATGGTGGACGTTCCGTTGTCGGTGTCGGTGGCACCGATCTGGTTCGACGACCTGCCGGCGCTGGTGATCTCCCCGGCCTTCGGTTTCCACTTCTGGCAGCCGCCCGACGCACTCGAGCTCCCCTCCACGGTCTACGACTCCTCGATCGACGTCACCTGGCGGACGCCGATCACCGAGCGCTTCGGCGTCGGTCTGGGGATCACCCCCGGCGTCTACGGCGACTACCGGGCATGGAATCCCCGCGCCTTCCAGCTCACCGGGTGGGGGGTCATCGACTGGGCGGTGACCAGCCAGTTCTCGGTCGTGGCCGGTGCCGCCGTGGTGCGCCAGCTCGACCTTCGTGTGCTGCCCGTCGGCGGGCTGATCTGGTCGCCACGGACCGACACGCGGCTCGAACTGCTCGTGCCACGGTCGCGGCTGGCGCGGAAGCTCGCCGATCTCACCGGGGGCGGGGCCGCGTGGGGCTACCTCGCCTGCCAGTTCGGTGGCGGCACGTGGGCGGTGACGATGCCGGACAACTCGACCGCCGTGGTCACGTCGAGCGACCTGCGCGCGGTGCTGGGGCTCGAGGTCTTCCGCAGCCGGACCGTGGCCGGCGTGGGGGAGGTGGGCTACGTCTTCTCGCGGACGATCTCCGCCAACGGCACGCCTGAATACAACCCCGCCGACGCCGTCATGCTCCAGCTCGGTGCCACGTTCTGACGGTGCCACGTTCTGACGGCGTGATCGCGGTCGCTGCAGCGACATGCGCTGCCGCATGGCCACACCACGCGTCTGGCCGGGGCCCATTCAGCCGCTTACCCGGTCACCGTGGCGCAGTCCGCGCGATGTGGTGATGGAAGGCGTCGGCAAGCGCGAGCCAACTCGCCTCGATGACGTTCTCGCTCACTCCCACCGTCCCCCACACCTCGTGGCCGTCGGTGCTCTCGATCGACACCCGCACCTTGGCGGCGGTGCCCGCCTGTCCGTTGATGACGCGCACCTTGTAGTCGAGCAGATGCATCGAGCGGACCGCGGGATACTGCGACTCGAGTGCCTTGCGGACGGCCGCGTCGAGGGCGTTCACAGGGCCGTCCCCCTCGGCCACCTCGTGGCGCACCGTCTCCCCGACCCGCAGTTTCACCGTCGCCTCGGTGAGCAGATCGTGGGCGTCGCCGGCGGCGGCCCGGCTCTCGACCGCGACGTTGTAGGCCAGTTTCTCGAAGGCGGGCCGGAACGTTCCCGCACAGCGCTCGACGAGCAGGTCGAACGTCGCCCCCGCCGCCTCGAACTGCCACCCGTCGTTCTCCAAGCGGCAGACCTCCGCCAGCACGCGGTCGAGGAGGGCCCGATCCTGGCGCAGGTCGGGCCGCGTGACGAGCGCCTGGATGTTGGACCGGCCGGAGAGTTCGCTGACGAGGATCCGCCGCGAGTTGCCCACCGCCTCGGGAGGGATGTGCTCGTACGACGACGTCGCCTTGGCGACGGCATGGACATGCATGCCCCCCTTGTGGGCAAAGGCGCTCGCCCCCACGAACGGCTGCCCCGGACGGTACGACATGTTGGCGGTCTCGTACACGAAGCGCGACAGCTCCGTGAGGTGGGCCGTGCCACCGCCGCCGAGCACCCGATGGCCGTACGTCTTGAGCGCGAGGTTGGCGACCACCGAGATCAGGTCGGCGTTGCCGCAGCGCTCGCCGAGACCGTTGATCGTGCCCTGCACCTGGATCGCACCGGCGGCGACCGCCGCGAGCGTGTTGGCGACAGCGAGATCGCAGTCGTTGTGGCAGTGGATCCCCACCCCCTGGTCATGATCGGCCGCACGGAGCGCGTCGATCGCCTCACGCACGATCGCGGTGATCTCCGTGGGTAACGTGCCGCCGTTGGTGTCGCAGAGCACGATCCGCGTGGCACCCGCTGCGGCGGCGGTCCGGATCGTCTCGACCGAGTACTCGGCGTCGAGCTTCCAGCCGTCGAAGAAATGCTCCGCGTCGTAGAACACCTCGCGGCCGGCGGCGACGAGATGGCCCACCGTGTCGGCGATCATCGCCAGGTTCTCCTCCCGCGACACGCCGAGCACCTCGGCGACGTGGAACGCGGACGTCTTGCCGACGATCGTCACCACCGGCGTGCCGGCCTCGAGGAGGGCACGCATCCCGGGATCGTCGGCCGCCGCCATGCCGCGGCGCCTCGTCATCCCGAAGGCCACGACGCGTGCGTGGGTGAGCGGCAGGTCGCGGACGGCGGCGAAATACTCCGCATCCTTCGGATTCGAAAGCGGATAGCCCCCCTCGACGAAGTCGACTCCGGCGGCGTCGAGCCGCCGGGTGATCGCCACCTTGTCGGCGAGCGAGAAATGCACCCCCTCCCCTTGGGCGCCGTCGCGGAGGGTGGTGTCGTAGATCTCGATGGCGTGGTGGTTGGTCATCGGCGGCGGCGTGAGGCAGAGTGACGGAGACGGGGCGCGTTTCGGAGTATAGCCCGGTCCCGCGTCCCCTCAGTCGCGGCACCGCCGATCACGGTGCAGGGGCCGGTTCCTCGACAAGCGTCGCCAGCCAGGCGACGAGATCGCGCAGGTCCTGCCGCGAGAGCCGCGCCGCCAGATCGGCCGGCATCGCCGACGCACCGTCGCGCCGCCCCTCGATGTCGGCGGCGGCCAATCGCGCGAGGCTGCCGTCGGGGCGGAGGAGCACCAGCTCGTCGGCTGTCTCCTGGCGGAGGATGCCCGCCTCCGTGCGCCCGTCGGCGGTGACGACCACCGTCGTTCGGTAGCCCTCGGCGATCGTGCTGCCGGGATCGCGGATGCTTTCGAGCAGATAGGCGCGGTCGCGCCGCCGTGCGATGCCGTCGAGCCGCGGGCCGACCTCCCCCCCCAGGTCACCGACGCGGTGGCAGCGGACGCACTCCACCGCGGCGCGGTGCAGGAAGATCCCGCGCCCGCGCTCCGCATCGCCCCCGTCGAGCAGATCACGGCCCCCGGTCTCGATCTCACGGCGCAGTGCAGCCGGCACGCGATCGCCGGCGGCGGCAAGGATCTCGAGGCGGAGGCGCGGGTCGTCGGCCTCGCGTGCGGTCTCGGCGGCAAGCCTGTCGAGCGCCGCGGCGGCGGCGGGATCGTCGAGGGAGCCGAGCAGGGCGATCGCCGCCTGCTGCTCGCGCACCGTGGCCCCGTCGGCAGCACGGAAGGCGCAGACTCCCGCCAACTCCGCCGCCAGGCCGACCGCGCTCCTGTCGCGACCGCGGACGCGCCGCGAGGCGATCCGGACCGGCGCCATCGGGTCGGCAGCGAGGCGGCCGGCGATGTCCACCGCCGACCCGGCACCGAGATTGGCCAGCGCCTCGAGCGCGGCGGCGCGCGCGCCTGCCGGTCGCCCCTGGTCGGTCGCGGTGGCGGCGAGCAGCTCCGCCACCCCTTCGATCCCGACGGCCGCGGCCGCTTCGAGGGCCCGGGTGCGCACCGCTTCGTCGCTGGTGGCAAGGATCCGCGGCAGGGTCGCGGCGAGCGCATCGTGGGCCGGTGCCACGGCGCGCGGTTCGAACGGTCGCCAACTCCCGATCACCCGGTCGCGCGGCCGGGGCTGGGACCAGCCGGCGAGCACGTCGATCGACTCGAGGCGGCGTGCGGCGGGCAGGCCGTCGTC
>SXWA01000231.1 GCA_005791575.1 Planctomycetaceae bacterium
CATCGAGCGCGGCCGTCTCGCCCGCGTGCGGGGCACGCGCCCCCTCGAGGAGCCGCGCGCGTTCGGCCGCGAGCGCCGCCGTCGCGGGCGCCTCCGCCGGCCAGGCCCCGTCGACGAGATTCGCCCGCTGCCAGCGCGGCGGCGCCGCGATCGAGTCGCCGGAGGTGACGGTGCCCATGCGCGCGAGATTCGCGCCGTCGTCATCGAGCGCCTCGAGCTCGGCGAGGGCGGCGATGAAGTCGTCCTTGCGGGGTGCGAGCTTCGTCGCCGTGACACGCAGATGGCGGATCGCCGCCCCGACCGGAAAGACCTGCGCGACCGTGCCCGGGTTCGGCGCGTCGGCGGCGGTCCGGTCGGCGATCAGGATCAACCCGCTGGTGAAGTCGGCGTCGGCCGCCCCCTCCACCCGGTAGCGGACAGGAAACCCGAAGCCGGCGCCGATGCCGTTGAAATCGTCGCTGCAGGGATGGACCACCACCGTCGCCACCGGCACCTCGCGGCCGAGATCGACCGCCACCCACTTGGCGACGTCGGCGGTCGGCTCGATCGCCGAGTGCCAGCCGTATGCCGGGTTGGGATTGCCGGCCGGCCCGGCCTTGGCAAGGAGGCCGTCGAGCTCCACGAGGCGCGGCCCCGCGGCGGTCTTGACCGCGGCATCGAGCTCCTTCCGTCGCGTGTCGACCGTCGCCTGCAGGGCGTCGAGTGCGGCGTGGGCCGCCGCCACGGCCGGATCGCGGGCGTAGGTCCGCTCGCCGCGGTCGAGCGCGGCGAACACCGCCTGGAGGGCATAGTAATCCTCCTGCGGCACCGGGTCGAACTTGTGGGCGTGGCACTGGGCGCAGTGGACGGTGACACTCGCGAACGTGCCGATCGTGTTGGCCACCATGTCGTCGCGGTCGAGGTGGCGGGCGATCTTGCCGTCGGTCTTCGTCTCCGGCACCTCGACGTGGCCGATGAAATCCCACGGGCCGGCGGCGATGAACCCGGTCGCCTCGAGCGCCTCGGCCGATTCCGGCGCGAGCACGTCGCCGGCGATCTGGTGGGCCATGAAGCGGGCATACGGCAGGTCGGCGTTGAGGCTCGCGATCACCCAGTCGCGGTAGGGCCAGGCATGGGGCCGCGGCTTGTCCTTGTCGTAGCCGTGGGTATCGCCGTAGTGGACGACGTCGAGCCAGTGCCGGGCCCAGCGCTCGCCGTGGCGCGGCGACGCGAGCAGCCGCTCGACGAGTCGGTCGTAGGCGCGCGGGTCGGGGTCGGCGACGAACGCGTCGACCTCCTCCGGTGTCGGCGGCAAGCCGACGAGATCGAACGACACCCGGCGGATCAGCGTCCGCCGGTCGGCCACGGGCGACGGCGTCAGCCCCCGTGCCGCGAGGGTCACCCGGACGAAGTGGTCGATCGGGTTGACCGCCGGTTCGACGCCCGGCAGCGCCGCGAATGCGCGTACAGCGTCGGGCACGGCGGGCATCGTCAACGGTTGCCACGCCCAGTGGTCGAGGCGTGGGTCGCGGGCCACCGGTTCGTCGCCGCCGGGCCACGGGAGGCCGGCATCGATCCAGGCGGCGATCAGGGCGGTCTCCTCGGCCGACAGCGGCGGTCCGTCGGGGGGCATCCGCTCGTCGTCGTCGCGCGACGTGATCCGGGTGACGAGCGCGCTCTCGGCCGATCGGCCCGGGGCGACGACCGGCCCGAAGTCACCGCCGCGCAGCACCGCGCCGCGGGAATCGAGCCGCAGGCCGCTCTCCTGCGCCGTCTCGCCGTGGCACTCCGCGCAGCGGGTCAGGAGCAGGGCGCGGGCGGCGGCATGGGGATCGGCGGCGGACGTTTCAGGGGGTGCGGCGGCGGTCACCACCGGACAGGCGGCAATGACCACGACGAGCAGTCTGTGGCGGACACGTGCCATGGCTCGCAGAAACCGGGGGGATGCCGCAGGCGGCACGCTTGATTCGTCCTCGAGTCGTCCTCGAGTCACGGGTGATTCGGCCGGCAATCAACCGCTCGTCAACCGCTCGTCAACCAGTCCCCTTCAGCCTACCTTCCACGCCGGCTCCGCCGCCATCGCGGCATCGCCAGGGACCGTGAAGCCCCACTGCGGAGCCCACGTTGCGGCAACGCATCCTGAAGTCCCCACGGAGATTGCGGATCCGCCGACAAACTTCGGCGCCGCAGCAGCCTGCCGACGGCTGGTCGGCCCCCGTGCAAGAAGGTAGTGTGCCGGGCCGGAGCGGTGACCGCTCCGCGTGGCGGCCGCTGCAGCCGCCGGGATGAGCCGTCACACCCCGCTGCACCACCCGCTGCACTCCCGCCACCCATGCTTCCCGCTGCCTGTGCTGCTCTCCTTCGATCAATCGGCAGCGTGACGCGCGGCGCGGTACTGGGTGTCGTCGGCATCGGGCTGGTGGGGGGCCTGATCGCGCCGGGCGCGCAGGGCGACGATTCCGCTCCTGCGCATGGCGACGGCATCGCGATCGGCCCGGCGAGCCGGATCGTGTTCGCGACCGTGGCCGAGGGGCGCGCGGTGCTCGAGGCCGACGACGACTTTCTCTCGCGGCTCAGCCCCTTCGACCGCGCGGTGCGGCTCCGGGCGGCCGAGCCGGTGTCGCCGGAGGCCTTCAAGGCACGGGTCGGCGAGGGCGCCGCCGAATGGACCGCTGCCGAGCGCGATCGGGTGCGGGCGGCGGCGGCTGCGGTGGCGCCGGCGCTTGTCCGGCTCGCGCTCCCCTTCCCCGAGCGGGTGCTGCTGGTGAAGACCGCCCCCGGCACGGAGGGCGACGCCGCCTTCACCCGCGGCCCGGCGATCTTCCTTCCGGAGCGGATGATGCGCCGCGGGGGCGATCCGCTCGAGCGCCTCCTGCTCCACGAGTTGTTTCACGTGCTTTCCCGCGCCGCCCCCGGGCTGCGTGAGAGGCTCTATGCGGCGATCGGGTTTGTCGCCTGCGGCGCGCCGGCGCTGCCGCCGGGCCTCGATGCCCGGCGGATCACCAATCCCGACGCCCCGACCAACGCCCACTGCATCCGCATCGAGCATGGTGGCCGGCCGATGTGGGCGGTCCCGATCCTCTTCTCTGAATCGGCGATCGTCGATCCCGCCACGCGCGGCCTGTTCGCGGCGATGCGTTCGCAGCTGCTGCTCGTCGCCCGGCCCGAGGAGGGGCCGGCGGTGGCGCTTCTCGACGGCGAGAGCGTGCGGATGGTCGATTTCGACTCCGCCGGCGGGTTCTTCGATCAGGTGGGGCGCAACACGCGCTATCTGATCCATCCCGAGGAGATCCTCGCCGACAACTTCGTGCTCGTCGTCCTCGGCGGCGAGATCCGCACTCCGGCGGTCACCGAACGGCTCCGCCGCCTCCTCCAGCCCTAGGCGTGCCCGATGCAGGCAGCATCCCTCCCCTTCGACCTCCAGCTCAACGGCTACGCGGGGATCGATTTTGCCGCCCCCGACCTCTCGGCGGCCGATCTGCGTGCCGCCGCCGAGCGCGTCCGTGCCGACGGCGGCGGGCAGGCGCTGGCGACGGTGATCACCGATGCGCTCCCGGTGCTGGAGGCGCGGATCGCCCGGCTGGCCGACTGCATCCGCGCCGACGAGGTCGTCCGCGCGACGTTCCCCGGGATCCATGTCGAGGGGCCGTTCATCCGCTCCGACAAGGGCTTCGTCGGCGCCCATCCGCCGGAGCACGCGGTCGCCGCCGATGCCAGGGCGGCGGCGGCGCTCGTGGCGGCGGGGTGCGGTCTCGTCAGGATGGTCACCCTCGCGCCGGAGCGCGACCGCGATCAGGCCACGATCCGCTATCTGGCCGACCGCGGGATCCTCGTGGCGGCGGGGCACTGCGATCCCTCCCGTGCCGAGCTCGACGCCGCGACGCGCGCGGGCCTGACGGCGTTCACGCATCTCGGCAACGGCTGTCCGCACATCCTGCCGCGGCACGACAACATCATCCAGCGTGTCCTCGCCTGCCGGGGTATGCGTTGGATCACGTTCATTCCCGACGGGGTCCACGTGCCGCCGTGGGTGCTCGGCAACTACGTCCGGGCAGCGGGGCTCGACCGGGCGATCGCGGTGACCGACGCGACGGGGGCGGGCGGGATGGGTCCGGGGCGCTTTCGGCTCGGCTCGCGTGAGGTGATCGTCGGGGAGGATGGCGCGGCATGGTCGGAGGACCGCACGCATCTGGTCGGTTCGACCGCGGGGATGGGGCAGGTCTGCCGCGTGCTCGCGGACGGACTCGGGCTCTCACCCGCCGACGTCGCGCGCCTGACGGTCGAAAACCCGCGCGCGGCGCTGGGAGTCTGATGCCGGCGCGGCCCGGCTGTAAGCACACGAAAAGCAGCCGCCACCGTCAGCCCGGTTCCCTCAGCCCGATTCCGTGCGGACCACGAGACGGTCGGCCGACGCCGCCATGATCCGCAGCGACGTGCCGTCGGCACAGCGGATCACCCCGGCGCTGCCATCCCACTCGAAGCGCGCCGCACGCCCCACCAACCGGTCGTCCGCTCCGCCGTCGGCAACCACCGCCGTGCCGTCGGCGTGCAGCTCGATCCGGCGCCGCGGCCGACGCGACAGCGCCGTCACCTCCCCCTCCGGCCGGTAGACCGCGCCATCAGGGCCATCCTCCTCGAAGGCGTGCACCCAGCGCGTTGGGCCGATCGGCCCCGCGGCCCCGGCAGACGGCGACGGATCATCGGCTCCCATCACGGCCCCCCTCCCGCGGTCAGCCCTTGAGCCCGGCACGGAGCGTGTCGAGCGCTGCACGCATCCGCAACACCTGCTCGGCCGTGAACATGAACATCGCCGCGTCGTCGACATAGTCCATGTAATTCATGAACATGTCGCCGTTGGGGCCGTTGTTGCAACTGATCGAGGGCCACGTCGGCCGGCCGAAATTGGGACCGGCGGCGTTGGGGGTGTCGGCCACCGCGTCGCTCCCGCTGCAGTCGGGGGTGTCGCCCCAGATGTGCCGGAGGTTGAAGTAGTGGCCCACCTCGTGGGTGGTCGTGCGCCCGAGGTCGAACGGCGCCGACGCGGTGCCGCCGCTGCCAAAGGCGCTCGTGGTGATCACCACGCCGTCGGTCGCCGCCGGTCCTCCCGGAAACTGCGCGTAGCCGAGGAGACCGCCGGCCAGCGGACAGACCCAGATGTTGAGCAGCGCCGCCGTGTCGCGCGGCGCGATGCCGCCGGTGGCGGCCGCCTTCACGGCGTCGTCGGTGCCGAACCCGGCCACCGCCGTGCTCGTGCGCGTGACGTCGACCAGCTCGAACGCCAGCCGGGCGTCGGTCGCCAACCCCTTCCACGGCGCGGGCACGCCGGCGAGATCGGGGTTGGTGGCACTGAAATCACGGTTGAGGACGGCAAGCTGGCTCTGGATCCGGGCGTCGGAGATGTTTTCCGCCGCGGTGTGGTGGACGACGTGCACGACCGTGCGGACCGTGACCAGCGGCGTGTCGGCCGCGCGCAGGCGCTGCTGGCGGCGCTGCACCGTGGCCCCCTCGAGCCGGGAGAGATTCTCACGGAAGGGGCGGTAGGTCTCGAGGAGCATCATGTGCGCCGCCACCGCCCCGCATGTCCGCCGCCGCGGTGTGGCGCCCCCCCGGCCCCGCTTCGCCGTCGCCTTCTTCCGTGCCGCCATGCGTGCCTCCCCTGCTGCTCGCCGTCTGCTCCCTGTCAGCCGATCGCGGCGCCGTCGCCGGCGCCCGTACGACACTGTCGCCCGCCGCCCCGCGGAAATCCATCCCCGCGCCAGAGCGGTGCCGGCCCCCCCCTGATGGACGCCCCGCGGCGGGGATGCGACATTCGAAGACCTGCCCCGGCCGCAGCCGGCGCGGCCCACCGCCACCACTCACACCCCCGTGACACACTCTCCATCCCCTCCGCTCCCGGCCGCGGGCCGATCCACCGATCCGCGCCGCGATGCGGCGACGGTGTCGCTGGTGGTGCTGGCGGTGATCGCCTGCGGCGCGGTGTTCACCTGGCTGGGGCCGGTGCTGCGGCCGTTTTTGATCGCGGTCTTCCTCTATTACGCCACGCAGTTTTTCGCCCGGCTCCTCACCCGCGCGGGACTGAGCCCCACCACCGCCTACGCCAGCCTCCTCCCGGTGGCGGTGATCCTCACGATCCTCTTCGGCCAGCTCGTCCACCGCGAAGCGGGGGTGTTTCTCGCCAAGTGGCCACGCTACGAGGCGCGGATCATGCGCGTGATCGACGCCACGAGCGGCACGCTCCGCTCGTGGAACGTGTTCGCGCCGCGGAAGGCCGACGACGCCGACGGCGGCGCAAGCACGGAAAGCGTCCCGGCAGCGACCCTGTCTCCCGGTCCCGCAGGCCAGGCCTCGGTCTCCGCCCCGAGCCCCGGGGCGGAGACGGAACCCGGCGCGGGAGGCGACGGCGCGGGGGCCGATCACGCGCTCGCGGGCTCAGGCGCGGTGCCCGGCGAATCGGCCGGCACCGCCGAGCCGGTGCCGCGGGTCGCCCGCCAAACCGGCGACCTCAGCGACTTCTTCCGGGTGACGTCGCAGGCGACCGTCGACTACGTCTTCCGCCACAGCCTCGACATCGCCGAGCTGTTCATCCTCGTGCTCGTGTACCTCGTGTTTCTGTTCCTCGGCGGACGCAAGCTGCCGGCGAAGATCCGCCGCGCCTTTCCCGGCGCGCAGGGGGAACAGATCCTCCGCATCGGCGCCGGGATCACCGACTCGATGGAGGCCTTCATGGCGGTGAAGACCCTCGTCGGCCTCGGCATGGGGGCGACGGCGGGGGGCATCATGTTTTTCCTCGGCCTCGACCACTGGCTCCTGTGGGCGTTTCTCTTCTTCGCCAGCAACTACATCACCTACATCGGCAGCGCCGTCACGATCGTGCCGCCGATCGTGCTCGCCTTCTTCGATTTCACCAGCCCCTGGGGGGCCGTGCTCCTCGCCGTGCTCCTGGTGGTGAACCGCCTGATCTGGATCGATTTCGTCGAGATCCGCCTCTCCGGCCGCGAGCTCAACCTCGATCCGGTGCTGATGTTCCTCTGGCTCGCCTACTGGGGCTGGGTGTGGGGGGTGCTGGGACTGATCCTCGCCTACCCGATGATGGCGGCCGTCAAGATCGTGCTTCAGCACGTCTCGGGGGGCACCCCCTGGGCCGTGCTGATGAGCGACGAGTGAGGGGAACCGCCATGACGCTCGACGACGCCGACCGCCCCGCTCCGCCGCCCGACGCGGCACCGATGACCGCCGTGCCGATCGACGACCATGCCCGCTGGCGGTATCCGGCCGACGCGCGCTTGCTCGCGGAGCTGATGGCCAGCGACCAGGTGCGGAAGCGCCTCGAGAGCCCCGCTTACGAGGTCGCCCGGCAGACCAGCCGCACCGGCATGCTCGCCGGCGCCGTGATGGTCGATCCCGCCGTGCTCCCCCACCTCGCCGAGGCGGTGGAGGGGATCCGCCGCGAGTTTCCCCAGGTGCAGCACGTCGATTGCTTCGTCTACAGCTCCGGCGAGATGAACGCCTTCATCACCCCCGGCCGCACCGGCACGTTCATCGCGCTGTCGAGCGCCGCCGTCAACCATCTCGACGCCGCCGAGCTGAAATACGTCCTCGGCCACGAGTTCGGCCACGCCGCGTTCGGCCATCTCGACGTCCTCGCCGGCGCGCTGCTGGCCGATCCGGCGCTGCCGCCCGCCGAGGCGACCAGGATCTGCGCATGGCAGCGGGCCGCCGAGATCTCCGCCGACAGGATGGGACTGGCGGTCTGCGGATCGCTGGCAGCGGCGGCGCGGGCCCTGTTCAAGGTGGCGTCGGGCATCGTGTCGAACATGGTCGTCGCGTCGCCCGAGAGTTTCGCCGCCCAGTGGCAGCGGCTCGTCGACGAGGTGATCACCGAGGGGGACCGCGGCTTCCACCACATCTCCCATCCCTTCCCCCCGCTGCGGATGCGGGCGATGCTCCTCTTCTCCGAGGCGATGGCAGCGGGCGGCGGGCCGCGGATCGACGAGGCCAACACGGCGATCGACGCGATGCTCGCGATGATGGAGCCCGCCGGCAAGGGGGGCACGCTCGCCGACCCGCTGCTCCGCGACCTGTTTTTCTGGGGCGGACTGCTCGTCGCCCTGGCCGACGGCTACGTGAGCCCGAGCGAATGGCAACGGCTGGCGACCGTCACCCCGACGGGGATCGATCTCCAGGCGACGATCGCCGCGGCCGGGCAGGACGACGCCGCCTGCTGGGAGCACTTCCGGGCGGCCTTCCGCGGCCGGCGGCGGAAGTTCAGCGGGCTGGAACTGCACCGGGTGATCTACGGTCTCTACGACGTGGCCAGTGCCGACGGCAAGGTGACCGACGGCGAGATGGCGCGGCTGCGGAAGCTCGCCGAGGCGATCGGCGTGGTGCCCGAAGCGTGCGACCACATCGCCGAACAGTACCAGAGGGAGAGGCAGCGCGATGGCGGATGACACGCTGGCCCTGCTCCGGCAGGTGGAGAGCATCGCGGCGCTGGCCGCGCTCCGCGGCTGGGTCGACGAGCAGGGGCAGGTTTACGTGATGGACTTCGACACCGGCGGCTACCGGTCGCAGCGGGTGTTTGTCCGGGTGAACGGCCAGGGGCCGAGCGGCAAGCCGATGCTCACGATCCACTCGCCGGCCCGGCTCCTGCCCACGCGCTGGTGGCGCCGTCTCACGCGGAAGGAGGCGCTCGAGCTGCTCCGGCTCAACGAGTCGACGCGGTTCGCGCGCTACGGAGTGGTCGACGGACCGGCCGGTATGATGGTCGTCGTCCTGGCGGACATGGCCCTCGAGACGCTCGATGCCGAGGAACTGCGGATCCACGCCTACGCCGTGGCCCACGCCGCCGACCGCTACGAAGCCCAGTACGGATCCGATCAGTTCTGACTTCCCGAGGAAGCATCCCGCGCCCATGCAGATCCACGTCCATCCCGATCCCACTGCCCTCGGCGCGGCTGCCGGCAACGAGGCGGCGGCCGTGATCCGCGACACGCTCGCCACGCAGGGCGCGGCGACGATCGTCGTCGCCACCGGCGCGAGCCAGTTCGCGACCCTCGCCACGCTCGTCGCCGCCCCCGGCATCGACTGGGGGTGCGTGACTGTGTTCCACCTCGACGAATACGCCGGCCTCGGCGCCGACCATCCGGCGAGCTTCCGCCGCTACCTCCGCGAGCGGTTCGTGGATCGGCTGCCGACGGCCCCGCGTGCCTTCCATCCGATCTCGGCCGAGACCGATCCGGCCGCCGAATGCGCCAGGCTCGCGTCGCTCGTTCCCACCGGCCCGTTCGATCTGGCCCTCATCGGCATCGGCGAGAACGGCCACCTGGCGTTCAACGATCCTCCCGCCGACTTCACCACCACCGCACCCTATCTGGTGGTCACCCTCGACGAGGCCTGCCGCGCACAGCAGGTGGGGGAGGGCTGGTTCCCCGATCTCCCCAGTGTGCCGACCCACGCCGTGTCGATGAGCGTGCGCAGGATCCTCGCCTCGCGCCGGATCGTCTGCTCGGTGCCCGATTCGCGCAAGGCAGCGGCGGTGCGCGACGCGGTCGAGGGACCGGTCGATCCGCGCTGCCCGGCATCGATCCTCCGGGAGGCTCCGCACCCGGTGAGCCTCCACCTCGACACCGCTGCAGCCCAACGGCTGACGGGGAAAACCTGACGCCTCCCGCAGCCGGGGCGATATCCTGGTCCTCCCCGGCCGGCTGCCCGCGGCGCCGGCCCCTCTTCGCACCTTTCCCGGAGAACGGATCATGACGCGTTGGCTGCCGGTATTCATGGGAATGATGCTGGTCGTCGGATCGTGCCTGACCGCATCGGGCCAGGCCCCCGCCCTGCAGATCGAGTCGGCGACCTACGGCGTGTTCAGCGACGGCAAGCCGGAACCGGGCAAGACGATCACCGTCACCAGCGCCGTCGCCCGGGTCGTGAAGGACGGTCGCGTGCGCCTGGAAGTGGGCAACGATCCGTTCGGCGATCCCGCCTCCGGCGAGGGGAAGAAGCTGCACGTGCGCTATCTGCTCGACGGCAAGCCGGGCAGCCTCACCGTGAACGAGGGGGACACGCTCCTCATCCCGCCGCCGAAGCTCGCCGGGCCGCTCGCGATCCGCAAGGCCACTTATGGCGACCACTCGATGGGCGTCACCGCCGACGTCACTGATCTCGTCAAGGCCCGGCTGCGTGACGGGAAGGTGGAGGTGCCGGTCGACAACACGTTGCTCGGTGATCCCGCCGAGGGGGTCTTCAAGCAGCTCCGTGTGGAATACACGATCGGTGACGTCGAACTGGTGAAGCGCACCTACGAGGGGGGCACGCTGGTGATCACCGAGCCGAAGGCCGAATCCACGACCGGGAAGCCCGACGCCAATTGACGACGCTTGGGCGGCGGTTACCCGCCGGTGACGTGCCGGCTGCGGGTGCCTTCGCCCCGCGCATGATGCAGCGAGGGGATCGGCGAACGCTCGACGAGCGTGAGGCCGCCCCGGCCTCAGCGAGGAGACTTTTGCCGTCCCCGAGCGGTGCACACAGGATGATCGGGCCACGCCTACGCGGCGGTGCACCGCCCGCGATGGCAGCAGTTCCTGCTCGCGGCAGGATAGCCGACTCGCGACGAACTGCCGCCAATCCCGGGCTCCACTGGTGACGAGGCGGATACGTGTGCCTCCTCCCCGCGCATGACGGAGCGAGGGGATCGGTGCGAGCTCGAGCGAGTGGGGGCTCGGTCCTCAGAGGCCCTCGAAGCGAGACTCGTACCGTCCCCGAGCGGATCCGCACCGCGCGATCGCGTGCCGCCTCTCCGTCACCACCCGGCCGCCTTGCCATCGACCCGTGGGTCACTCGCCCCCACGAACGTGCCGTCAGGGCGCCGGGCCACGATCTGCGAGACGCCGATCACCGCGTCGTCTTGGAGCACATGGCCCCGTGCCGTGAGCATCGCACGGACATCGGCGGAAATTCCCGGCTCCACCACGAGCCGATCGGGCCTCCACTGATGGTGGATCCGCGCGCCGACGAGTGCTTCACCGGGCGTCTGGCCGAGATCGAGGATGCGGACGATGTTCTGCACCGTCTGCGAGATGATCGTCGGCCCACCGGCGCCGCCGAGGGCGAGGATCGGCCGGCCGTCCTCGAGCACGATCGTCGGGCTCATGCTGCTGAGGGGGCGCTTGCCCGGGGCGACGGCGTTGGCCGCGCCGCCGACGAGGCCAAACGCGTTCGGCACGCCGGGCTGCACCGAGAAGTCGTCCATCTCGTTGTTGAGGATGATCCCCGTGCCGGGAACGATCACCTTCGATCCGAAGTGGGTGTTGATCGTGGCGGTGCAGGCGACCCAGTTGCCCTCGGCATCGGCGGCCGAGAAATGGGTGGTGTGGCGCCCGGCGGAAAAGAACTCGGCATCGGCCCCCGGGGGCACGCCCGGCCCGGTGACCGGTGCGGCCCGATCGGGGTCGATCCGCGCCGCCAGCGCGCGGCAGTAGGCGGGATCGACGAGGCCGCGTGGCACCGGGGCGAAGGCGGGGTCACCGAGCCAATGGGCCCGGTCGGCGAAGGCGAGCTTCATGCTCTCGGCGAGCAGGTGCTCGCGCACGGCGGTGCCGCCGGCTGCCGCGAGGTCGTGCCCCTCGAGCATGCGGAGGATCTGTGCCACATGGACGCCGCCGGAACTCGGCGGCGGCGAGCCGAGGACCGTCCAGCGGCGATAGGGGGTGGCGAGCGGTGCCCGTTCGACCACCCGGTAGGCGGCGAAGTCGGCAGCGGTGAGGATGCCGCCGTGGGCGGCCATCCACTCGCCCACCGCCTGGGCGAACGGCCCGCGGTAGAACCAATCGGGTCCGTCGGCGGCGATTCGCGCGTAGCTCGCCGCCAGGTCGGGCTGCACGAGCCGGTCACCGACCGCCAACGGGCTGCCGTCGCTCGTGAAAAACAGTTCGCTGCTGGCGGGAAAGCGGCGCAGGTCGTCGGCCTTGGCGGCGATCTTCCGGGCGTAGCCCGCATCGATCACGAATCCGTCGCCGGCGATCCGGGCGCCGGGGGCGAGCGCGGCCGAGAGCGGGAGGCGGCCGAACCGGCGCACCGCCTCGGCGTAGGCCGCCAGGGCGCCGGGCACGCCGACCGCAAGGGGACCGGTCTGGCTCGCGCCGGTGTCGGCCTTGCCGTCGCGGACGAACAGCCCGGCGGTGGCGGCGGCGGGCGCGGTCTCACGGCCGTCGAGGACGAGCGACTCGCCGGCGGCAGTGTGGATGAGGATGAAGCAGCCGCCGCCGAGGCCGGAGTTGAACCCATCGACCACGCCGAGCGTCGCCCCCGCCGCGGCCGCCGCATCGATGGCGTTGCCACCGGCGGAGAAGGCGGCGAGCGCGGCCTCGGTGGCGAGCGGGTGGACGGTGGCGACGATGCCGCGACGGCCGGTCGCTTCGTCGGCCCGGACCGTCAGCGCGAACGCGCATCCGAGGACGACCATCACCACGAGCATGCTCGACCGCATCGACCGTCTCCGGGGGGATGTTCGGCTATCCTACCTGCCTGCTCGTCGGGTTCGACAGCCGGAAACCACGCCACGACCATGGAACCACTCACGATCCTCGCCCTCGGCGGGGCCGGCTTCGCCGCCGGATTCATCGACGCCATCGCCGGCGGCGGCGGGCTGATCTCGCTCCCCGCGCTCCTCTGGGCCGGTCTGCCCACCCATCTGGCACTCGGCACGAACAAGCTGCAAAGCGCCGTCGGCACGACGATGGCGGTGTCGAAGTATCACGCGGCCGGGCTCATCGACTGGCGCGATCTGCGGCCCGCGGTGGCCGTGACGGCGGTGGCGGCCGCGCTCGGCACCGGCGCCGTCCTGCTGGTCAGCAACGACCTGCTCAAGCGGGTGGTGCCCTGGCTGCTCCTCGGCGTGGCGGCCTGGATCTTCCTCCGCCCACGGCTGGCGGAGGCGACCGGTGCGCCGCGGCTGGGCACCTGGCCGTTCGCGCTCCTGGCCGGATCGACGCTCGGCTTCTACGACGGCTTCTTCGGGCCGGGCACCGGGGCCTTCTGGACCGCGGCCTGGGTCGAGGGGCGGGCGCTGCCGCTGACGCGGGCGACCGCGGCGACGAAGGTGGTAAACCTGACGAGCAACGTCGCGGCGCTGGCGGTCTTCGTCGCCGGCGGGAGCGTGGCACCGGCGGCGGCGGGGGCGATGATCCTGGGGCAGTTGGCCGGGGGACGGCTCGGAGCGTCGCTGGCGATCCGCCACGGGGCGCCGTTCATCCGCGTGGTCTTCATCGCGGTCGTGCTGGCGCTGGTGGTGCGGCTGCTGTGGACCGCGTGACGGTTCACTCGCCGCCGGCCGCCGCGTTCGTCAACGGCACCCTGACATACGGCACGAGCATCTCCGGCGAAACCGTCGGATGCTGCGCGGCCCCCTGGCCGCGGGCCAGGGCCGGCACGCGGAGGAGCACGTAGTCGATGATCTCGTCGAGCGACACGATCCCGTCGGGCCGGGGTGCGGCAGCGTCCCGGCGGTCGGCCTGACCGCCGAGGGCCTCGAGCAGGCTCTTGGTGAACGCACCATGGCCCCAGGCGGCATCCTCGAGACTCGGTTCGTCGTCGGCGGCGGCGGCGAGCACCAGGATCTGGTGCTCCTGGAACTCACGGACCACGGTGCCCCGGCCTCCCGGCCCGAGCGCGCCCGAGTGGCAGGTGTCGACGATCGCCAGCTTCCGGCACGGGATCCCCGCCAAGGGAGCGACGTCGGCCCAGCGCACCACGCCGGTGGCGGCTACCACCGGCGCGCCGCTGGGGTCGGCGCGCACCGTGGCGTCGTGGCAGAGGTAGACGTATTCCCGCGCGTCGCCGCCGTTGATCAGACCGTGGCCGGCGATGAAGATCACCAGCAGGTCGTCGGGCCGCACGTCCCCGGTCAGTGTCGCCGCCAGATCGCGGACCGACTCCTGCCAGCCGGCAAGGGTCACCGATTCGTCGGTGATCAGGCGCTCGAAGGCCACGTCGAACAAGCCGGTCGTCTGCGTGCCGAGGGCATCGCGCACCGCGCGGGCATCGCCCACCGCATAGGTGAGGTCGGGAAACTCGAACTCGGGCGAATCCCGCGCGCCCGGGAAACGATCCACGCCCGCGGCGAGGACGAAGAGGCGGCTGCGCGCGGGCCGCAACACACCCGGCGCCGCGGCGATCGGCACCGCCTCCAACCCCGTCGGACCGGCGCGGGTTCCGGCGAACACCTGGACGAGGTGACGCTCCTCGGCGGGTAGCGGCAGGGAGTCCCACGTGTAGCGACGACGGCGCGGTTCCCCGGGGGCCGCGGCCAGATCCTCGACGCGCGGCGGGACGGCTCCGACCGCACCGCTGACCGAGGCGGTGACCCGATCCAGCTCGCCCCCGGCCGGCACCTCCACCTCCGCGACCACCGCGATCCGGTCGCGCTGCGGCACGGTGCCGGCAACGGGAGCGATGATCCGCACGGCGGGGGCCGCGGCCAACTCGCGCGGGAGGACGATTGCCGACGACTCCGGAACGTCGTGGCGCGTCGCCTCGAGCGCCGCATCGAGACTGCCCGCGACGAGAAGCCGGGAGACGACATCGGGCCGCTCGAGCCGCCGACGGAATTGCTGGGCGCGGAAGAACCGCGGCAGGCGATCGAGCCCACGGTTCACCAGCCAGCCGAACAGGGTGTCGCCGTTGGCACTGGCGGCGTAGTAGCCTCGCGGCGTCCACAGCGCCCATTCGCGGTTGGCTGCCAGATGGAGCGCGGCGACGTTCTCCCAGGCGGGATGACGCTGGAACGAGTCGGCCGCCTGACCGGCACGCGATGGCGTAAAGGTGACCTGTGTCGACCAGGGCATCTCAGCCAGCGCTGCCCGGATGCCGGCGGCATCGACGCGCTCGCTGCGGTTTCCCTCCCCGGCGGCTCCCACCCCCGAGGAGATGGCCGTGATCGTGTCGCCGACGCGCACGTCGCGCCCGGCCAGCGGTCCGGCACCGTCCACCGCGGTGACGACGGCGCGCCCGTCGCGGACCGCCAGGTCGATCCCCCAGCGATCGGTCAGCGGCTGGCCGTCGGCGAGGCCGGAGAGCGACCAGAGCATCACCAATCCGTCGCCACCACCGCTCGCCAGCCAGCCACCATCGGGCGACACCGCGAGGGCGAGGACCGCGTCTTCATGGCCGCGGAAGCGCCGGACGAGTTGGCAGGGCATGTCGGGGGCGGCCTCGAGGCGGTAGACCGAGATCCCGCGGTCAGTACCGAGCGCTACGGCCCACGGCCCATCCGCTCCGGGGCGCGTGAGCCAGGAGACCGCCCGCGTGCCGGCCACCGCCGGCCCCTCCCATTCGAGCGCCAGATCGATCTGGCCCGCTGCGGCACCGCCGCGTGACAGGCACCACCGCTGCACACCGCCGGGCGCGGCATCGACGGGTGCGCGCTCGATCGTCCAGCCGGCGGCAACACCAGCGGCGGGAGCCCAGTCGGCGTCGCCGCCCGTATCCACCAGGGCGAGTGACTCGACGTCGAACGCCGCCTCCCACGGGGCTGGCGCCGCGGCCGGCGTGCCGAACGCGACGGCGATCCGCCGCGGCGCGGCAGCCAGCGGTGCCGCGGGCTGCCGGCGGCGGACGATGTTGCGCTGCTGCGGCGCCGGAGGCGGTGCCGCCGCGCGGGCGAAGGCGATGCGGGTGATCCGCCGCCCTACCCCCCCCAGCACCAGTGGCGCGGTGGCCCCGCCCACCTCCGCAAGCGCGGCCACGAAGACCTCACGATCGGCACCGCCGCTCCAGGCGATGCGGCGCCCGTCACGGCTGATCCGCACCGCACGCACCGGTGCGGCGGTGGGGCGCTCCACCAGCCGCTGCGCCGACTCGGCATCCCAGATCTCGAGCCGGGTGGACCCACCGGTCACGCCGACGGCCACCCGTCGCCCGTCGGGACCGATCGCGAGCGACTCGGCGACCGCCCGCGTGCCCTCACCGACGGGCAGCGACAAGATGACGGGAGCCTCGTCGCCGGTCGCCGGCATGACGAACACCTTCCCGGTAACGTCAGCGGAGACGATCCGCCGGCCATCGTCCGTCGCCGCCAGCGCAGTGATCACCCCCGCATGCTCCTGGGGCAGCGTGCGCGCCGGCCGGCCGGGGGCCGCCAGATCGACCACCTGCACGCGCCAGGTCGGGGTCGGCGCGGCGGGATCCCCCGCGATGGCACCGAAGGCCACCGCGGTGTCGCCGACCGCGCACAGCGGGCGCAGCGCGGGATACCGCGCCAGGGCCGTGGCGTTCGCACGGCCGAACCGAGCCTCCTCGCGGCCGGCGACTTCCACCGGCTGCCAGTCGGCCGTCCGATCCCAGGCGAAGACCGCGCCACCGAGATCCTGCGACACGAGCCAGCGACCGTCACGGGTGAAGTCAAGCGCGCCGACGCTGGAGCGGTGCCCCTGCCGGTCGCCTCCGCCGAGGGTCTTCACGATCGTGCCGTCGGCGGCCCGGAGGAGGAGGATCTCACCGGTGCTCCCCATCGCACCGCTGCCGGCGATGGCGACCATCGGCTCCGCGCCCGCCGACACCGCGAGCGCCTGGATCGCGCCGCGCGTGCCGCGGGACACCTGCCAGCGCAGGGCACGCTCGCGCTGCCGCGCCGCGCGCCCCGCCGTGCCGGCGGCGTCCGCGGCATCCTTCAGTGACCAGACGATCGCCACCTTGTCGCGGCCCCCCGACACGAGCCGTTCGCCATCGGGGAAGAACGCGAGCGCGCGGACCTCGCCCGTGTGCCCCGGGAGATCGAGGCGGAGAGACGGTTCCATCTCCTCGCGCACGATGTCGCCGTTGGCGACTGCCGCCAGCAGCGCCACGAGACAACAGTGGGCGAGTGCCACACGGCAGCACGGTGCACGGCGGGCTGCTGACAGGCTGTGGCCAAACAGCCTGCCGCACCTCACGGATGAGGTGCCGGGAACGCGGCTCCCGTGAACAGCGCGGCTTTTCGAGCGGCCAAAGGCCGGGGATGGACTGTGGCGACGGGCGGGCGAAGGCCCGGCGGCCGTGCGCCGGCCCGCCGGCTCGTCACCTCGGTTCGCGATGATCGCCATGGCATGCTCCCGCGATGTCCAGACACCAAGAATCGATCGCCGTCAGGCGAAAAACAAACGCGTCGCCGTGCCACCGAGGATCGCCCCCCGCTCCGCGGCGGAGAGAAAGTCGAGCCGGTCGCGGACGAGCGCCACGCTCGGGCCGTAGCCCTGCCCCTCGGCGAGCTGGTAGGGGCAGTCGGTTGCCCACATCAGCCGCTCCGCTCCGTAGGCATCGCGCAGCCGCCGGACGAGCGGCGCCAGGTCGTCGTACGGAGGGCGCTTCGCGCCGAGGGCGTAGTAGGCGGACACCTTCACGTGGACCGTGGGGGATTCAGCCAGCGCCAGCAGGTTGGCGACGTCCCCCTCGGCGACCGGACCGCGCATGCCGATCCGGGCGAAGTGATCGATCACCACCGGCGTGCGCGGGAACCGCACCACCTGCCGCCGGATCGCCGGCAGGGCATCGGGGTCGGCGAGCAGGCAGAGGGCGATCCCCTCGTCGGCCGCCACCTTCCACAACCGGTCCATCCCCGCCGCGCCGGCCCACCCTTCGGCCTTCGTGCGGTCGGCGTAGAGCCGCAGGCCACGGACCCCGCGCGGCCGCAGGTCGCGGAGCGTCGCCGCGACGTCGGGCCGCTCGTGGTCGATGATCGCCACCCCGGAAAACGTGCCCGGGTGGGCGGCGATGCAATCGAGCATGAAGGCATTGTCGAAGCCGTAGAAGCTCATCTGGATGAGCACCACCCGCGCCACGCCGTGCGGCCGGCAGGCCGCGAGCAACTCCGCCGCGGTGAAACTCGCCGGAAGCATGTCGGCGACCGTGAAGCCGGGGGCGAGCGGATAGCGGGTCGTGTCGGGGGTCCAGACATGGACGTGGGCATCGACCACGGCGGCCGTCGGCTCGGCTCCGCTCACCGAGCGGCTGATCACCGATGCGCCGGCCAGCGTGGCCGTGTCGCCGAGCCATGCGCGACGCGAGCGGAGGGACCGTTTCGGTGGCATCGGATTTCGTCTCCGGGGGTTGCCGTGCATGGTCATGACGGCCGTGAACCGGGATCACGGCACGCGCGGCCCGGGGGGCTGCCGAGGCTGGCCGGGAGAGACCGGCGTCCGGGCCCACTCCCTGTAGAACACCCGCGCCGTCTCGAGCGCCTCGACGGCGACGAACTCGTCGGCCGCGTGCGCCTGATCGATGCTCCCGGGGCCGAAGACGATCGCGTCGATCCCCGCCCGGGCAAACTTGCTGGCATCGCTGCCGTAGGGCACGCCGACGATCCCGGTGTCGAGACCGAGGCTCTCCGCGGCAGCGCGGGCGGCGGCCACCACCGGGCGGTCCGCCCCGGTGTCGAGCGCCTCGTCGACGAGGAACGGGTCGTCGATCACCACGCGGCAGCCGGTCACCGGCTCGACCGTGGCGACGACACCACGGTATTCGTCGAGCGCCGCGTCTGCCGCCTCGCCGGGCAGCAACCGACGATCGACGGCAAGCATGCAGGCTTCCGGCACGATGTTGATCTGCACGCCACCGTCGATCATCGACACCGTGCCGGTGGCGCTACCAAGCAGCGGATGGCTCCGCGCGGCGAGCGTGGCGTGGAAGGCATCGAGGGCGACGACAAGGCGCGCCGCCTGGGAGATGGCATTGGCTCCGAGCCACGGCTTCGAGGTGTGGGCGGCGCGCCCCTGGACATGGATGCGGAACCGCAGCACCCCTTTCGTGGCGGTCACGATCCGCAGGTCGGTCGGTTCGGCGACGACGGCGCGGTCGGCCCGGAGGTGTTCGACGAGCCGCGACACGCCGCGGAAGGCATGCTCCTCGTCGATCACGGCGGCGAGCACCACCTCGGCCGGTGGCGGTGGACCGACGGCGAGATCGGCCAGCGCGTGGAGCATCGCCGCCAGCCCCCCTTTCACATCGCAGGCGCCCCGGCCGTGCAGCCGCCCCGCCTCGACCCGGGGGGCGAACGGGGCGATCGTCATCCCGGCCGGCGATACCGTGTCCATGTGGGCCTCGAGGACGACGCGCCGCGCGGGATCGCGGCCCGGCACGATCCCGAGGACGTTCGACCGCCCGGGCAGCACCGGCTGGATCACGGTGCGGATCCCGCGGTCGCCGAGGAACTGCTCGACCCACGCCGCCACGGCCCCTTCACCCGGGCCCGGCGCGCCACCGAGCGTGGGATAGGCGGGATTGACGCTGTCGATGGCGACGAGGACCGCGAGGGTGTCGGCGACGGCGGTCATCGGGGAGGTCACCGGAGAGGTCACCGGAGAGGTCACCGGGGAACGGGCATCCGAAACCGAGTCTATCCGCGCCCGGCGCCGCGTTGCTTGGCGGAGCGGACGGCGCGGCCGTACAACCGTGCAGCCGGTCCCGCCGCGGGGCTGCCCGCGGGGACGGGTGGCCGTGGCGCGTGCCTCCCTCCGCGAGGATCCTCCGATGGCCGATCCCTTCCGCTCCCGCCTCCCGCGCCGCACCTTCACCGGCGCCGCGCTCGCCGCGGGGGCCGCCGCCATGCCCGCCCTGGCCGCGGTCCGACAGGTGGGAAACGACACACTCGTCGGCGCGGGAGCCCACACCTTCCGGGTGAAGCACGACTTCCCCCGCCTCCCCGATCAGTACTCCTGGCAGACCACGCACAACGTCGCCGTCGATGCCGCCGGCAACCTCTACGTGATCCATGAGGGGCGGAAGGACCGGAAGGACCACCCGGCGATCTTCGTCTTCGATCCGGAGGGGACGTTCATCCGGGCCTTCGGCAGCCAGTTCCAGGGGGGCGGCCACGGGATCGAGGTGCGGAAGGAGGGGGACGAGGAGTTTCTCTACGTCTGCGCCTACCAGCAGGTGAAGTCCTTCGCCAAGCTCACGCTCGACGGCGAGACGGTGTGGTGGAAGAAGGCACCGATGGAATCGGGCGTCTACGCCCCCGGCGAAGACACCTCGACCAAGGCGAGTTGGAACCGCCAGGGATTCCTTCCCACGAACGTCGCCTTCCTCGACGACGGCGGCTTCCTCCTCGCCGACGGCTACGGGAGCTTCAAGATCCACCGCTTCGACAAGGATGCGAAGTGGGTCAGTTGCTTCGGCGGTGCCGGCGACGGCAAGGGGACGTTCAACACCGCGCACGGACTGTGGGTCGACCGCCGCGAGGGGCGTGACCCCACGATCGTGGTCACCGACCGGGCCCACGACACACTCCAGATCTTCTCGCTGGACGGCACGTACAAGGAGACGCTGACCGGTTTCGGTCTGCCGGCCAACGTCGACACCTGGAAGAACCTGATGCTCGTGCCGGAGCTCAAGGCCTGCGTCACGCTCCTCGACGAGAAGAATCAGGTCGTCGCCCGGCTCGGACGCGCCGTCGAGCGGCTCGGTGAGATCCAGAACCTGCGCGGCCAGCCCGACAAATGG
>SXWA01000232.1 GCA_005791575.1 Planctomycetaceae bacterium
AGAAACACGATCACGTACCGGAGCCCGAGAGCCTTGTAGTAGAAGACGAGCATGCTCTCGCCCTCTTCGGCCGCCTCCTCGTCGGCCGCGGCATCATCCTGGGCGTAGGCCACGGCAGGCGCGAGCGTGGGAACAACGACGGCCGCCGGCACGGCGACCCATGCCACGGCCATCGCCGCCCGCACCGTCACATCCCACAGCAGGCGGCTCGACGCCTGACGGATCCGGTCGCACACCCCGCTGCCCATGCTGCACTCCTCGGTCGGTTGGGTCGTTTCGGTCGAAGGATCGTATGCCAAACACCGGCGGCCCGCAAAACCGGCCCCGGGCGGGCCGCACCCGCCACGGTCGCCCGGAGGCCCGTCACGACGACTTGCCCGCGGCCGCCTGCTTCGCCCATCGGCTTCCGGGATAGCTGGCGTCGAGTGTGGACCGCGCTTCGCGGGCGCGCTCCGGATTCTGGGCCCGCTCCCACAGCTCGGTCAGGTTCCACAGTGCCTCGGCGTGAGCGTCGGGCGCGCCGTTGTAGACGAGATCCACGGTGAGGAATGCGATCATCGCATCCTGGTCGCGGGTGCCGGTCGCACGATATGCGGCGCCGAGGGTGTTGTAGGCGGCGGCGAGGGTCTCCCCCTCCTCGGGATTCGACTGCTCGATGGCGGCGAGGGCGACCGCGATCGCCTCGTCGTGGCGCCCCAGGCCGATGAGGCTCCGGGCCCGACCGAGGGCCGCGGCCCGCTTCTGCGCGACGGCCGCCTCGTCGCCGGCATCGACCGCGAGGGCGGCCTCGAATTCGCCGATCGCCTCCTGGTATTTCTGCTGCTCGAGGAGCATGCGTGCCTTGGCGGCGGCAGCGCGCACCTTGAACGCCGGCGGGCCCTTCGCGAGTTGCGAATAGGCGGCCAGCGCGTTGTCGCCACGGCCGGCCCTGGCAAGGAGATCACCGAGCAGTTCCTGCACCTCGTAGAAGTGGTGGCTGTCGGCGTACTTGCCGAGAAACTCGTTGACCAGCCGCCCCGCCTCCTTCGGATCGGCGCCCGTCGCCAACGCCACACGGCCGGCGGCCGCCGCCTTCACGTAGGCCATGTCGGCGAGGACGGTGGGCTCGGCACCGTCCAACTCGGCGGATTCGACCTTGGCGACCTCCTCGAGGGCCTCCGCGGCCCGGGCCCGCGACAGCATCCCGCGGGCCGAGCGGAGCGACTGCGGCTCCCCGGCGAACTGTACATCGCGGAGGCGATCGACCGGCACCTTGCGGATCTCACCGCCACGATCCTCCACCTGTACCTCGTCACGGCCGACGGCAACCACCTTGCCGGTGAACGTGCCGTCGGCGGAGATCACCCGGTCGGTCGATTGGGCGACCGCCGTCAGCGTTCCGGTCATCCAGCAGCCGAGCAGCAGGAATGCCCGCAGAGCGCGGCCGCATCCGGCAGCTCCACGACCCGACCCTCGTAGCGTGATCATCCGGCAGTCTCCAATTCCGCGAGCCCGGGGGGATTGGGAGATCCACGCTCTTTCTGGATCTCCTTGAGGAGTTTCTCGAAGCGGGCGCGTGATGCGTCGCCACCGAGCCCCGGATAGAGCTTGTAGGTGATGGCAATGTCGCTCGTCGCCATGTCGAGCAGCTTGGCCCGCTCGGAATCGCTCTTGCGCGCCCTGGCGAGCCTGATCGCCGCCACGTTGTAGCGGGCATCGAAGAACCGGGCCCGGGCCTCGAGTGATTTCGCATCCTCGCCGGCGAAGGCCTGGCGCGAGAGTTTGTTGGCGATTCCGCCCCACCCCCATGCCATGCTCGTGCCGCTACGCCGCCCGACGATTGCCTCGCGCAGGAGCGTGTCGGCACGCGACTTGTCCGGGACCTTCTCCCCCGCCGCCTGGAGCAACTCCGCCGCCTGGAGCTGCACGTCGAGGGCGTTTTGCCGCTTGGGGTCGGACAGCACCCAGTCGATGTGGCCCAGAGCCTCGTCCCACTTGCCCAATTCCCTGTAGACGGTGGCCAGGCGCATCCGCAGCGACGGCTCGAAGCGGGCCACCTCGTCCCCTCCCTTGGCGAGGAGTGCCTCGTAGGTCTTGGCCGATTTCTCGAGATACTCGGCCGCCTTCGCCCGGCTGGCCCCGCTTCCCCCCGACCCGAGCGTCAGGTAGGTGCTCGCCACCCACATCTGCGCCGAGGTCTTGCTGTCGCGGCGGGCGACGCCGTCGAGAAACGTCTCGAAGCCACCGAGAATCGCCGCGACGCGGGCCTGCGACTCCGGGGTCGGGGTGCCTCCCGCAGCCGCCAATTCGCGCAGTTGGCCTTCGAGATCGCGGCCCATGGAGAGGTACATCGCGGTCAGCTTCGCCGACGCCTCGGCGCCGGTTCCGGCGAGCTTCTCGAGCTGCTCCATCGCCTGCTGGGCCTTCCCGAGCGCCGCCGGATCGGTCGCGGAGGCCTGGATGAAGAACCGCAGGGCGACCGACAGCACACTCTCCGCCAACGGTCCCTCGGTGAGGGGCTTGGCATCGGGCTCGGTGGAGGTGACGACCTTCCAGGGGCCGTACTGCGGGTGTTCGAGCAGCCGGGCGGCCAGCGCCATGTCGCCGTCCTCGAGCGCGATCTGGGCCCGGGCCAGCGCTCCGGCCACCATCGTGGCGTCCGGGCGGGCCGCCTCGGGGATCGCCGCCAGCCCGCCGTCGAGCGCCGACACGGCGGCGCTGCGCCAGGCGGCGAGTTGCTCGGCGGGCATCTGCCCGTCGGCCGGCAGCCGGCGCTGGTCCTGGATCTCACGCCACAGGCCACCACCACCCCGGAGGAGCAGCTCTCCGCGCCGCGGTGAATTCGCCGGCACGCGCGTGAGCAGATCGGCGAGACGAGCGCCATCGCGGCTCTCCGTCGCCGCCGCGATCGCCACCACGCCGGCATCGGCGCTCTCGGCATCCGCCGGCCAGGTCCGCATGATCCGCTCGGCGACGTCGGTGCAGCGGCTGCGGGCCGCCGCGCGCCAGCCCTCGGGGCCGCTCCGGGCGAGCTGTTGCCAGCTGGCCATGGCGATCGTCGCCGCCTGCCGTCCACCCTTGGCATTGGGATAGCGCGACGCGAGGAAGTCGCCCATCGCCGCCGCCTCATGGAGCCGGCGCGAGTCGTAGAGCAGGAATGTGAGCCAGTAGCGCGCCTGATTGAGCGCCTCGAGGTCGTCGGGGCCCGCCAGGGGAATCGCCCGCCGCACGGCGGCGACCGCCTTGTCGCGTGACTCCGCCACCGCAGCGGCCGGTTCGTCGGTCGGCTGGCCGGCAGCCTGGGCCTGTTTGAGTGCCGCCTGGCGGGACTGCATGTCGGCGAGGGCGACCCGCGCGGAATCGATCGCCGCGGCGAAGGAATTGGCGCCGTCGGAGTCGTCGGGGAGTGCCCGGCCGAGACGTTCGAGCAGGGCCCGCGCCTCGCGGGCAAAGTCTTTGTTGAGCTTGGCGACCTCCTGGGCGAGCTTGCGGGCGTCGCGCAGCCAGGGGGCCCGCTTGGCCTTGTCAGCCTCGGGGAGCGCTGCCGCACGCTGCTCGAGAAGGGCCGCAGCGCGGTATTTCATCGCCAGCCAGTCGGGATCGAGCCGGTCGGCGGGTTGCGTGGCCAGTGCGAGCCGCTGGAGCCGCTCGTCGAAGGCGTCGTAGTTCTTCTCGTCGAGCCAACACTCGAGCGACGTGCCGATCGCCTTGGCACGGAGCCCGGGAACGATGCCGCTCTCCCCCTCGAGACCGCGGATGTCGGCGAGGGTGGCGAGGGCCTGGGCGAGGCGCTTCTTCCGCTCGTCGGCGTTCGCCTCCGCGAGCGCCTGCGCGGCGTAGGTGCGCCCCTCGTAGTAGCGGGCAAACAATCCCGCGCCGCGGCTGCGGTATTTCTCCGCGAGTTCGCGGTAGCGGGAGGCGGCGGCGTCGAGCGCCTCGCGCCACTCCGCGGAGGCCGGGGTGAGGGCCTTCGACTTCTCGAAGTAGGCGCCGGCCGCCACGAGCCGTGTGGAGAGGAGCTGCCCACGCAGCTCATCCTGACGCGCCTCGAGCTGCTCCTGGAGTTTGGCATCGGCGGCCGAGCGGCGTGGCGGACGCTTCGGCTTGCCCTCGCCCGCCTCCTTGCCCTCGTCACCCGACAGCTCCGTGAGTCGGGCATCGACCTGGCGGAGCTCCTTGAGGACGGCATCCTCGGCGCTGGCGACCGTCGTGATCTCCTCGCCCGGTTTCCGCTTCGGTCCCTCGATCACCTTGATGGCCGCGTCGAAGAACCCGATCGCCTCGGCGGCGAGCTTCGCCGGATCCTCTCCCGGGCGCTTCGCCTGCTCGAGTTTCGCCCGCCCCCTCTCGATGAGGAGATTGCCGTTTTGCAGGTAGGCGGTGATCGCCAGATCGCCCTCGGGACCGGTCTTGAGGAAACGGTCGATCTCCGCCCCCGCCTGGTCGAGCAGGGCGGCCCGTTTCGTCGCCGCAGCCTCGCCGCGGCTGAGCGCGACGAGCGCCTCGGCCCGGCGGTAGGCGACCTCGCGCTTGAGATTCGCCGGCACGGCCGGATCAGCCTCGATGCGGTCGAGCACCCAGAGCGCCACGTCGGGCATCCGGCGTTCGTCGAGTGCGGTGAGGAGCCGTCGGGTGGAGATGGCGGACGTGGGGGTAGCGGACGTGGGGGTAGCATCGTCGGCACACGCCGATCGCCCATGGCAGGCAACCAGCAAGACGGTCATTGCCAGCCCGAGCCGCAGCCGCGCCTGACGGCCGCCAAGTTCCGCGGCGGAGCGCACGGAGAGGCGCAGGCAGGGCCGCTCCCCGCAGGCATGGAATGCTGTTGGCATGTCGGATGGCCGCCCGTGTGATGTCCACCGCCCCCTTTGGAATCCAATTGTGGGGACGGCGCCGGTGACCGTCAAACGCCCGGCCACACCCGTGCAACGCGACCATCGTCGCCGCACCGCCGGTCAGACGGGACGCGATCGCTGCGCACTGCCCGCGCCTGCCAGCCAGCCGGGGAGTTGCCCGGCCGCCGGCAGCGTGACGACCTGCGCGGAACGGATCCCGGGGCACTCCATCACCGCCGCGAGGGCCTTCGCGGACGGTGTCGCGTCGAGATTGAGCACCCCGATCGCGTCGCCCCCGGGCGCCGTCCGTCCCACGGTCATCTGAGCGATGTTGACCCCCAACTGCCCGAAGATCGTCCCCACGCGCCCGATGATTCCCGGGACGTCCTGATGCGTGAACACGAGGAGGATGCCGTCGAGATACGCCTCCAGCCGGTGCCCCTGCAACTGCACCAGCCGGGGCATCGAGTGGCCGAAGAGCGTGCCCGCGGCGCGGTGGACCTGGCTCCCCGACACGATGTCGACGGCGACCACCGAGCTGAACGCGCCCGGATCGGTGCGGCTCTGCTCGACGAGGTCGATGCCCCGCTCCCGGAGCAGCATCTCGGCATTGACGATGTTCACGTCCTCGATGGCCGATTCGAGGAGACCGGCAGCGAACGCCGCGGTCACGAGGCGGGTGTTGCGCCCCGCGACTTCACCCCGGTAGGCGATCGAGCAGGAACGCGGCGCGGTGCCATCGAGCTGGGCGAGGAGCAGCCCGAGCCGCCAGGCGAGATCGACGAAGCCGCGCACACTCTCCAGCTGGGTCGGATCGATCGCGGCGGCATTGACCGAGTGCCGGATGGCACCGCTGGAAAGGAAGTCGATCAGCAGCCCGACCCCCTCGACCGCCACCTGCGACTGCGCCTCCTCCGTGCTCGCCCCGAGGTGCGGCGTGACGAGCACACCGGGCATGCCGAACAGCGGGCTCTCGGTGCACGGCTCCACCTCGAACACGTCGAGGGCGATACCGCCGATGATGCCCTGCTTCAACCCCTCGACGAGAGCGGCCTCGTCGTAGATTCCACCCCTGGCACAGTTGACCAGCCGCACGCCGCGCTTGAGCAGCGGCAGCTCGGCCATCCCCACCAGATGGCGCGTCTCGTCGGTGAGCGGGGTGTGGACGGTGAGGTAATCGACATGCGGCAGCATGCCGCGGACGGTGTCGACCAGCTCGATTCCCAGTTCCGCAGCACGTTCCTGCGTGAGGAACGGATCGTAGCCGAGGATCTTCATGTCGAACGCGGCGGCACGCTTCGCGACCGTCTGCCCGATCCGCCCGAGCCCCACGATGCCGAGCGTCTTCCCGGCCAGCTGCACCCCCATGAAGCGGTTGCGATCCCACTTGTGCGACCGGAGGCTGGCGTCGGCAGCGGCGATGTTGCGCGACAGGCCGAGGATCAGGGCGAAGGCGTGCTCGGCGGTGCTGACGGTGTTGCCTGCGGGGGTGTTCATGACGACGATCCCCTGACGGGTCGCCGCTTCCTTGTCGATGTTGTCGGTGCCCACACCGGCCCGGACGATCGCCCGCAGGCGGTGGTTGCCCGCAAGCGCCGCGGCGTTGATCTTCACACCGCTGCGGCAGATCGCGCCGTCATGGGAGGCGAGGGCGTCGCGCAGGGGGTCGCCGGAGAGGCCGGTGCGAACCTCGTAGGTGATCCCCGACGATGCCGCGGCATCGAGGAGGGCGATTCCATCGGGGCTCAGCGAGTCGAGGACGATGATCGAAGGCATGATTGCTGCTCTGGTGAGCCCGTCCGCCACCGGACCGCACCGGCGGTCAGGGGGCCCCGGGGGGGAACCTCAGCCATCCCGGGCCGGGGATGACGCCGCGCCGGACTGACCGGCCGGGCCGGATCGGGCGTGGGCCGCCCGGAACTCGAGCATGTGATCGCGCAGCGATTCCACCCCCGCCATCGGCATGGCGTTGTAGATGCTCGCGCGGATGCCGCCGACCGACCGGTGTCCCTTGAGATCGACCAACCCGCGCCGGACAGCCCCCGTGACGAACGCCTTCTCCAACTCCTCGCTGGGGAGGCGGAAGGTGACGTTCATCTTCGAACGGCACTCGGGCTGGGCATGCCCCGCATAGAAACCCTCCGACGCATCGAGCACGTCGTAGAGCACCTTGGCCTTCGCGGCGTTGTGACGGGCCATCCCCTCGAGCCCGCCCATCGCCGTCCGCACCCAGCGGCAGACCAGGCCGAGGACATAGATCGCGAAGACGGGGGGCGTGTTGGCACGCGAGCCATTGGTGGCGTGGGTCCGGTAGTCGAGCATCGCCGGCAATCCATCCGGCGAGCGGTCGAGCAGGTCGCGGCGGATCACCACCACGGTCACCCCGGCGATGCCGGCGTTTTTCTGCGCGCACGCGTAGAGCAATCCATAACGCGACATGTCGAGCGGCCGGGAGAGGAAATCGCTCGATGCATCACACACCAGCGGTGCCGGGCCAAAGTCGGGGTCGACCTGCCACTGCACCCCCTGGATCGTCTCGTTGCTCGTCACGTGCACATAGGCCGGGTCGGCAGACAACCGCACGTCGGCAGCCGGAGGGAGCCGGTCGTGGCGTGTCGCCGCGCCGTCCCACGCGACATGGACCTGCCCCTCCTTCCGCGCCTCCTTGATGGCGGTCGCCCCCCACGTGCCGGTGACGACGTAATCTCCGGTCCGCCCGCTGCCACGGAGGAGATTCATCGGGACCATCGAGAACTGGAGACTCGCCCCTCCCTGGAGGAAGAGGATGTCGTGGCTGTCACCGATCCCGAGCAGGCCGCGCAGCTCGGCCACGGTCTCCTCGAGGATCCGGTCGAAGGCCGGGCTGCGATGGCTGATTTCGAGGATCGAGCTGCCGACGCCCGGGAGCGTGAGCAGCTCCGCCTGGATCTGCTCGATCACCTCAACGGGCAGGACCGCCGGGCCGGGAGAGAAGTTGGAGAGCCGCTCCGCGCTCGTCGTCCGCTTGGGTTCGGTCACAACCAGGCTCCGGGCGTGTCGGGAGGCTTCTTGTCGTTGTTGTCGTTGGGCTTGTCGTTGGGCTTGTCGCAGAGGCGCCGGCCACAGGCATGGGCGCCCGGGACCCCACCCGGGGGGCACCGGGCGGGCACTGGCAGGCCAGTCGCGGAAAGGTCCGCAGAATAGGAACCACCGGCAAACCGGTCAACGGGCCACGGGAGGCGCCGCCGGCAGTCCCCCCACGATCTGGGCGGGGCCCGGCCCCCAGCCTGACGGAGGCGGAAAACCTCCCGGAGGCGGCAGCGCCGCCACGCGGGTGACGGGTGCCTGGGTCGCCCCGAGGGCCGCCACGCGTGAGGCCACCACCGGCTGGCCGCCATCCGCCGCCAGGGCCCGCGAATAGTTGGCCAGCGCGAGGGTGGTGTCGCCGGTCGCTTCCCGCAATTGCCCGAGCGCGACCAGCGCACGCGGGTTGCCCGGAGCAATCGCGAGGGCGTCGATCAGGTGGGTTTCCGCCTCGCGCAGATCGCCGTGTTCCTGGCACAGCCGGGCCAGTTCGATCTGCGGATCGGGATCGGTGGGGCGGCGCCGCGACCACCCGTCGAGCAGCGCGACCGCATCACCCCCGCGCCCCGTCTCGACGAGGAGCACGGCGAGCCCGCGATTGCAGGCGGGATGGTCTGGGTTCCGCGACAGACAGAGGTGGTAGTACTGCTCGGCCGTCCGCATGTCGTCGGGACGACCGAGGAGCTTGGCCTGCTGATGGTAGGTGGCACCGAGGTTGTAGAAGCAGTCGGGACTCCCCGGCTGCTGCTGCAGGGCCTGCTGGAAGTGATTCACCGCCCCGAGGTAATTGCCCTGCTGGTAGAGCCGCACCCCCTCGGCATTGTCGTTGCGGATGAGCCCACCGCAGCCGGCCGTGAAGGCCGTCACGACGAGGCCGACCCAACGGCAGCGGACCCGTCGGAGGCGGAACGGCAGCATGGGGCGGAGCCTGGGTCGGGGGGCAGACCGGAACGGACCGGTCGGCGGGGGGCGGACAGTACCGGGCGGGCGTAACCACAGGCAACGCCAGTCGCACCGTTTCCCGGTATCCGGGCCCGCTCAGCCGGCATTGGCCCGCACATACCCCAGACCACGGATCACCTCCAGGATCTCGCTGCAGGTGGGAAACATCCGGCCGCTCGATCGCTTGTAGCGGTCGATGGCCTGCATGAATTCCAACTCCTCCGGACCGTATTCGCGCTCGCAGGTGGTCGGGTCGATGAGCCGACGGCGGGCCGCGCCGGCGGGCTTGCTGGTGCGCGACGGGGCGGAGGGGCGACGGGTGCGGATCGTGGCGGTGACCATGTCGAGTGTTCCTCGGACACCCCTCGACCTTTCCGATCGGACCGGATCGGAGGCTGGGGCAAGAACTGCAGAAATCATGCACCACGAAAACGGCGCAGGATGAACGGACCAGGAAAAAGCGGCCGCTCGTGCCGATCGTGACGCCTGGGAGACGGACGACGGTGATGGACGGCGCTAGCAGGCTGTGGACAAACAGCCTGCTGCACCGGAGGGATCCGGTGCCGGGAGCGCAGCTCCCGTGAAAACCACAGGTTTTCGAGTGGCCAAAGGCCAGGGATGGACTTTGGACACGGGCTGACAGCAGGCTGTGGACAAACAGCCTGCTGCACCGGAGGGATCCGGTGCCGGGAGCGCAGCTCCCGTGAAAACCACAGGTTTTCGAGTGGCCAAAGGCCATGGATGGACTTTGGCCACGGGCTGCTGCACGCGCCCCGCCAGCGCCGCACAGCCCTCACCATCCCACCACTGGGCGCTGGGCCCCACCACCGGGCGCTGGGAATCGGCCGCCCGATCACGTGAACCGAGTGCGGAAACCAGCGCGGGAATGCGCCGGGCGTGCCACCGCAGGCTGCCCAACGGAGCATCCCGCGCACAGATCACTTCAGTGGCCCGGGCCCGACGCTTCTGCCGGCGCCCGTCAGCGGTTGCTGAAGAACTTCTTCAGCGCCTCGGCCGCCGCGTCTCGGGAGTTGTCGGCTGACTTCCGCGCATTGGCGGGCAGACCGCCGGGCTTGCCCTTGCTGTCACGCAGGGCATCGATCCCCACGGTCGACCCGACCCGCGATGAATCGTCGGTTGCGGCACCGCCACTGGACGCGCCGCTGAGGCCGGTCACGGTCGCACTCGACGACCCGACACCAGTGGAATCGGCCTGCGTGGCCCCACCGGACCCCCCGGCGCCGCCCCCGGTCGAACCGGCGATGCCCGAGACCATCGAGCCGGTGCCGTCGGTGAGGGGCGCCTGGTGGATGCTGCTGGCTCCGGCGTCGCCCGCTGCAGCGGCCTGCGCCGCTCCAGGGGAACTCGCCGGCCCGGGTGAATTGAGTGAACGCGTGGTGTCGAACATGCCGGCGGGCGACTCGTCGGCCATCAACCACTTCGAGACGTCTTGATCGCTCCCGGCCGCGGCTGCAGGTTCGGTGCACGACACGCGCACCTCGAGGGCGCCGACACGCACGAGATCACCAGACGCGACCTTCACCTTCCCGGTGATGCGCTCGCCATTGACGAACGTGCCGTTGCGGCTACCGAGATCCTCGACCCAGACGTCGGCTGGACCGACATGCACGGCACAGTGCCGGCGGCTGACATCCTCACTCAGCGGGCGAACGTCGCATTCCTCGGCCCGGCCGATGAGGAGGGTGTTCCGCTTGATGAGAATGGCCCGGCCCGCACTTTTCCCAGTGGCCACGATCAGTTTGGTGATCATGCACTCCCCTCTGAACAGTGGTCCCCCCGGCACCGGGGCACGCACTGCGACAGAAAGAACCTTTGGCAGAACGACACATCCTGCCGCAGACCTGACAGCAACACAGACCTGACAGCAACACAGACCTGACAGCAACACAGACCTGACAGCAACACAGACCTGACAGCAACACAGACCTGACAGCAACACAGACCTGACGGCAACGACCGACCCCAATCCCGACCATCGCCACCCTGATTGACTCCCGTCAATCATATCAATGCCCGATCGAAAGGCACCAGACGTCGCCGCACGGTTCACTGGCCGGAAGCAACGCTGCCCCCGACTTCCGGGTGGCCTCCGCTGGACAGGCGCCGGTGATCACGATCGCAGCAGAGCGTTTCCCCGTCGCGGCCTGACCCAAGAGAAGGGGGAGGCGTGGAAGGGCGGCACGAGGGAAACAGACGCTTTTGTCGCTGTTTCTCGCGCGAATCACGATCGGCACGCGGCCACAACCGGGGCCCGGCAGGTCAGCGGCGGTGGATCCAAGCGGGATCTCGAAACCGGGTCGCGATCGCGGCGATACCACTGCCGTCCATGTCCCAGGTGCATCCCTGTTGCAAGGCCAGCGACAGTCCGCTCGCCTGCGTGATCGCTGCCAGCCACCGATCACGGACCATCTCCCGATCGAGCCGACGGCCCTGGGCTGCCGCCAGTTCCGCAAGGCCACGGTGGGCGAACGCGCCGCCCGCAGGATTCTTCGTCCAGAGCAACGAGCCGTGCTGCACGACGGCGGCGCGATGGCGCCGCTGCGCGCTGCCGAGGACCTTGGCCCAGTTCCCCCCCCCATCGGGCATCACCATGTCGCCACGGGCGCGGCGATCGAAGCAGAGATAGGCGTCGGGCTCAGCGGCGACGTCCTGGGGGCCGTCCGGGCCCGGATGGAGCGCGGCTTCCACGCCGGCTGCCCCGAGGACGGCGACGAGCGCCCGGTGCACTTCGTCGTAGAGGCGCTGGGCTTCCCCACCCCAGGCATGGACGCGTGGCACCGCCACGGTGCACGTCAGGTCAGTGCCATGGAGGATCGCGCCTCCGCCGCTCGGCCGACGGACAAGCGGCAACTCCGCCAGACCGGCGGGCACCGCCGCCGACTCCTGGAAGGCCCCGAGCGAGAGGGTGGCGGCCGACCAGCAGGAAAACCGCACCACGGGCAGGCCGGTGCCGACCGCGAACCCCGCCAGCCACTCGTCGGCTGCCATGTTCACGTCGCCCGGGGCGGGGTCGTCGATCCAGCAGCGGATGATGGCGTCAGCGGCACGCGGTGTGATCGAGGTCATGCGGCAGCCACGTGGCGATTCCGGGCCCACGGTCGCTCTCGGGGCCGCAGGGCAGGCAAGTCGGCCCGTCCTCGGGGGGAACACGAGCTGACGTCGGCAGTTCGTGCCCCTCCGCAACGCGTGTCCGACAGGAATCGTCCGACAGGAATCAGGAACTCAGTGGGGGGTCGATGCCACGAGCGCGTCGTAGGCCGCGCGATCGAGGAGCGTGTCGACCGCCGCCGGGTCATCCGGACGGATGCGGACGATCCAGCCCTCGCCGTAGGGGTCCTTGCCGAGCGTCTCGAGCCGTTCCGGAAGCGTTGCGTTGACCGCCACCACCTCGCCAGAGACCGGGGCGTAGAGGTCGCTGACCGCTTTCACGCTCTCGATCTCCCCGAACGACTGCCCCGCCTCCACGCGACTGCCGACCTTCGGCAACTGCATGAACACCAAATCGGTCAGCGCCTCGACCGCGTAGGCCGAGATCCCCACCGTGGCGGTGCCATCGGCCTCGGGTCGGATCCATTCGTGGGACTTGGCGAACCTCATGGCTGCGGTCATGGTCGGGAGACACTCCGGGGTCGTGACGGCGGAACGGACGCCAGCCGAGAGAATAGCAGGCAGTCGGTCAACCGCCCGCGCGAAGGTCTGACCGGCATCCAGCGCCGCTCCGGCGCCGGTCGCCGGCACGCCGCGCCCCTCACGACACGGCGGTCGGCTTCGGTCGCCGGTAGAAGGGCAGGGGAACCACCTCCCCGGGCTGGGAACTGTCCCGGACGATCACCTCGACAGCCGTCCCAGGGGCCGCGTAGCGCCGCTCGATCATCGCCATGGCGACGGCCCGACCGAGGGTGGGGATGAAACTCCCGCTGGTCACCCGACCGCACTCGCTGCCCGACACCACCACGGCACTCCCCTCGCGGGCGGCGCGACGGCCAGCGAAGGCGATCCCGACGCGCACCGGCCCGCCGGTGTGGGCGGCGGCGGCGCGGAAGCGCTCCGACCCGGGAAAACGGCGGCCGTCGAGATCGATCGCCAGTCCCAAGCCGATGGCGAACGGGTCGCTGTCCTCGAGCAATTCGTGCCCGTAGAGCGGCATGCCCGCCTCGAGGCGGAGCGTGTCGCGGGCGCCGAGGCCGCAGGGAAGAATCCCCTTTGCCGCGCCGGCGGCGAGCAAGGCGTCGCAGACCGCGGTGGCCTGCGGCGCGGCGACCACGACTTCGTAACCATCCTCACCCGTGTAGCCGGTGCGGCTCACCACCGCGGGCACGCCGGCGAGGGTCGCGGTCGTCGAGGAGTAATTGGCCAGCGCCGCGACCCGCGCCGCATCGGGTCCTGTCAGACCGCTGACGATGCCGGCTGCGGCCGGCCCCTGCACGGCGAGCATCGCGGTGGCGAACGTCCGATCGACGAGCTCGACACCCCGGGCCGGAAGACGCGACCGCAGCCACGCCAGCACCCGCTCCCGATTCGAGGCATTGACCACCAGGCCGAGGACCGGGGCGGCATCCCCGGCCACGGGGGCATCCGCGGGCACGACCGGCGCATGGGCGACGAGGGCGTCGTCGAGAATGCGCACCGCGCCACCGGCGGTGTCCTCGGAGGCGATGAGGGTGTAGCGCACGCGGCCCCGCGGCATCCCCGCCACCCGCCGTGTCATCAGCGACTCGAGCCAGGCCGCCGCGTCGGGGCCCGAGACGGTCAGCCGCCCCATGTGGGAGACGTCGAACAGACCCGCCGCCCGGCGCACGGCGAGGTGTTCGTCGACGATCGAGCCGTATTGCACCGGCATCGACCAGCCGGCGAAATCGACGATCCGGCCGCCGTGCCGCTGGTGCCAATTGAACAACGGGGTCCGCAGTGGTTCGGGTGACACGGTGTGCGCCTGGCCGGTGATGGGGGCCGTGCCCTCGGGCATGGTCGGCCCGGATTGTAGGCTTCCGGGGGATCGCCGCCAGCGAGATCGCCCCACGCGGTGGCCGCGCCCGGGGCCGATCAACGGCGCGGGCGACGCCGGGCCTCACGGTCGCCGCGCGGCCCGCCCGGGTGACCCGTTGGGCGACTCCGGGGCGGCCGGCGGGTGCGCCCGGTCGCCCCACGGTCGACGACCGCGGCATGGCGGAATTCGAGCTCGCGCCGGTCGAGATCGACGCGCGCCACCACCACCCGGATGCGGTCGCCGAGCCGGAACGTGTTGGCCGGTCGTCGGCCGGCGAGCGTGTGGGCGGCGCGGTCGTGACGGTAGATGTCGTCGGGGAGCGACTCCTTCGGCACGATCCCCTCCGCCGGCAGCACGAGCCCCTGCACGAAGATCCCGAACGCCTCGACGCCGGTGACGACCGCCTCGATCTCCGTGCCGATGCGGCCCGCCATCGCGGCCAGCAGCTTGAGTTTCACCAGCTCCCGTTCGGCGGCCTCGGCGCGCCGTTCGAGGTGCGAACACTCCTCCCCGAGCAGCGTGAGCCCGTCGAACGGAGTCTTGCGCCCCCGATCGAGGCGCTCGAGGGCGCGGTGGACCTGGAGATCGGGATCGCGGCGGATCGGCGAGGTGAAATGGCAGTAGCAGTCGCTCGCCAACGCGAAGTGCCCCTCCTCCTGCGGCCCGTAGGCGGCCCGAGTGAGGCTGCGGAGGACGGCGTAGTGGACGGCATGCTCCTCCGCCCGGCCCCGCGCCAGGCCGAGGAGACGCTGCAGCTCGAAGCGGCTCTCGAGCGTGTCGACCTCGAACCCCAGTTCCGAGACGAACTCGGTGAGCTGCCGCAGCTTCCGCAGGTCGGGTGCCGGGTGGATGCGACGGAGGAAGCCGGCATGCGCCGCGTGGAGCCGCGCCGCCACCGCCTCGTTGGCGGCGAGCATGAACTCCTCGATGATCCGGTGGCTCTCCGTGTGCGCGACGACGTGGGCTCCGGCCACCCGCCCGTCGCGATCGAGGTCGATCTTGACCTCGGGCATCACCAGTTCCAGCGCGCCGCGGGCCGTGCGCCGGGCGAGGAGGATCCGGGCCAGGTCGCGCATCCGACCGAGCAGCGCACGGACCTCTGTCGTCATCTCGACGCGGCGCGTGTCCGGATCGGCCAGGAAGAGATCGACCTCCTCGTAGGTGAAACGGCGCCGGCTGCGGATCGCCGATCGCTCGACCGTGGTGTGCACGGGCACGCCGTCGGCGCTGAATTCGATCCAGCAGGTGCGGGTGAAGCGCAGCCGGCCGGGCTGGAGGCTGGCGAGATTGTTGCTCACGAGCTCCGGCAGCATCGGGATGACGCGGTCCGGAAGGTAGACACTGGTGCCGCGCTGGCGCGCCTCCTGGTCGAGAGCCGATCCCTCGGGCACGAAGTGCGCGACATCGGCGATGTGGACACCGAGCAACCAGTGCCCGCGCTCGATCCGTTCCAGGGAGATGGCGTCGTCGAAGTCGCGGGCGTCAACCGGATCGATCGTGACGGTGACTGCGTCGCCGAGGTCGCGGCGATCGGCGGGCACGTCGTCTTCCCAAGCCTCCGCAGCCACGCGGGCCACGGCCAGCGCCGCTTCCGGGAACGGGCCCGGCAGGCCGAACTCGTGGATCACGGTGAGGGTGTCGATCCCGGGGGTCCCCGCCGCTCCGAGCACCTCCACCACCACCCCTTCGCCGTCGCGGATCGGGCTCGGGAAACGGACCATGTCGATCACGACCTTGTCGTCGACGCGCACCCCCTTGGCCCCCGGATCACCGACCGACACGGGCCTCGCGAACGCGGTGCCGTCGATCCGCACCCAGCCCCCGCCAGCCGCCTCGAAATAGCTCCCCACGAAACGGGTGGTGCGACGGCGGACGATCGCCACGATCTCGCCGGATGGGCCCGGGCGGCCGGCGTCGCGGGTGCGCGAAAGGCGGACCCGCACCGTGTCGCCGGTGGCGGCATCACGGGTGGCCTGCGCGGGAACGTGGATGTCGACCGGCCGGCCGCCCGGATCGACCGGTGAGGGGCGGACGAATCCGTGGCCGGCGACCGCCCGGCGGAAGATCCCCTCCATGTCCTCGGGGCGCCGGGATGCAGCCCCGGATCGTGCTGGTCTTCCCGGCCGCGCCATCGGTGCCTCCGCGGTCGGCTACCCGCGGCCCCTGAAGAACTTCCGACCGAGTTGCTGCTGGTACTGCGTCCAGCCACCGTCGAGCGACGCCTCGGAATCGAGGAGCTGGACGACGCCGGCGAGTCGGGCATCGAGCGAGTCGAGGTGGTGGAGGAGCAAGGCCTCGAGGGTCATCGGCAGCTTCGGGGCCCCGTACTCGTACTCGCCGTGGTGGCTGACGATCATGTGCTTGAGTCGCAGCGCGGTGCCGGGGTCGAATTCCGCACCGGTGCGCTCCTGGACCGCCTGGATCTTCTCCTCGAGGATCTCCATCCCCAAAACGACATGCCCGAGCAACTGGCCGGCGTCGGTGTAGGAGAAGCCGCGCTCGCTCTCCAACTCGATCGTCTTGCCGATGTCGTGGAGGAACGTGCCCACGAGCAGCAAGTCACGATCGACGGCCGGGTAGAGCGGGGCGACCCGGTCCACGAGGCGGAGGAGCGTCACCACGTGGAGCAGCAGGCCGCCCACGTGGGCATGGTGCTGCTTCACCCCCGCCGGGCTGCGGCAAAACGCCGTCATCAACTGGGCATCGGCCCGGACCTCGGCCACGAGATCGCTCAGCGGTCCGGGGGCGACCGTGCCGAGGAGGGCGACGAGCTCGGCATCGAGCCGTTCCACGTCGGCGGGGCCGAGGACGAGGAACTCCGTCTCGTCCACCGTCCGTGGATCGACCCGGGCAATCGACGTGAGGATCAGCTGCAGACTGCCGGAATAGAGCTGTGTCGTCCCCTCGACACGGACGTAATCGCCGTCGTCGAAGGCATCGACGTCGGCGGCGGAGGCATTCCACAGCCGCCCGGTGATGACGCCGCTGCGGTCGGCGAGATCCACCTGGAGGAACAACTGCCCGTTGCGGTTGGGCCGGAGTTGCTTGTGGGTGGCGAGGAACACCTGCTCGACGCTGCCCTGGGGGGCGAGTTCACTCACCCGGCGTCGGCGGGCGGCCGGCCTGCGCGGAGCGCCTCGGCCATCGCTTGAGCCCGGCTGGGCCCCCGCGCCGGTTCCCTGCCTGGGCTGTTCGTCCCGCTCCGGCCGCGACTCCCCCTGGCCCATCACTCGGTGGTCTCCCGTGAACCTGGCGGTCTCGAAGGGAACCGGACCATGCCCGCTGGTCGTCAGGCCGACCCCACGCGGGCCGACCCCACGCGGGAAGGAGGGCGGACGCGGAAACGAGGATCGCTCACGGTTATCGGCCGCTCGAACCCACCGCGCCAGTCACCGGAGTCTACGCCGCTGCCGACACCCCCCACAAGCACGGCACCGACCGGCAACACCCCCGCGGGCCTGCCCGGCCCGCGCCAGCGACCGCCAACGCTACAATCCCGCTCCCATGGTCCGGCCGTCGGGCGACGGCGGACGAGCAGGCAGGAGGCGACCATGCCCGATCATGCGATCAGCCCGACGCGGCGCGAGGACTATCCCGAGTGGTACCAGCAGGTGGTGCGGGCGGCCGACCTGGCGGAGCAGTCGCCGGTCCGCGGGTGCATGGTCATCAAGCCGAACGGCTACGCCATCTGGGAGCGCATGCAGGGGATCCTCGACCGCGCCTTCAAGGCCACGGGGCACCAAAACGCCTACTTCCCGCTCTTCATCCCGGTCAGCTACCTCGAACAGGAGGCGAAGCATGTCGAGGGCTTCGCCAAGGAATGCGCGGTCGTCACGCACCATCGCCTCGAGCTCTCCGCCGACGGGCACCTGGTGCCGGCCGGCAAGCTCGAGGAGCCGCTCGTCGTCCGCCCCACCAGCGAGACGATCATCGGGGCGATGTATGCCAAATGGATCCAGTCGTGGCGTGACCTGCCGGTGCTGATCAACCAGTGTGCCAACGTCGTGCGCTGGGAGATGCGGCCGCGGCTCTTCCTCCGCACCGCCGAGTTCCTCTGGCAGGAGGGCCACACGGCCCACGCCACCGCGGCCGAGGCGGTCGAGGAGACGCTGCGGATCCTCGACATCTACGCCGCCTTCGCCGAGGAGCAGCTGGCGATGCCGGTGCTCAAGGGCCCCAAGCCAGCGGCGGAACGGTTTCCCGGCGCGGTCGACACCTACTCGATCGAGGCGATGATGCAGGATGGCCGCGCCCTGCAGGCGGGCACGTCGCACTTCCTCGGCCAGAACTTCGCCCGTGCCCAGGGGATCAAGTTCGCCGACACGACCGGTGCCGAGGCCTTCTGCTGGACCACCTCATGGGGTGTGTCGACACGCCTCATCGGCGCCCTGGTGATGACCCACTCCGACGACGACGGCCTGGTGCTGCCGCCGCGGATCGCTCCCACGCAGATCGTCATCCTGCCGATCCACCGCTCCGACGAGGAACGGGAACGGGTGCTTGCCGCCTGCCGGACCCTCGCCGCACAGCTGACGGCGGAACACGACGGCGACGAACCGCTCCGCGTGCGGATCGACAGCCGTGACATCCGCGGCGGCGACAAGGTCTGGCAGCACATCAAGCAGGGAGTGCCGCTGCGGGTCGAGATCGGACCACGGGACCTCGCCGCGGGCATGGTCAGTCTCTCGCGGCGCGACCGCCCCCCGAAGGAACGGACGGCGGTGCCGCTCGAGGGTTTCGCCGCCCATGCGGCCACGCTCCTCGGCGAGATCCAACAGGGTCTGTTCGACCGGGCCGTGGCCTTCCGGGCGGAGCGGACAGTCATGGTCGACAGCCAGGCCGAACTCGTCGCCCGATTCACGGGCGGTGGCGGCGCCGAGCCAGGGGGACGGGGTGAAGGGCAGGGGGGGTTCGTGCTCGTCCATGTCGCCGACGACCCGGCAGTGGCCGCAGTCTGCGACCCACTCAAGGTGACCGTCCGCTGCATTCCCATGGAGGGGCCCGATGAGCCGGGCCACTGCGTGATCACCGGCAAGCCGGTATCGCGGCGAAGCGTCCTTTCGCGGGCCTATTGATCCGCCGCGCCCGGCGGGACCAGGACGGTGATTCCGCAGGCGGGCGAATCCCGGGTGGCTGCTACACTGAGGTGTCGTTCCGCCATCTCGGAGGCGGGTCGGGCGGCGGTTCGGTGGGTTCGGGCAGGACGCGCCGCGTGGCAGGGAAGATTCGACCCTTGGCAGGCGTTTCCATGGCACTGCGGAATCCATCCGCCCTGGCTGTCGCGGCGGTCGCGCTGGTCGCCGGAGCCGGTGTCGGCACCGGCACCGCGGCCCTGCTCTCCATCGCCCGCCCCTGGCGGGTCGGTGAGTTCGACCCGCAGGGGGAGGCCGTCCGGGTCACCGATGCCAGCCCCAAGGTGGCGGTCGATGCCACCACCCACCAATTCGGAACCCTGGCCCTCGGCAACGAGGGGCGCCACACGTTCGTGATCCGCAACGTCGGCACGCAGCCGCTGGCGCTGACCAAAGGGGCGACATCCTGCTCCTGCACCGTGGCCGACTTCGATTCCCGGCACGGCGGCGACGACGCGGCCGAGAAGGCGATCCCTCCCGGCGGTCAGGCGGAGGTCCGGCTGATGTGGAAGGGGAAAGCCGACGGCCCCTTCCGCCAGCAGGCGACCGTGCTGACCAACGACCCCGGCCGGCCCGAGATCGTGTTCATCATCGAGGGGATGGTGGTGCCGGCCTGGCGCGCGCTGCCCCCCACGATCGTCGTCACCCGGGTCACTGCAGGGTCCGGGGAGCGGGCCACCAGCGACCTCTACACGTTCGGCGACATCCCACCCACGGTCACGTCGACGAGCCTGCTGAATGCGCAGACCGAGCGGTTCTTCCGCCTTTCCACCGAACCCCTCCCCCCCGACGCGTTGGCGGCGGAAAAGGGAGCCACCGGGGGCGTCCGGCTGGTGGTCGACGTGCTCCCCGAGGCGGAGATCGGCAACCTCAAGCAGACGGCCCGCGTGACCCTCAAGACGGCGGAGGAACTGACCGTCGACGTGCCGATCGAGGCCTCGGTGTCGGGCGCGTTGACGCTCGCGGGAAGTGCCTGGGATTCCGGGCGCCAGGTCCTCGCGCTGGGCATGGTGCCGGGGCGCACCGGGGGCCGCTGGGATCTATTCCTCGCCGCGAAAGGACCGCACCGCGACACCGTGCGCCCCACCGTGCGGGAAGTGGTGCCGGAGTCGCTCCAGGTGACCGTGGGTGAGCCCACTCCGCTCGGCAACGGCAACGTGATGCGGATCCCGATCACCGTGGTGGTGCCGGCCGGGAGTGCGCCGTCTGTCAACAACTGCACCAAGCAGGCCCCCGGTGGGCGCATCGTCCTCGACACGGGGCACCCGGAATCCCCGACGTTGTCGATCAAGGTCTGCGTGACGGTCACTCCCTGAGCGCCCGTGAGCCTCGCGGAATCGCATTGGGCACGGAACGGAATCCGGCCCGGCTTCCCCTTCCCGGAGATCGTCGCCGATGTCACCCGCCCGCCCCCTCCCCACGGCGCTGTTCCGCATCGTCGGTGCCCTCGGTCTCGTGCTGACGGCGGTCGCGGGGGCTTCCGCACAGGAGGCGGATCCGGCGGCAGCCATCACGCCCGACCGCGGTGTGGGGGTGACAGACGAGGTCGCCGAGGATTTCGCCCGGCGCAATGGCCGGATCTTCGTCGGTTGGCCGCAGCCGAGCGCGGTGCTCGTGCTCACCGGGGAACTCGACGGCTACATCGAACCCTGCGGTTGCACGGGCAAGGAGAATCAGAAAGGCGGTCTCAGCCGCCGCCAGAACTTCCTCCGTGCGCTCGAGGGGGCCGGATGGCCGGTGGTTCCGATCGACCTGGGCGGCCAGGTCAAACGCTTCGGCCGGCAGACCGAGATCAAGTTCCAGTCGATCGCCGAAGGGCTCAAGGCGATGGGCTACGACGGCGTCGGCCTCGGCCCGTCCGACCTCCGTCTGCCGACCGAGGGTCTCGTGGCCGCGGTCGCCGCGGTGGGCGATTCCCCCACGCCATTCCTGTCCGCCAACGTCGGACTCTACGGCCTCGACACCGGGATCACCCCGAGGTCGCGGGTGGTCGAGATGGGCGGTCTCCGCATCGGGATCACCGCCGTGCTGGGCGATCGGCAGGCGGCCGCGGTCCGCAACGAGACGGTGGAGATCACGTCGGCCAGCGACGGGCTGCGTGCGGCTGCCACGGAACTCGCCACGGCCCGCTGCGACCACCAGGTGCTCCTCGCCTGGACCACAGCGGAGGAGGCGGCCAAATACGCCGCGCTGTTTCCGCAATTCGACATCGTGGTGGCAGCCGGGGGCGCCGACGAACCCCCGAACGAAACGCCACTGCTGCCGGCCGACGAAGGACGCCCGCGGGCACGACTCGTGGAGTTGGGTCACAAGGGCATGTATGCGGTGGCCATCGGTCTGTTTCCCGGTGAGGCCACACCGCTCCGGACGCAACGGGTGCCCCTCGACGCACGGTGGGGCGAGTCGGAGGACATGATCCGCCTGCTCGGCGAGTATCAGGGCCAGCTCGAGCGACTCGGTCTCGACGGCCTCGGAGTGGCTCCCATCCGTCACCCGACCGGCCGCCGGTTCGCGGGCAGCGCCGCCTGTGCCGAATGCCATCAGGCGTCGTACGACGTCTGGAAGGAATCGGGCCATGCCCAGGCACTGACCACCCTCGAAACCCAGTCCCCGCGCCGCGACGGCGATCCGGAGTGCCTCTCCTGCCACGTGGTCGGGTGGGTCCCGCAGAAATACGAACCCTTCGAAGGTGGTTTCGCCGGCATGGCGGTGACTCCGCACCTCGCCCACCAGGGCTGCGAGAATTGCCATGGCCCGGCAGCCACCCACACGGCGGTGGAACGGGGCGATGTCAAGGCGACCGACGAGCAACGCGATCGCCTGCGCTCCGACCTGGCACTCTCGCTGGCGACACCCGAGGAGCGTGAACGGGCGGTCAACAACTGCCTCGAGTGCCACGACCTCGACAACAGCCCGAAGTTCGACTTCGACACCTACTGGCCGATGATCGAACACTCCGAGAAGGACACGCCCGACTCGAAGTGAGCATCAGCCCAACTGGGCCAGTGCCTCGTCGGGGATGCTGAAGTTCGCGGCGACGCTCTGCACGTCGTCGTGGTCATCGAGACGCTCCAGCAGGTCGAGCACCTTGCGGGCGACATCGACATCCTCGACGGTCACGGTGCTCGACGGCAGCCGGACGATCCCCCCGGGCTCGACAGCCAATCCGGCCCCCTGCAGGGCCTCGAGGATGCCGGCCATGGTTGCCGGCTCGCAGGTGATCTCCCAACGATCTCCCGCCACCTTCACATCATCGGCACCGGCCTCGAGAGCGATTTCCATTACCCGTTCCTCGGCCGCAGCCTCCTGCGGCACACGCACCATTCCCTTCCGTTGGAAGAGATACGCCACACAGCCGGTGGCCCCGAGTTTGCCGTCGCACATCTCGAAGACCTTGCGGATCTCGGGCGCGGTTCGATTCTTGTTGTCGGTGAGAATCTCGCACAGCACCGCCACACCACCGGCGGCGTAGCCCTCGTAGAGCGATTCCTCGAGGTTGCCCCCCTTCAACTCGCCGGTGCCGGTGCGGATGGCCCGCTGGATGTTGTCTTTCGGCATGCTCACCGCCTTGGCGGCGTCGATCGCATACCGCAGGCGGAGGTTGGCGTCGGGGTCGGGGCCGCCGTGCTTCGCCGCCACGATGATCGCCTTGGCGAGCTTGCTCCACAGCTTGCCGCGCTTGGCGTCGATGAGGGACTTCTTGCGGGCGATGTTCGCCCAATGCGAATGGCCGGCCATGGTTCACCTCGGGATCAGCGCGGCTTGCGCCTGGTCAGTTGGGTCGCCACCGTGGTCGGGGCCTTCGCGGCAGACTTCTTCACCGGGGGCTTCGTTTCCGGCGGCCGGGAGGCGGCGGGTTTCGCCTCGGCCTTGCGGCCCGCGTCGGCGCGACCCTTCTTCTCGGCGGCCGGTTTCTCTTTGACGGGCTTGGCCGCAGCCCGATCCGCCGGAGCCTTCGTCGCGGGCTTGGCAGGGGCGGCCTTGGGCGCCTCCGGCTTCTTCGACTCCGGCTTCTTCGCCGGCACCGGCGCCGGGGCGGGCGGGGCGGGCGGCGGTGGGACCGCATCCGGCGGCACCGGACGGCCGACGTTGGGCTTCACCACGAAGGGCTTCGGCCCGGGCTTGGCACCGGCCACCGGCTTCCCATCGGCGGTCCGCTTCGGACCGGACCCAGGCGGGGGCAGGGGAGTCTTGCCGGCAGGGCGGGCGGCCGCCTGCGGACCGGCGGGTCGATGCTCCTCGGCCACCGTCCGAGCCGCTTCCGCTGCCCGTTGGCTGTCCTTGCCGGTGAGCGGCGGCAGCGCCGGCAACGGCATCGGCTCACCGCGCTTGGGGAAACGGTCCTTGAGATCGGGGCTCACCGCCTGGAGGATGCGGCGAACGGTGGTACCGTGCAGGTTGCGCAGCACCTCGATACCGAACTGGTGGAGCAGGGAGGAGAACTCGGCGCCCGCCTTCTTCGGCACCAGCCGTTCGAGACCGGCGGCTTTGCCGGAATCGTACTCCTCGCGCGTCACGATTCCCGCCAGATAGAGCGCCTGCAGCGCGCCGAGGTCGACCGGGATGAAATGCCCCCCCAATCCGGTCGCGGCCACGTGGGCGACGACGAACGGCGGAACCCCGTGCAGGCCCTCGAGGGTCTTGAGACCGTGGGCCAGCGAATGCTTCCGCGCGGCCTCGAGCGAAAAACTGTAGCTCGACTCGAACACGCTCTGGAGCACGCGCCGCAGAGACAACGCCGCGTGGGCCGGATCGGGGAGATCGTGAAGAGCCTCGGCCAGTTCCGCGACCGTCGTGACGCGCACCTCGTTGAGGTCGAAAAAACCCTCCCCGAGGCGGGCGAACGCCTTTTGGGCGACTTCGTACGGGGCATTCTCGAGGCAGCAGGCGAACAGCACCTGCTCGAGCAGGGGCCGGGTGATGTCGGTCGTCACCAGCCGATACTGCCCGCGCAGTGCCTTGTGCAGGCGGGTCAGGAGTTGCTGGCGGTTGGCTGCGGTCATGGCTGCTCCTGTTCCGTCGCGGGCGGCTGGTCCGTCGCTCCGTCACCGTCACCCGGCTCGGCGGACGACCCGTCCGGATCAGCGGGTGCCTCGGCGGGAAGCACATCGGCGAGGATGCGGGCCATCTCGATCGACCGCTTCACACCGTTGTCGATTTCGAACCGCAGTCGCGGGGTGTAGCGGGTGTCGATCCGCTCGGCGATCTGCGCCTGGAGAAAACCGGCGGAACTCGCCAGCCCTCGCAGCGCCAGCGCTTCCTGGGCGGGACTTCCCATCACCGACACGTGGACGATCGCCGATCGCATGTCGGGCGCCATCTCCACCCCGGTGACAGTGACGTCCCGGACACGCGGATCACGGACCTGCGTGAGGATGGCCATGCTGACCACCTCCCGCACCGCCTCGGCTGCCTTGAGAAGTCGCCGCGAGCTCACGACAGCGTCCGTGCGACTTCCTCGATCCGGTAGCACTCGAGGAAGTCGCCCTCCTTGACGTCATTGAAGCCCTGCAGTTTGATGCCGCACTCCAGGCCGTCGCGCACCTCGCGGGCGTCGTCCTTCTCCCGCTTCAGCGACTCGATGCCGTAATCGCCGATCACGCGGCTGTCGCGGATGACACGCAGCCGGCCGTTGCGGGCGATCACCCCACCGATCACGCGGCATCCGGCGATCACGCCGATGCGGCTGATGGCGAACGTCCGCTGGATGATCGCACGGCCCAGTTCGGCCTCGCGCTTCTCGGGGGCGAGCATGCCCTCGAGCGCGCTCTTCAGGTCGTCGGTCACCTGGTAGATGATGTCGTAGCGGCGGATCTGCACGCCACGATCCTCGGCCAGCGACCGCGCCCGCTCGTCGGGCACGACGTTGAACGCGATGATCACCGCGTCCGACGCATCTGCCAGTTGCACGTCGGCTTCGCTCACGCCACCGACCGTCGCCTGCAGCACGCGGATCTTCACCTCCGGGTGATCGAGCTTCTGCAGCTCCTTGAGGATCGCCTCGATCGAGCCGCGGACGTCGGCACGGAGGATCAGGTTCAGTGTCGGGGCCTTCTGGGTGCCGAGCTTGTCGAGCAGGTTCTCCAGGGTCACGTGCACCGGAGCGCTGACGAGGTTCGCCTGCCGCCGGATCGCCGACCGCTTGAGGGCGACCTCACGTGCCAGCGCGATCGAATCGACCACCTGGAACCTGTCACCAGCCCCGGGAGCGACGTCGAACCCGCTCACCATCACCGGCTCGGACGGGCCGGCAGCGGTCGCACGGCGTTTGCCCAGCGTGTCGTGCATCGCCTTGACCGTTCCGCTGGCCTCACCGCAGACCACCGCATCCCCAACACGGAGTGTGCCCTTCTGAACCAGCAGGCAGGCCATCACACCACGCCCCTCGTGGATCGAGGCATCGAGACAGACGCCCGCGGCCGACCGCTCCGGATTGGCGCGCAGGTCGTGCAACTCGGCGATCGTCAGCAGCATGTCGAGGAGATTGTCGACACCCTCACCGGTCAGGGCGCTCGTCTTCACGACCTCGGTCTCACCACCCCACTCCGTCGGCAGGAGTTCGGTGGCCGCCAGCTGCTGATAGATGCGCTGCACGTCGACACCGGGAAGATCGATCTTGTTGATGCACACCACGATCGGCACGTTGGCCGCTTTGGCATGGCTGATCGCTTCTTCCGTCTGCGGCATCAAGCCGTCGTCGGCAGCCACCACGAGGACGGCACAGTCGGTGACGTTGGCCCCGCGGGCCCGCATCTGGGTGAAGGCCTCGTGGCCCGGCGTGTCGACGAAGGTGATCGACCGGCCGTTGTGCTTCACGCCGTAGGCGCGGATGTGCTGCGTGATCCCACCGCTCTCGCGGGCCGCGACATTCATGCCGAGGATGCGATCGAGCAGCGATGTCTTGCCATGATCGACATGGCCGAGGAACGTCACGATCGGCGCCCGCGGCTCCCGCAGCGTGGGATCCTCGTCGACCGCATCGAAACCGACGAGCAGATCCTTCTCGAGATCCTCCGCCGTCTTGATGTCGAGCGAGACGCCGAACTCGACGGCGAGCAACTCGACCGTGTCGCGGTCGAGCGACGTGCCCATGCTCGGCATATTGGCCGGCGCCAGCGCGAGCATCTTCTTGAGCACCTCGCTCGCCGGCAGACCGATCGCCTCCGACAACGCGCGGACGGTGCAGGGTACCTGGATCGAGGCATTCGCCTTCCGCGGCGCTGCGGTGCTCACGGTGGCCCCGCGGCGCGGACGCGACGAGCGCCGCCGCCGGCCGCCACCGTCGTCGTCGTCACCCCGCGAATCCGAGACTCGCTTGCGGCTGAGCTGACGAGCCTCCCGTCCGCCGAGCAGGTCGTCCGGCTTGCCGGGAACCCCCTTGGCCGGCGTCCGGCGCGGCCGCACGCCTGGCTCCATCGGTGGCGGCACGGGCGCCGGGCCCGGGCCACCACGGCCACCACCCCGAAGCGGCGCACCGGATGGCGGCCGCTGGCGGGCCACCTCCGCCTGCCGCTGCTCGTGCTTGCGCATGTGATCGGCAAGCGGCTTCGAGCCTCCGGCCTTGGCGCTGCGGATGGCGTCCAACGGCAGCTTGACGTCGGGCTTCTGGGCGGCCGGTTCCTGCGGTGCGCGGGGCACCACGGGGGTCCTGCCGGCCGACGGCAGCGGCGCGAGCTTGAACGCGGGCCGCGGCACCGGCTTGGCGTCGGACGAGCGACTTCCGATCGGGCGCGGCCGCGCCTCAGACGATTTGGACGGTGCCACCTCCGGCAGCTTGCCCCGCGAGGCAACACCGCCAGGGGCGATGTAGTCTTCCTTTCGCAGCGGACCGGTCGACCGCGTCACCGCAGGGCGGGGCGCGATCGGCGGCGGGACAGACGCGCCCGGCGCGGCGGGCTGAGGGACTGCTGCGGGACCGCTCGGCGCGACCGGCGGTGCCTTCGCGGAACCGGCAGCAGCATCAGCGGCGACGGCCGGTGCCGGCGGGGTGACTGGCAGAGCAGTCGGCGACTTGGGGGCGGAGGGCGGAACCCCCAGCATCGGCGGCCGACCGGTGGCGGCCGAGCCGGAAGCACGCACCGGCGCACCGACGGCAGGTCGCGACGCCCCAGGGCCGACAGGCCGTGCCGCACCTGGCCCGACAGGCCGCCCCGGCCCAGGGCCGGCGGCGCGATCGGCAGGCCGCGAACGGGCCGCCATGAACTCCTTGAGCTTGACCACTTCGTCGTCGGTCAGGCTGGCAAGCGCGGATCCCTTGTCATGGATCCCGGCGCGCGTGCACAGATCGACAAGCTCTTTGCTGTCGAGCTTCAGTTCTTTCGCCAACGTGTAAATCCGAACCGCCACGCGCACCCCTCATGGCAACGATCGAAACAACTTGTCCGGAAACAACACCACCATCTCAAGATTCCCCGTCATTCGCCTGCGTGGCAGGCGAATCAACCACGGAGGGAGCGACACCGGCACCCTCCGCAGCACCATCGAGACCACCCTCCGCGGCAGCACCCTCGGCAGACGAAGCCTCCGCAGCGGAACCCTCGGCCGCCGAGCGGTCGCTCCGCTCCTGCTCCCGCTGCTTCCGCCGCTCGTCGGCAGCCGCCGTCTCAGCCGCAGCCCCCCGCCGCTCCGCCTCGGCGACGATCAAGTCGACCGCCTCCTCGGATAGCCCGCCCATCTCCATCAGGTCGGCAGGCTCGATCACGGAGAGATCGTCGTACGAGAGAAACCCTTCGCCAACCAACTTCTCCGCGACCGATTCGTCAAGCCCTTCGATCGACGAGAAACCGGTCACGGCGCGCTCGATCTGCTGGTCGAGCTCCTCGCGCGTCATGATCTCGATGTCCCACCCGCAGAGCTTGCTGGCGAGGCGCACGTTCTGGCCGCGACGGCC
>SXWA01000233.1 GCA_005791575.1 Planctomycetaceae bacterium
AAAGCTGCGCTTTTCCCGCGAGCTGCGCTCTCGGCACCTCATCCCTGAGGTGCAGCAGGCTGCGTGCCCACAGCAGTTTGCCGCCGGTGGCCGAAGTCCATCCATGGCCTTTGTCCACTCGAAAAGCTGCGCTTTTTCCGCGAGCTGCGCTCTCGGCACCTCATCCCTGAGGTGCAGCAGGCTGTGTGCCCACAGCCTGCTAGACTCCGCCGGCGGAGGCGGCGCGCACCAGCACCCCCGACGGGGCTCGCCGCCACTCCCGTGCGGACCCCAGCGTCGTCGCACAGAACACCGGAGCCCCGCCGCTCATGCGCGTCGCCACCCTCGCCCTCGGCACGCGCGGGGATCTGGAACTGATCCTCCTCCTCGGTCGCGAGTTGCGGCGACGCGGCCACGATGTCGTCGTGGCGACGTCGTCGTTTTTCGCCGAGCAGGTGCGCCGCTCGGGCCTCGACTGGCGCCCGGCGGGAAGTGGCGATCGCGAGCGGATGCTGGCGATCCTCCGGTCGATGGGGCAAGGCATGCCGCCGCAGGCCCGCGCGGAGCGTTTTCTCGACGGGTGGTGCGGACGGGAATTGGTCGATGCAGCGGGCAGCGGGCAACTCCGCTCCCTCGTCGCCGGCGCCGACTACGTCGTCAGCAACCTCAAGCTGGTGTTTGACCGCGAGGGGCGTCTCGCCGACCGTGGAGCCGGGATCGTGCCGGGAGCGGTGGTCACCTACGATCCACCGGCGAGCCTCGCGGATCTCTCGCTCTATCCCCCGTTGCCCTGGCAGCAGCGCGATGTCCTCGACCTCGTCGCCCTCAGCCAACCGATGTTCGACCCGGCGGGGGCGTGGGGCACGTGGGGGAAGCGGTACCGGTTCACCGGCTTCTGGACCGACCTGTCACCAGCCCCTCTGCCCTGGGACCCTCCCCCGGCGCTGGCCGGGTTTCTCGCCGCGGGGCCTGCGCCGGTGGCGTTCACGCCGGGATCGATGATTGGTTTCGATGCCGACGCACTGGTCGGGCTGCTCGTCGACGCGCTCCGGCTCGCGGGGCTCCGCGGGGTGCTATTGCCGGGTTGGGCGGAGGTGCCGGTTTCCCCCGCGCCCGACCTGCTGCACGTCGCCGGTGAGGTCCCCTACCGGTGGCTGTTTCCCCGGTCGGCGTGCGTCGTCCACCGCGGAAGCCACGGCGCGACGGCGGCGGCATTGCACGCGGGCAAGGCATCTGTCGTCGTGCCACACATTGCCTGTCAGGAGACGATGGGCAAGGCGCTGATGTGGGCCGGCGTGGGCACCGCGATCCTCGATCCCGACGCGTGCGATGCAACGCTGCTCGCCCGGGCGATGCTCCTGGCCGTGAGCGACCCTGCCGTGGCCGAAGCGGTCGGTCGCTGGCAGGCCACGGTGGCCGCCGAGCCGGGCGTGGTCCTCGCCGCCGATCTCATCGAGCGGCACCACGAGTGCGGCGGCACCGACTGACACGCTCTGTCGCAGCGATCAGCGGAGGATCTCCGCCGCCCGCGCCACCTGGTCGTAGCGGCCGATCTCGAGAGCGACCGCCATCAGATGCCCCATGTGATTCCTGATCACCGGCTCGAAGGCGGCGGCATGCTGCGGCGCGTCGGCCTTCATCCGCTTGACGATCCCGAGCACGTGGCAGTGATGCTCCATCAGCCGGGTGGGATCGGCGTGGGTCTGCACGGTCCAGGCGCCGGGATGGTTCACCCGGTAGCCGGTGGCCACCGACGGCAGGTAGACCGCCCCACCGCGCAGCGATCCGTAGACCTGGAGAGTGTAGTCGTTGATCGGTTGGAACGAGAACGCCCAGGCGGGTAACCGTGGAACGAGGCTCTTCCGCAGCAGCACCGAACTGCTGGGCATGAACCCCCCGTCTCCGGAGATCACCGTCTCGACGGCGGCGATGCCGCCCGTCTCGCCGTAGTCGGCGACGAGCGTCGGGAGGCGCGCGCCGTCGGCATCGAGCGTGGCGGCCCGGGTGAAGCAGATGTCGGCGCCCGGGTAGCCAGCGAAGGCGACGAGCTGATCGGCGATCTTGTCGGCCGACAGCCAGATGTCGTCGCCCTCGTGGAAGGCGATGAACTCGCCCCCACACGCCTCGTAGACGTCCATCAGGAAAGGGATCCCGAACGAGTGGCGGTTGTGCCGCCGGTGGATCCGCGTCACCGGCATCCCCGAACCCGCCAGGGCCCGTTCGCCGCGGTCGACGGTGTCGTCGGTCGAGGCATCGTCGTGCCAGACCAGTTCGACGTCGGCCGCGGCGGTCTGGCGGAGGATGCCCCGGATCGCCTCCTCGACGAAGGGGCCGTGGTTGTAGGTCAGGAGGGCGGCCGTCACGAGTGGCATCGGATCGCACCCTCGGCGGAGGTGGCTGGCAGGGGGCGGAAGAGCGGCCGGGAGAGCGTGTCCCGGGAGGCGGTCCGCCCCCGCTGGAGGGGCGGGAGTCTACCGCGCCCCGGCGCGGCGGCCGGAAACCGGGCTGCCCGGGGAATCGTCATGGATCCGGGCCGCGGTATGCCATGATGGCCGACTGCAGGCACCACGGCTTCACCCCCCTGGCGGACCCGGTTCCGACCGCACCATGCCCGATGACAGGCCGATCCATGTCACCCGGCCGTTCCTGCCGCCGCTGGCGGAGTTGACGCCGTATCTGGAGGAGATCTGGGAGAGCCGGATCCTTTCGAACGCCGGCCCACTCCACGAGCGCTTCGAGGGAGCGCTGTGCGACCATCTCGGAGTCGACCACGCGTCGCTGGTGGCCAACGGCACGCTCGGCCTGATCCTCGCGCTGCGGGCGCTGAAGATCACCGGCGAGGTGATCACCACCCCGTCGTCGTACGTCGCGACGTCGCACGCGCTGCTCTGGAACCAGATCACGCCGGTGTTCGTCGACCTCGATCCCGACACGCTCACGATCGACCCCGCCCGGATCGAAGCGGCGCTGACGCCACGCACCACCGCGATCCTGCCGGTGCACTGCTACGGGATTCCCTGTGATGTCGGGGCGATCGGTGGGCTGGCGGCCGACCACGGGCTGAAAGTGATTTACGATGCCGCGCCGGCATTCGGCGTGCGGCTCCGGGGCGAGAGCATCCTCGCCCACGGCGATGCGTCGGTGGTCAGCTTCCACGCGACCAAGGTGTTCAACACGTTCGAGGGGGGCGCGGTCGTCTGCCGGGATCCGGCCACCAAGCAGCGTGTCGACGAGCTGCGGAATCTCGGTCTCGCCGCCGGGGCGACGGTCGTGTCGACGGGGCTCAACGCCAAGATGAGCGAGTTCAACGCCGCCGTCGGCCTCGTGCAGCTGCGCCACGTCGACGCGCTGATCGACCGGCGGCGGGAACTCGATCGGCTCTACCGCCGGCTCCTCACTGGCTGCCGTGGGATCCGCTGCCCGGCTCTGCCGGCCGAGGTGACGGCGAATCACGCCTATTTTCCCATCCTCGTCGAACCGGACCACGCGCTCGGCCGCGACGCGCTCCTCGAGCGAATGGCGCGGCACCGGATCCACGCCCGCTCCTACTTCGATCCGCTGATCAGCGACCACCCCATGTACCGCGACCTCCCCTCGGCCCGACCGGAAAACCTGCCGGTCGCGCGCCGTGTGTCGCGGTCGGTCATCTGCCTGCCGCTCTCCCCCGATCTCGCCGACGCGACGGTCGAGACGATCGTCGGGCTCATCGCCGGGGCGTGATCGACTCCCCTTCGGGCCCCTTCCCGCCGCGAGCACGCCCGTGATCATCGTCGCCTCGGGCTACTCCGACAGGGGCGGATCGACCGTCGCCCTGATCAATCTCACCAACGCCCTCAACGCGGCCGGATGGCCCTGCACGTTCCATGGTCCCCACGCCTGGCATCTTGGCCGCTGCCGCGCGGCGCGCCTCGACGACCTCACTTTCGACTCCGGGGACCGGGTGATCACCCACTTCCTCCCCCTCGACAGGCGGCCCGAAGTCGCCCGCGTGCTGTTGGCGAGCCACGAGAAGTGGTGGTTTCCGGTCGGGCGCATCCCCCGGCACTGGGACTGCGCCGTCTTCCTCAACGCGGCGCACCGCGACTTCCACGCCGACTACACGGGTGAGTCGATCGTCATCCCCAACCTCCGCGAGGAGCTGCGTGCCGGGAGCAAGACCGGCATCGAGCGGGTGGCGGGGGTGATCGGCAGCATCGAGGAGCGGAAGCAGACGCACGTCTCTATCCGCCGCGCCCTCGCCGACGGCTGCACGCGGGTGCTGCTGTTCGGTCAGGTGGCGGACCGGGCCTACTTCGACCGGGACGTGGCCCCGCTCCTCGGCCCGGCCGTGGAGTGGTGTGGCTACGCCACCGACAAGCAGGCGATGTACGACGCCATCGGGTGCGTCTACCACTCGTCGCTCGGCGAGGTCGCCTGCCTCGTGAAGGACGAGTGCCACTCGACGAACACCCCGTTTCATGGCAACGACGAGACGGCACACGCGGTCGCCGTGCTGTCGAACGACGCGATCGTGGAACGCTGGCTCGAGGCGCTGGGACTCGGTCGTCCGCCGGGCCGGCCCTGATTGCGTCGGCCCGGGCACCGCGGGGCAGCGAGCAGCCCGTGGCCAAAGTCCGTCCCTGGCCTTTGGCCACCCGAAAAGCTGTGCTTTTCACGGGAGCGGCGCTCCCGGCACCTCATCCGTGACTAGCAGTCCGTGGCCAAAGTCCATCCTTGGCCTTTGGCCACCCGAAAAGCTGCGCTTTTCACGGGAGCGGCGCTCCCGGCACCTCATCCATGAGGTGCAGCAGGCTGTTTGGCCACAGCCTGCTAGGCTCAGCCCGCCTC
>SXWA01000234.1 GCA_005791575.1 Planctomycetaceae bacterium
GCCATCGCGAGTCCTCCAGGGCCCCACGAAGAAGTGTACTTGCGTACACTATCAATGCAACCCCCACCCCGCCGCCCTCGCCCCCGCCCCGCGGGCGCGGCAGCGGTCGCTGCAGTAGCGCACCTCGCCCCAGCACGCGGCCCACTTGCGGCGCCACTGGAAGGGCCGGCCGCACGCGACGCAGATCTTCTCCGGCCGTGGTGCCCCACGAGCGCGGTCGCCGTCGCGGCGGCCGGCCGTGCCGCCCCCGCCGCGCCCCCGGCTCATGCCGGTGAACCGGCCGGCGCCGGAGCCAGCGCCGGCCGCGGCGGACCGCGATCCCCCACGATCGCCCGCACCGCCTCGACGAGCATCACCGCCGCGAGGACGAGCAGCACGAGCCCCGCCCAGGCCACCGGATCGGTCGGCAGTGGGACCTCGTCGGCCTTGCGGAAGGCCTCCTGGAACTTCGGCAGCGTCATCGTCGCCAGCGCCCAGGTGCTCATCACGTACATGAACAGCGTCGGCAGGCCCGTCACCACCCAGACCCACGCCTCGCGCCGCGTCCGCCACAGCCAGACCGTGATCCCAAGCAGCGTGAGCGCCGCCAGGAGCTGGTTGCTCGCGCCGAACAGGCCCCAGAAGGTCCTCCAGGCGGGCACCACCTTGCCGTCGGCGTCGAGATGGGGCCGGAGGAGGAAAAACAGCGGCACCCCGGCGGTGAGCCCGGTGCCGAGCCACGCGCCGGCGCGGCCGGAGAGCCCGGTGAGCTCCTGGATGATGTAGCGCCCCAGCCGCGTGCAGACGTCGAGCGTGTCGTAGACGAACGTCGTGAACGCCATCAGCGCGAAGCTCACGCCGAGCGCCGGCGCGATCCCGAGGATCTCGAGGAACCGCCCCATCCCGAGGGCGTAGATGAAGTTCGGCGGCTGCGTGGCCCGGGTGTCGCCGGCGGGGAGCACCATCACGCAGGCGAGGCTCACGATCGCCACCATCGCCTCGAGGAGCATCGTGCCGTAGCCGATCGGCCGGGCATCGGTCTCGCGGCGGAGCTGCTTGCTCGTCGTTCCCGAGGCGATCAGGGAGTGGAATCCGGAACAGGCGCCGCAGGCGATCGTGATGAACAGCATCGGCACGACGCTGCCCGCCTTCGTCGTCCACTGCGTGAAGGCCGGGTAGTTCACCACCGCGTCACCCGCCACGAGCCGGTCGCCGAGGACGAGCCCGAGCGCCGCCCCGGCGAGGGCCACGTAGAGGAAGCAGCCGCCGAGGTGACCGCGCGGCTGGAGGAGGAGCCACATCGGCACCATCGCGGCGATCAGGCAGTAGGCCAGCAGGAGCACGCCCCAGATCTTCTGCGCCGTGGCATCGGAGGTGCCGAGCACCGCGGCCAGATCGAAGGGGATCCGCTGGCCGCCCCAGATCGCCACGCCCACCAGCGGCAGGAAGATCGCCGTCGCCAGCCAGAGAGGCATCCTGCCATGGCGCAGGCAGAGCCCCATCGCCATCGGCAGCAGCAGATACATCAGGCTCGACGACGCGATGCCACCGCCGGAGACCGTCTCGCCGCTCTCGAGCACCTGCCGGCCCACGAAGCTCGACGCGGTGATGTCGGTGAAGGCGACGATGATGTAGACCAGGGCGATCCAGACGAACGCCAGGAAGAGCACGTAGCTGCGCCGGCTCATGTGGTCGCGCACCACCTCGGCGATCGACCGCGCCTTGTGGCGGACGCTGGCGACGAGCGCCGCGAAGTCGTGGACCCCGCCGATGAGGATGCTACCGACGAGGATCCAGGCCAGCGCCGGCGCCCAACCGAAGGCGACGCCGGCGAGGATCGGCCCGACGATCGGCCCGGCGGCGGCGATCGCCGAGAAATGCTGGCCGAGGAGGAGCCCGGGGGGAATCGGCTCGTAGTCGACGTCGTCGCGGAGCGCGACCGCCGGCGTGACCGCCCCGGGATCGAGTCGAAAGAGCCGCGCCAGCACGTTGCCATACACGCGGTAGGCGACGGCGAGCAGCAGGGCGCTGGGCAGGATGATGTACAGCAGGCTCATGACCGTGCCCCGGGGGTGGGCGGATGCGGAGGATCGCCACCGGGCCACTGCCGGGGCGCCCTCCGCCGGGCGATTCCCGCCGCGGGGTGGCACGCGTGGCCCCCCGGCGCTTTATCATGCCTGCCCGGCCGCCCGCAGTCGAATCGGCCGCTCCCCCGTCGAGGACCACCCGCCCCATGGCAGCAGCGACTTCCGGCCGCGAAAAACTCGTCATCATCGGCAGTGGACCGGCCGGCTGGTCGGCCGCGATCTACGCCGCGCGGGCGCAGCTTTCGCCCCTCGTCTACGAGGGGGCGATCACCGAGAAAAACCGGCTCTCCGGCACGCTGCCCTTGGGGCAGTTGGCCCTCACGAGCGAAGTGGAGAACTTCGCCGGCTTCCCCCACGGCAACCTCGGCGCCTTCCTCGATTCGGCGCTGCCGGCCGAACGGCGGCAGATGATGGCACCGCACGCCGGCGAGGGGGTGACGGGACCGGAACTGATGGAGCTGATGCGCCAGCAGGCACTCAACTTCGGCACCCGGATCGTCACCGACGACATCACCCGCGTCGATTTCTCGAAGCGGCCCTTCACCCTCTTTCCGTCCGAGGGGGGCAGCGTGACGGCCGAGTGTGTGATCGTGGCGACCGGAGCGAGCGCCAACTGGCTCGGCCTCGAGAGCGAGGAACACTACAAGAACCGGGGCGTGAGCGCCTGTGCCGTCTGCGACGGCGCCCTGCCGCGGTTCCGCAAGCGCGAGCTGGTGGTCGTCGGGGGGGGCGACTCGGCGGTCGAGGAGGCGACCTACCTGACGAAGTTCGCCTCGCGCGTGCATCTCGTCCACCGCCGTGACTCGCTCCGCGCGTCGAAGATCATGGCGACGCGCGCCCACGAGGATCCGAAGATCACGATCCACTTCAACACCGAACTGGCGGAGGTGCTCGGCGACGACGCCAAGGGGGTGACGGGTGTGCGGCTGGTCGGCACCGACGACCCGGCCCGCGAGACGCGGCTCGAGGTCGCCGGCGTCTTCCTCGCCATCGGCCACACCCCCAACACCGCGTTCCTCGCGGGCCAGCTGCAGCTCACCCCCAAGCAGTACATCGTCTGGACGAAGCACTTCCGCACCGCGACGAGCGTCGACGGGGTGTTCGCGGCCGGCGACGTGGCCGACGACTACTACCGCCAGGCGATCTCCGCGGCCGGCACGGGCTGCATGGCGGCGCTCGATGCCGAGCGCTGGCTGGCGGCCCAGGGGGTGCACTGAAATGAAAAAGCCCGGCCGGGGCAGGGGACCCCGACCGGGCTTCGATGTGGCGCGATGGCACCCGTTGACCCGCGGCTTCAAAAGCCGATGTAGGTCACGAGGATGTCGCCGTGCTTCTGGAAGCGGATGTGCACGCTGCAGCCGCAGCCGTAGTCGTACTTCACCAGGCCGCACCCGAGGAGCGTGCAGCGCGACGTCTCGCACGGGCAGCCCTGGCAGCACGCCGGCAGGCAGACCGGCACGCTCACCATGCAGCCGGTTTCCGGACTGCAGGGATTGAGGACCGTCTCCCATGTCGGCTCGGGGCAGCAGCCGGCACCGTGGCGGTGCTTGTGGGCATGCTTGTGGCGGTACTTGATGCAGGGGTTGGTGGGGCAGACGCTGATCGGCCCGCAATCGGGCTCGATGGCACACGACGGATCCATCGCCATCATCGGCACCTCGGCCGCACAGCCCGGCTCGGGCGCGGCGCAGGTCGGGTCGACGTGGTGGCGACGCAGGTGGCCGAAGCCGGCGAACACGTCGCTCGACAGGGCACCCACCGCCAGGCAGAGGGCGACGGCAAGGCCGCCCAGGGCGCGGGAACGATTCATCTCACGATCCTCCTTGGCAGAGACTGGGACCATCGGAACTCCCCGATGGCGGAATCCGGGATGCTGCCCGGCTCCACGCCAACCATGGCACACGTGCCCCGGCAGTCAAAAACCGGGCGTGTCACGCCGTTTTTTCCTGTCTCGCGGGCACGGCAACGCCATGCGCACCACGTCGCGCGACGGTTCAGTCTCCGCCGTCGTCACAGCTTCGCGCGCGGTCAGACCGAGATGCCAAGCCGTTGCTGGCCGGGCATCCTGCGGTGCTCCGCTCGGGGACGGTACGAGTCTCGCTTCGAGGGCCGCGGAGGACCGCGCCCCCACTCGCTCGAGCTCGCACCGATCCCCTCACTGGGTCTCGCGGGGGGCGAAGGGTGGGCATCTGCCCCGTCGCCGGCGGAGCCCGGGACTGGCGGCAGTTCGTCGCGAGTCGGCTATCCTGCCGCGAGCAGGAACTGCTGCCATCCCGGGCGGGGCACC
>SXWA01000235.1 GCA_005791575.1 Planctomycetaceae bacterium
GCAGCCCAGTGACCGGCAGCACGAAGGCGAGCAGCAGCGCCACCGGCAGCAGGAGAACCACGGGGAGGCCGTGGCCGCGAGACGCGTGCGCCCGCCGTTCGGTGCGCGAACGCTGCCAGCGTGGCGAACGACCGGTCGCGGAGATGGACTGCATGGCTCGGGCCCTCGAGGAAGGCTGTGCACCGGGGAAGAGGAATCGACCGTGGCGTGGCGCATTGTGGCACACTTGCCCGGTGGTCCGCGCCGCCCCTCCCGCCTCCGAGCGACGATGCCCCGCCCGTCCGCCCCGCTGGTGATCCTTTGTGCCGTCGGCAGTTCCGGCGACGTCCATCCCTTCGTCGGGCTCGGACGGGAGCTCGTCGCCCGCGGCTGCCGGGTGACACTGATGGCGGCCGGCTACTTCCGTGGACTGGCGGAGGCTGCCGGCCTGGAGTTCGTCGATCCGCTCCCCGACCTCGACTTCCGCGCGGCGATCGCCGACCCGGTGATCTGGGACCGCTACCGCGGCACGAAGGTGGTGCTCGAGAAGATGGGGCGGCCGCTGCTGGAGGGGCTGCACACGGCGATCGTCGCCCGCCACGAGCCGGGCCAGACCGTCGTCGTGGCGTCGAGCCTCGCCTTCGGGGCCCGGGTGGCGGAGGAGACTCACGCGATCCCGCTGGTGAGCGTGCATCTGTCCCCCGCGCTGTTTCGCAGCGCGCACGACTCGCCGCGCCTGCCGGCCGGCTGGACGCACGTCGGCCCGCGCTGGTGGCGGCGGCTGCAATGGATGGTGATCGACCGGCTGCTCGCCGATCCCGCGGTCGGCCCCTGGCTCAACGCCTACCGCGCCCGCCATGGTCTGCCGCCGGTCCGCGGCATCCTCCGCGACTGGTGGCACTCGCCGACCCGCGTGCTGGGGATGTTTCCCGACTGGTTCGCCCCGCCGCAGCCCGACTGGCCGCCGCAGGTCCGTCTCGTCGGCTTTCCGCTCTACAGCGAGGAGGGGGTGAGCGCGCCGGAGCGGGCGACCGCCGCCTGGATCGAGTCGGGCGCGCCACCGATCGTCTTCACGCCCGGTTCGGCAAACGTTTTCGGCCACGGTTTCTTCGCCGCCGCCGTCGAGGCCTGCGGGATCCTCGGCCGCCGCGGGCTGTTGCTCTCGCGCTTTGCCGAGCAGGTGCCCGCGGCACTGCCCGACCATGTGCGCCACGTCGACTTCCTCCCCTTCCGCTGGCTCTTACCACGGGCGGCGGCGCTGGTCCACCATGGCGGCATCGGCTCGGCGTCGCAGGCGCTTGCCGCCGGGATCCCTCAGTTGATCAGGCCGCTGGGGTTCGACCAGTTCGACAACCTCGCCCGCGTCGAGCGGCTCGGTGTCGGCACGGGCCTGGTGCCCAGCCGGTTCCACGGGCCGGCGCTTCGGGACCGCCTCGAGCGGTTGCTCGGTGACAGCGCCGTCGCCGCGCGGTGTGGCGCGGCGGCCCGTCGCCTCGCCGGCGCCGACGGCATCGGCCGCGCCGCCGACGAGGTCTGCCGCCTGCTGCCGGCGACGTGATAGACCCAGCCGAACAAGGGGACAGACACCTCGGAGGATTACGGTGCCCGGTCGCCCTTTTTTCTCTGGCCGACGGCGGAAGTGAAAGGCCAGCGCGATGGAATCTGGCCCCCGGACGAGCGCGCGGCCTGCCGCTCCTCGAGCGCCGTCACCAGCTCGCGGACCTTGTCGAGGTCCACCCCCTCGGGGGCGTTGTCGAGGAGCCACCGCGCGTCGGCCAGCGCCGTCGCGAGCCGCCCCAGCCGTGTCGCCACGATCATCCGCCGGATGCGCGAGGCGACCGTCTCCGGTTCGAGCGCGAGCGTCGCGTCGAGGTAGCGGAGCAGCGCCTCGGGGCGGTCCTCGCGCTCGGCGATCCCGACGAGGTTACCGAGCATCCGCACGAGCATCGCGCGCGGGCCGACGACGGCCAGATGGTCGTCGGTCAGCTCGATCCCCGCCACCTCGCGGAGCAGCGCCGCGACGCCGGTCCGGTCGAGCGGCTTGCCGCCGTCGAAGACGTCGATCCACACCGGCTCCCCGCCGGCGGGGGCATGGCGGACGATGAAGTGGCCTGGCAGTCCGACCCCCTCGATGACCAGGCCGAGCCGCCTGGCGACCTCGATGTAGACCACCGCGAGCGTGATCGGGATCCCCTCGCGGTCGTCGAGGACCTCGCTGACGTAGCTGTTGGCGCGGTTGTAGTAGTCGCCGCGGCTGCCGTGGAACCCGAGCTCGGAAAACAGCACGCGGTCGAGGGCGGCACGCCGCGTGGCTTCGTCGGCGTCGGCGGGGAGCCCCGCGGCGATGTCGCGCGCGAGGCGCTCGAGCTGGCGGACCGAGGCCTCGACGTCGAGTGCCGGGTCGTCGAGCTTGGCGATGAACAGCGCCCCGCGGAGCAGGTCGATCGTGTCGTCCTCGCGGACCGCCGTGGCGACCAGCGCCGCGATCGTCCGCCGCGCCTCGACGCCACCGGCCACCTCCTCGAGCCACGCCGCCTCGCGGCGCAGGTCCTCCGAGCGGGCGCGGAGTGCTGCGGCGCGGTCGTCGCCGTCGAGGAGCC
>SXWA01000236.1 GCA_005791575.1 Planctomycetaceae bacterium
CTTCATCACGTCGGTGTGGACCTTGCTGCCGTGGGTGATCGGATTGACCCCCTGGCGGCGCCCCTCCTCGTTTGTGTGGATGATGAGCTTCAGGCCCAGCTCCTTGGCGACGTATTCGTCGCGCAGCCGGTACATGTCGCGGAACTTCCACGTCGTGTCGATGTGCATGAGCGGAAACGGGGGCTTGGCCGGGTGGAACGCCTTCTCGGCGAGGCGGAGCATCACCGCCGAGTCCTTCCCGATCGAATAGAGCATCACCGGGTTTTCAAACTCGGCCGCCACCTCGCGGATGATGTGGATGCTCTCGGCCTCGAGGAGCCGGAGGTGGGTGAGGCTGTAGGACGACATCGCAGGGGATGACTCGGGGGGGTGGAGTCCACTCGCTGGGGGGGGTGGGAGAGCAGTGCGGCCAAGACACCGCCCACCCTATGCGATCGGCGCTGTTCCGGACACTCGTTCCGGCCCCCTTCCAAGTCGGTCAGGACCGGGTCGGGTCTTTCGCCAGCAGGCTGTGGAAAACAACTCCCGTGAAACACGCAGCTTTTCGAGGGGCCACAGGCTCACAATCTCCACCCGGTTGTGGGGTAGAGGAGCCGGCGGCGGGCTGGGGCCTGTGCGGAGTGGTGGGAACGGCATGGCACCCGCCATCCGGCCCGGGGAACCATGGCGTAACGTCATAATCCACAGAGATTTGCGGCAAAAATCGTAGGCCCTGGCGACCAACGGCTTTGCGATCGAGTCCCCCCTGGGCGATACTTGCCGGGTCACTCGCTGTGGGGATCCCGCGTTAGGAGGTGGCCGATGGCCGGTCCGATGCGTCGAATCACGCTGTTGGCACTGTTCCTGGTGGCGGGGGCGATCGCCCTCGAGCCGACCCGGGCCGGCGGCGAACCTGCCGCCACGATCGGCGGCCTTGATGTCTCCACCGGTGCCGACGTGTCGGCACCCCTGGTGATCGTCGGCAGTGAGGGACGGCGACAGCTTGTCGTCACCGGTCTTTCCACTCCCGGGGGGGGCGTCGTCCGCGACGTCACCCGCGAGGTTTCCTACACGGTCGAGCCGCCGACGCTTGCCACGGTATCGGCCGGCGGCCTGGTGACCCCGGCGGCCAATGGCCGCGGGGCGCTCGTCGTCCGTCTGGCCGGGGCGCCGGACGTGAGCGTGCCGCTTGCTGTGGAGCGCTTCGGCGACGATCCGCCGCTCGATCTGGCGGTCCACGTGGTGCCGGTGTTCACCAAGCACGGCTGCAACGGCGGCGGCTGCCACGGCAAGAGTGGCGGGCAGAACGGGTTCCGTCTCTCGCTGCTCGGCTTCGAGCCGGCCGAGGACCACGAGCACCTGGTGAAGGAGGCGCGGGGGCGGCGCGTGTCGCTGGTGGCTCCGGAGGAGAGCCTCCTCCTCGTGAAGGCGACGGCGCTGGTGCCCCACGGCGGCGGCCGGCTCATCGAGACCGGCTCGCCGAGCTATCGGACGATCGCCCGGTGGATCGCCGAGGGGGCCCGGCCCGCCGATCCCGCCGCGCGCAAGGTGACCGGCATCGAGGTCTTCCCCGAGATCCGCGTGATGCATCCGGGGCAGGCGCAGCAGGTGCGCGTGATGGCCGTGTATTCCGACGGCTCGCGCGAGGATGTGACGAACATGGCCCAGTACGAGGTCAACGCCCCGGAGTTGGCGAGCGTCGATGCCGCCGGGCTGGTGACGGCGACGCCACGCGGGGAGGGGCCGCCGCGCAGCGGCACCGTCGGGTTGATGGTCCGCTACCAGAGTCAGGTGGCGGTGTTCCGCGGCACGATCCCGCTGGAGTCGCCGGCCGGGCGCCTCCCGAGCCGGGAGGCGTTCGCGAAGAACTTCATCGATCAGCATGTCCACGACAACCTCGTGTCGCTCGCCCTGCCACCGTCCCCCCCCTGTGACGACGCCACGTTCCTCCGCCGGGTCACCGTCGACGTCGCGGGGCGCCTGCCGACGCTCGCCGAGACCGACGCCTTCGGCGCCGACACCGACCCCGCCAAGCGGGCCAAGGTGATCGACCGGCTCCTCGACAGCCCCGACTACGCCGACGCCTTCGCCACCAAGTGGGCGGCGATCCTCCGCAACAAGCGCACCGACGACACCCTCCACCGGCGCGGCAGCTACGCCTTCCACGCCTGGATCCGCCAGAGCCTGCTCGACAACAAGCCCTTCGACCAGTTCGTCCGCGAGATCCTCACCGCCACCGGCGAGACCGGCACCAACCCGCCGGTGATCTGGTACCGGCAGGTCGCGGAGTCGAACCAGCAGGTGGAGGACGCCTCGCAGCTGTTTCTCGGGCTCCGGCTCCAGTGCGCCCGCTGCCACCACCATCCGTTCGAGAAGTGGAGCACCGAGGACTACTACCAACTGGCGGCGTTTTTCTCGCGCGTCGGCCGCAAGAAGGGGGCCCAGCCGGGCGAGGACCGGATCTTCCACAACCGCGGCACGCCGCAGGCCGCCGGACCGAAGGGCACCCACAAGGCGGTGGCGCTCGGCGCCGAGCCGACGGAGATCCCCGCCGACACCGATCCGCGCACGGCGCTGGCGGAGTGGATGACCGCCGCCGACAACCCGTTCTTCGCCCGCTCGGCGGTGAACCGCTACTGGAAGCACTTCTTCTCGCGCGGGCTGGTCGAGCCGGAGGACGACATGCGGCTCACCAATCCGCCGACCAACCCGGCTCTCCTCGACGCCCTGGCGGCCGACTTCGTCGCCCACGGCTACGACCTCAAGCACCTCGTGCGCACGATCTGCAACTCGGCGACCTACCAGCTCTCCGCCGAGCCCAACGAGTTCAACGCCGAGGACCGGCAGGCCTTCTCCCGGTTCTACCCGCGGCGCCTCTCGGCGGAGACGGCCCTCGATTCGATCGACACCCTCACCGGGAAGACGACCGCGTTCGCAGGCACGCTCGCCGGCACCCGGTCGGTGCAACTGCCCGATCCCAACTTCAACAACTACTTCCTCACCGTCTTCGGCCGGCCCAACGGCGACAGCGCCTGCGAGTGCGAGCGGGTGAGCGAGGCGAACCTGGCGCAGAGTATCCACCTCATCAACTCCGCCGACATCCTCGGCAAGCTCGGCGGGGCCGAGGGCCGCGCGGCCTTGCTCGCCGGCGACGCCCGTGACGAGGCGGCGAAGATCGACGAGCTTTACCGGGTGGCCTTCTCGCGGTCGCCGACGGCCGAGGAAAAAGCACTCGTCGAGCAGTATCTCGCGGCCCACGCCGACAACCGGCCGGCCGCGTTCGAGGACGTGATCTGGTCGTTGCTCAACACCAAGGAGTTCCTCTTCAACCACTGAGCCGCTGCGGCGTGACCGCCGGCCCCGGCCCCGGCCCAGCAAGCCGGATCCGCGGGACCGGTCGCCGTGTCGGTCAGGTGCCACGGGGAAGCGGTCCATGCCCAGTCGCTCGTTTCGTGCCGCCTGCGGCCTCGCGCTCGTGGTCACTGTGGCACTGGCTTCGCCGGCGGCCGCGGAACTCCCCCAGCCGCTCCTCACCGCCATCCATCCCGCCGGCGGCCAGCGCGGCACCGAGGTGACGGTGACGCTGTCGGGGGCCGACCTCGACGAGGCCCGGGGGATGCTCTTCTCCCATCCGGGCATCAGCGCCCGGCCGCTGCTGGCGGCGCCGACGGAGTTCGACCCGGAGCCGAGGCCGGTGCCGGGCAAGCTCGTCGTCGCGATCGCGGCCGACGTGCCGCCGGGGATCTACGACGCCACCGTCGTCGGCCGGTTCGGCGCGACCAACCCGCGCGCCTTCGTCGTCGGCGCCGCTCCGCTTGTGATCAAGGAGAAGGAGTGTGAGACCCCTGCGGCGGCGGTCGCAGTGCCGGCCGACGCCGCCGTGGCCGGCCGGGCGACGGCCGCGAAGGCCGACCACTACGCGCTCGACCTGGCCGCCGGGCAGCGGATCCACCTCGAGGCCTGGTGCCGCCGGCTCGATTCGCGGATGGTGCCGGTGCTCACGCTCGTCGATCCCTCCGGCCGCGAGATCGCGGTGGCGCGCGGCACGCGCCAGGACGACCCGTTCATCGACATCGCGGTGCCCACGGCGGGTCGCCACGTGGTGCGGATCCACGACCTCTTCGCCGCCGGCGGCGACGAGGTGTTCTACCGCCTTGCCTGTTCCACCGGGCCGTGGGTCGACTTCGTGTTTCCGCCGGCCGGCCGGCCGGGGGAGGGGCTGCGGGTCGAGGCCTTCGGCCGCGGCCTTCCCGGGGGCAGCCCGGCGCTCATCGAGGGGGGCAACGAAGGGCTCGAGAGCGTGGTCGTCGACGCGCGCCTCGCCCAGCCCGCTGCCGGCGCGGCGGCCCGGTTCAACTGGCGGCTGTTCTCCCCGCGCGACGCGGCGACGGCGCTGGCCGACCTTTCCGGCGGCCTGCTCGACTCCGGGCCGCAGCCGCTGCCGGCGCTGGCGGTGAACGCCCCGGTGATCCGCGAGCACGAGCCCAACGGCGATCCGGCCGCCCCGCAGGCGATCGAGATCCCCGGCTGCGTGGCGGGGCGCTTCCAGCCGCGCCGCGACCGCGACTGGTATTCGTTCACCGCCAAGGCGGGCGACGTGCTCTGGCTGGAGGTCACCTCCGCGCGGCTCGGCCTCCCGACCGATCCGGCGATCCTCGTCGAGAGCCTCTCCAGCGACGCCGCCGGCCGCCCGGTGGGGAAGGAGGTGGCGTATGCCGACGACGGGCCGGGCGACTTCGCCGGACCGCTCGTCGACCGGCCGAGCGCCGATCCGATCCTCGAGTTCAAGGCCCCCGCCGACGGCACCTACCGCGTACTCGTCCGCGATCTGGCCGCCGATTCGCATGCCGCGCCCCACCACGTGTATCTGCTGGAGGTGCGCCGGCCGACCCCTGATTTCGAGGTCGTGGCGCTGCTGGCCCATCCCAACCGGGCCGATGCCAACCGCCAGCAGATCGCCGCCGCGAGCCTGCCGGTCGGCGGCACGCGACCGATCGACCTGCTCGTCGTCCGTCGGGAGGGCTTCGCCGGCGACGTGCTGATCGAGGCGGAGGGGCTCCCCGCCGGGGTCAGCGCCCCGCCGCTGACGATCCCCGCCAAGGCCAACCGCGGCACGCTCGTCCTCACCGCCGCCGACGGCACCGCGCCGCTGGCGGGCTCGTTCCGCATCCAGGCGAAGAGCCAAAGCGCCGCCGGCGAGATCGTCCGCACCGCCCGCCCGGCGACGCTCCTCTGGAACGTCGACAACGCCAACCAGCCGCAAGTGCTGCGCATGGTGCGCGAGATCCCCCTGGCGGTGATCCCCGACGCCGCGCCGCTGACGGTCACCGAGCAGGACCGCGCCGTGCGTGAGACGGCCCGCGGCGGGAAGGTGTCGGTGCCGCTGGCGGTGGTCCGCCGCCCGGGGGCGAAGGGGGCGGTGTCGCTCGGCGCCCCCGGTCTCCCCGGCGAACTGAAGGTCGCCGAGGTGAAGATCGAGGAGGCGGCGACGGCGGCCAGCGCCGAGATCGACGTCGATCCCAAGCTCCCCCCGGGGCGCTACCAGATCGTCCTCCGCGGCGTGGCCAAGACCGCCTTCGCCCGCAATCCCGAGGCGGCCGCCCGCCTCAAGGCCGATGCCGAGCGCGTCGCCGCCCTCGCACAGCAGCGCACCGCGGCGATCGACGGGGCAAAGCAGGCGCTCGCCGCCGCCGAGGGCAAGATCAACGAAGTGAAGGGGGCGGGCACCGAACCGTCGGCCGAGCTGACGACGGCGCGAGACGCGGCCGCCAAGGGGGTGGCCGACGCCGAGGCGCAGGCGAAGGGGGCGGCGGAGGAGCAGACGCGGCGCGAGAAAGCGGCCGCCGACGCGGCCGCGGCCAGCGCCCCCAAGGACATCGAGGTGCCGCTGGTGGTGCCGACGATCACGCTGGTCGTCGCCGAGACGCCGGTGGCGCTCGACGGGCTGCCGGCCGAGGTCACGCTCAAGGCGGGTAGCGCGGTCGACCTCACCGTGCCTTGCCAGCGGCGCTACGGGTTCGCCGGCGAGGTGGTGGTGGAGCCGGCGCCGGGAAAGCCGGTGGCCGGGCTCACGCTCGCCCCGGTCACGGTGCCGGCCGACCAGCCGCAGGGGGTGGTGAAGATCACCGCCGCGGCCGAGGCGCCGGTCGGCCGCCACGATCTCGTGCTGACGACGAAGCTGAAATTCAACGACCGCGAGATCACGGCGCAGCGCACCGTCGCGCTGGTCATCGAGCCGGCCGCGCCGCCGGCACAGCCGTGAGCGGCGCGGCCGAAGGGAGAATTGCGATGCATCACGACCATCCGATCCGCACCTCTGTGGGGGCGCTGCTCCTTGCCGCCGGCGGGTTCCTCGGGCTGCCGGCCGCGGCCGAGGGGCTCCCGGTCAAGGCACCCGAGCGCGCCGACGCGGTGCGCTTCGAGGCGGAGATCCGCCCCTTCCTCGCCGCCAACTGCACCGCCTGTCACAACGAGAAGATCAAGGAGGGGGGGCTGCGGCTCGACAGCGTGGCGGCGCTCGTCGCCGGCGGCGATTCCGGTCCCGGCGTGACGGCGGGCAAGGGGGCCGAGAGCGTGGTCTTTCTCCGCGCCACCCACCGGCTCGACGACGCCATGCCGCCTGCCGACAACAAGGTCGGGGCGAAGAACCTCACACCCGAGCAACTCGGCCTTCTCGAGCGCTGGATCACCGAGGGGGCACAGGCCGGGCCGGCCGCGACGCGTGGCCCGATCACCTGGCGGCCCGTGCCGGCGGGCCAGGGGGGTGTGCTCGCCGCGGCGTTCTCGGCCGACGGCCGCGTGGCCGCCGCGGCCCGGGGGGGGCGGGTGAGCCTGTTCGACACCGCCAGTGGCCGGCTGCTGGGGGCGCTTGTCGATCCCACGCTTGCCAGCGCCGCTGCCGGGGTGGGCGACCTGGCCCATCTCGACGTCATCCAGTCGCTGGCGCTCTCGCCGGCCGACGAGCGGATCGCGACCGGCAGCTTCCGCACGGTGAAGCTCTGGCGGCGCACGCGACCGGGCCAGGCGGCTGCACTGGCCGACTCCGCCCAGGCGACGGCAGTCGCGCTGGCACCCGCCGGATCGCCCCTGGCGCTGGGGCGCGCCGACGGGCAGATCGTCGTCGTCGATCCGCTCTCGGGGGCGGTGCAGCGCGTGATCGTCCCCCACACCGCCGCCGTCACCGGCCTCTCCTTCTCCGCCGATGGCGCCAGGTTGTTCTCCGCCTCGCGTGACGGCTCGCTCGCCGCCACCACCGTGGCCGACGGCACCGTGACCGGCCGCCTCAAGCGCCCCGGAGAGGTCCATGCCCTGGCCCGCCTCGCCGACGACCGGATCGCCGCCGCCGACGCCGATGGTGTGGTCCGCGTGTGGCCCCTCCCCCTGCCCGCCCCCGACGCCGATCCGGCGGCGGCACCGGCGGCAATCAAGGAACTCAACGGCGGCGGCCAGCCGATCACCGTCCTCGCCACGGTGCCCGCGCCCGCCGGTCACCTGCTCGCCGGCGGCGCCGACGGCACGGTGCGCCTCTGGAACATCGAAGGGGCGAACGTCGTCCGTCAGTTCGCCCACGGCGGGGCCGTGACCGCGCTGGCGGTGCGCCCCGACGGCGCCCGGCTGGCGACCGTCGGCACCGTGCCCGGCGTGAAGCTCTGGGATCTCGCCAGTGGCCAGCCCGCCGGCGAATGGAAGGGGGACCACCGGCTCGTCGACAGGCTGCGGGTCGTCGACGTCGATCTGGCGGTGCGGAAGCAGGACGTGGAATACGGCAAGGCGCGCGTCACCGAGGCGGAGAAGGGGATCGAGGCGGCCGCCGCCGAGACGAAGCAGACCGCTGAGAAACTCGCCGCCGCCGAGAAGACGATGGGGGAGAAGGGGGAGGCTGCGAAGACCTCCCTCGCCACCAAGGAGGAGGCCGACCGGGTCGTGGCCGCTGCCACCGCCGCCGTGCCCCAGGCCACCGAAGCGCAGGCCGCCGCGGTGAAGGCGCAGGCCGCCGCCGCCCTCGCCGTCGAGAGCGCGACCGCCAGCGCCAACGCCTTCGCGGCCGTGGCTGCGTCGAGCGCGGGGGATGCCGCCGCCGCAGAGACACTCAAGACATTCCAGTCGGTCGCCGCCGGTGCGACCGCCGCCAAGGCGGCCGCCGATCAGGCGGTGGCGCAGGCGGCCCAGCAGATCGAACGCTCGAAGGCCCGGGTCGACGAGATGACGAAGAAGGCGGCCGAGGCCGCCAAGGGGGCGACGGCGGCCGCCGAGGCGCTGAAGCAGGCCGAGACCGCCGTCACCAGCGCCAAGCGGGCGGTCGAGTTCGCCGCCCAGCAGACGGCGCGGGCCGACGAGGCGGTGCCGGCGCGGAAGGCGGAGCTCGCCGCCGCCGAGTCACAGGCCGGCGCCGTCGAGCAGGCCCGGAGCGCCGCCGAGGCGGCGCGGGTGGCCGCGGAAAAGCCGTTGCTCGGCGTGTCGTACTCCGCCGATGGCGCCTGGATCGTGGCCACCGGGGCCGACGGAGCGGCGTTTCTCCTCGGCGGCCAGGACGGCCTCCCGCGCGACGCCTGGGAGCCGGGCGGCGAGGGGGGGCGGGGTCTGGTCACGTTCCTCGATGCCTCGCGCGTCGTGGTGGCCGGTGGCGCGGCCCCCGGCGCCGTCTGGACCTGCACCCCTGCCTGGATCCACGAGCGCTCGATCGGTGGCGAGACGCTGCCGCCGGTGAGTGACGAGGTGGCGGGCGGGCCGCCGGTCGACGTGGTGACATCGCTCGCCTTTTCCCCCGATGGGGCGCTCCTCGCCAGCGGCGGTGGCCGGCCAAGCCGCTCGGGGGAGATCAAGCTCTGGAACGTCGCCGACGGGGCACTGGTCCGCGAATTGACCAATCCCCATTCCGACACCGTGGTGGCGCTGGAGTTTTCCCGGGCCGGCGACCTGCTCGCCTCCGGCGGCACCGACCGCTTCGTCAAAGTGCACACCGTTGCCGACGGGAAGCACGTGAAGAGTTTCGAGGGGCACACCGGCCATGTCCTCGGGGTGGCCTGGCAGGCCCACGGACGCCGGCTGGCCAGCGCCGGTGCCGACGCCAGCATCAAGGTCTGGGACGTCGTGTCGGGGGAGCAGCAGCGGACGATCGCCGGCCTGAAGAAGGAGGCGACGGCGATCCGCTTCCTGCCGCCGGGCGAGGAGGTGGCGGCGGCGTCGGGCGACCCGACGGTGCGGATCTACAACGCCGGCAACGGCGGCACCGTCCGCAATTTCGACGGCGTCGGCGACTTCGTCCAGGTGCTCACCGCGGCGCCAGGATGGGTGGCGGCCGGGTGCCAGGACGGCAAACTCCGGATCTGGTCGGCGGCCGACGGCAAACTCGTCCAGACCCTCGAGCCCGCGCCGGCCAAGCAGTGAGGCTGGTTCCCTGGCCGGAGGACCGGCTGGTTCCCTGGCCGGAGGACCGACTGGTTCCCTGGCCGGAGGACCGACTGGTTCCCTGGCCGGAGGACCGACTGGTTCCCTGGCCGGAGGACCGACTGGTTCCCTGGCCGGAGGACCGGCGGTGGAACCGCGCTGGGGCGCCGGTTCACCCGAGCGTGGCGGCGATCGCCGCGGCCAGCGCCACAGCGGCCGGCGGATGGAGGCGGAGCCAGAGCTCCGGCTCGATCAGTTCGAGTTCCATCACCCGCCAGGTGCCGTCGGCAGCCTCCACCATGTCGACGCGCCCGTAGGTCGGGATCGGGGGGCAGGCGGCCAGCGCCCCCTCGGCAAGCGCGATCTGTGCGGCGGTCGGGTCGCGCGGATGGACGGTGCCGCCATGGTCGTCCTGCACGCGGTAATCGCCCGGCCGGGCACGCTTGCGGACGGCGTGGGTGAACCGGCCGCCGATCACGATCAGCGAATCCTCCCCGGCGGTGAGGATCCCCGGCTCGAACGGCTGGAGCATGAAGTCCTCGGTCGCGGCCACGTCGGCCACCAGCGTGCTGACGGCGGCCGCCGTCGCGGGGCTGACGCGGTGGGTGTGGCGGGCGCCGCCGGAGATGCAGGGCTTGATGACCGCGTCGTGCCAGCCGGTCGCGCCGATCAGGTCGGCCAGATCCACGCTGCCGCGCGGGATGAACCGGGTCGGCACGACGGGGATCCCGCGGCGCTCGAGATCGGCGAGGTAGTGCTTGTCCATGTTCCAGCGGACGGTGGCCGGCGGGTTGCAGAGGCGCGTGCGGCCGGCGGCGTCGTCGAGCCAGTGGGCGAAGGCCGCGGCGCGGTCGAAGTAGTCCCACGTCGTGCGGAACACCGCCGTGCGGAACCGGTCCCAGGCGATCAGTGGGCTGGCCCAGTCGACGCGCACGGCCGACAGGCCGTGCGTGGCGAGCGCCGCGATGAGGAGCCGGTCGTCGGCGAGGATGTTGCCCAGGTACCAGTCGCCTGGTGCGGCCGTGGCGGCCGTGTAGCGGCTCTCGGTCAGCAGGGCCACGTCGGCGGTCGGGGGTGTGGCCACTGGACTGTCAGGCGGTCCTGGCTGTCGGGCGGGCACGGCTGCCAGACGGGCACGGCCGAGAATCGATTCGTCACCGGATCGGATCAATCCGGATCGGATCAATCCGGATCAGATCAACTCGGCGATCGGACCGTGCTCGACGAGATACTGCGGCCGGCCGGTCTGGTCGGGGAGCGTCACCTCGTGGGTCCGGAACCCGAGAGCGTGGTAGAGGGTGGCGACGATCTCCTGCACGTGCACCGGCCGCTCGGTGGCATGTTCCCCGAGGCGGTTGGTGGCGCCGATCACCTGCCCGGTGCGGAGGCCACCGCCCGCAAGGAGCGCACAGCTCACCTGCGGCCAGTGGTCGCGGCCGGCGTCCTTGTTGATCTTCGGCGTCCGGCCGAACTCCCCCCACACCACCACCGCGACGTCGTCGAGCATGCCGCGCGCCTCGAGGTCGTCGAGCAGCGCTGCCAGGCACTGGTCGAGCTTGCCGCCGTGGTCGCGGACCATGGCGAAGTTCTGCCCATGGCTGTCCCAGCGGCCGAACGAGAGGCTCACGACACGGACCCCCGCCTCGACCAGCCGCCGCGCCATGAGGAGGTGGTCGTTGCAGGTCGGCGCGCCGTCGTACTGGAACTGGTAGGGCTTGCCGTCGCCGTAGGCGGCGCGGATCGCCGGATCCTCCTTGGAAAGGTCGAGCGCGTCGAGGAGCCGGCTGCCGGAGAGGACGTCGAAAGCGCGCTGGCCGAAGGCATCCATTCCCGCGATCGTGCCGCTGGCATCGGCATCGCGGCGCAACCGGTCGACTGCGGCGAGCAGCCGGCGGCGGTCGGCGAGGCGCTCGAGGGTGACGTCCTTGAGCGTCATGTTGTCGCGGTCGGGGCCGTCTGGCCGGAAGGGGCCGTAGGCCGGCCCGAGGAAACCCGCGGTGCCGGAGTCGGACCAGGGGCGGTGCGACGTCTTCTCGGCGAGACCGACGAACGGCGGCACCGACGGATCGACCGGCCCGGCCAGCTTGGCGACCGCGGCCCCCAGCGACGGCCGGCCGCCGAGCGTGCGCAGGCTCGATTCCGGCCAACCGGTGTTGGTCTGGTAGGCGGCGTGGGCCCCTTCGCACCCGACCACCGAGCGGATGATCGCCAGCTTGTCGGCGCGCTTGGCGAGCCGGGGGAAGACCTCGCAGATCTGGATCCCGGGGACGTTGGTACCGATCGGGGCAAACTCGCCGCGGACCTCGCTCGGGGCGTCGGGCTTGAGGTCGAACATGTCCTGGTGCGGCGGCCCGCCGCCGAGGAACACGTTGATCACCGCCTTGTGGCCGAGTCCCGATCTGCCCGGCGGCACCGCCGCCTGGGCACGCATCACACCGGCGAGCGACAGGCCCCCGGCTCCAAACGACAAGCCGCCGATGGCGAGGAAGTCGCGGCGGCTGACCCCGTCGCAGAACCGACCACCACCGCCGCGGATCGTGAGCATGGCGAGGCCTCCAGCGGCATCGGTGCCGCGCGTTCCCCAGGGAAGCTGTGCTTCCGGGGCGGTGTTCCACCACGGAAAATGTACCGCCCACGATCGGCCGGTGCCCGCCCAGACTTGGATCGGATTTCGCCGATCGACCCGATCCCGTTGTCGAAAAACACTTTACGTTCGGTGGCTGGAAGGCCAGGGCGGGATCCCCGCCGGCTGGTGCAATCGGGAACGGCTGGTCTTTGCCACCCCCACGGTCCGACAGTTCTGGAGGTCGTGCAACGTGCCCGCACGGTGTAGAGTGCGCGGGGGGCGGCCGGTGTAGAGTTGCCGGGGAGCCATGCCACACCCCCGCCCCAGGAGGGGATCACGATGCTGTCGCTGGTAGACGATGCGGGTCGCCGCGGCCAGACGCTGTGCGACGGGATCCGCCGGCGCGACCTGCTCCGCCTCGGCACGCTCACCGTCGGCGGGCTGTCGCTGGTCGATCTGCTCGCCGCCGAGGCCGCCTCCGGCCAGCGGTCGCACAAAGCGGTGATCATGATCTACATGTGCGGTGCGCCGGCGCACCAGGACATGTACGACCTGAAGATGGACGCCCCGGTGGAGATCCGGGGGGAGTTCCGCCCGATCCCGACCAACGTGCCGGGGATCGAGATCTGCGAGCATATGCCCCGGCTCGCCGCCATCATGGACAAGTGCGTGCCGCTGCGGAGCGTGTACGGCTCCCCCGACGGCAATCACGACTCGTTCATCTGCTACACCGGCCGCACCGTCCGCAACCAGCCGTCGGGCGGCTGGCCGAGCATCGGCGCCGTCGCCTCGCGGCTCCTCGGGACCGTCGATCGGGCGGTGCCGGCATTCGTCGGCCTCTCGCCCGATGCCGGCCATCCGCCGTACGGGTCGCCGGGGCTGCCCGGGTTTCTCGGCGTGTCGCACGCCGCCTTCCGCCCCAACGGTCCCTCCAGCGGCGACATGGTGCTGCGCGGGATGTCGGCCGAGCGGCTCGCCGACCGACGCGGCCTCCTCGGGCAGGTCGACCGCCTGCGCCGTGATCTCGATGCCCGCGGCACCCTCGCCGGCATGGACGCCCTCTCGGCCAGCGCCTTCGACATCCTCACCAGCAGTCGCCTCGCCGAGGCGCTCGACCTGTCGCGCGAGCCGGAGAGCGTGCGCGAGCGCTACGGCAAGGGGGATCCGCAGCGCTTCGGCGACGGGGCCCCGCGCAACCTCGAGCACTTCCTCGTCGCCCGCCGGCTCGTCGAGGCCGGCTGCCGTGTCGTGACCCTCAACTTCGGCCGCTGGGACTTCCATTCCGACACCTTCAACGGCATGAAGCAGACCCACCTGCCGCAGTTCGACCAGGGGCTCTCCGCCCTGATCGAGGATCTCCATGCCCGCGGCCTCGACAAGGACGTGGCGGTCTGCGCGTGGGGGGAGTTCGGCCGCACGCCGCTCATCAACAAGGATGCCGGCCGCGACCACTGGCCGCAGGTCGGCGGCGCGCTGCTCGCCGGCGGCGGGTTCCGCACCGGGCAGGTGATCGGCGCCACCGACCGCACCGGCAGCGCGATCGCCGACCGGCCGGTGCACTTCTCCGAGGTGCTCGCCACGCTCTACCGGCATCTCGGCATCGACGCCGCCACCGCCCAGCTCGCCGATCACACCGGGCGGCCGCAGTACCTGCTCGAGCGGCCGGTGCCGCTCCCGGAACTGGTCTGACCCCCGCACCCCGTCACCGGAGACCAGAGGATGCTTTCGATCCAAGGGGGCCGCGCCAGCGGCGGCTTCTGCGACCGGCTCGCGCGGCGGCAGTTTCTCCGCATCGGCACCCTCGCCGGGCTCGGCGGCGCCGCGGAGGTGTCGCTGGTCGATCTCGCCCGGGCGGAGGCGGTCAGCGGCACCCGCTCCCACAAGGCGGTGATCATGATCTACCTGCCGGGTGGACCGCCGCACCAGGATCTGGTCGATCTCAAGCCCGACGCCCCGGCCGAGGTGCGCGGCGAGTTCCGCCCGATCCCGACCAATGTCCCGGGGATCGAGTTCGGCGAGTTGCTCCCGCGCCTGGCGGGGATGGCCGACAAGCTGGCGGTGATCCGCTCGATCGTCGGCGCCACCGGCGACCACTATTCGTTCCAGTGCCTCACCGGCCGCAGCCACCAGCGCCAGCCGGCCGGAGGCTGGCCCGAGTTCGGCTCGGTGGTGGCCCGGCTGCACGGCTCCGCCCAACCCGCGGCGCCCCCCTACGTCGGCCTCTCGCCGCGGATGCAGCACACTCCCTACAACTCCGGCAAGCCGGGCTTCCTCGGTCCCTCCTGCACGCCGTTCCAGCCCAACGGCGACGCCCGCGGCGACCTCGTGCTCCAGGGGATGTCGCTCGACCGCCTCTCCGACCGGGTCGCACTGACAGGCGCGCTCGACTCGTTCAACCGCGCCGCCGATCGCTCGGGGATGATGGCGGGGATGGACACCTTCCGACAGCAGGCCTTCGGCGTGCTCACCTCGAGCCGGCTGGCCGAGGCGCTCGACGTGTCGCGCGAGCCGCAGGCGGTCCGCGACCGCTACGGCTTCGGCACCGAGAAGCACCAGGGGGACGGCGCCCCGCGCCTGATGCAGCAGTTCCTCGCCGCCCGCCGGCTCGTCGAGGCGGGGGTGCGCTGCGTGACGGTGAGCTACAGCTTCTGGGACTACCACGGCAACAACTTCAACGCCTGCCGGGAAAACGCCCCGCAGCTCGACCAGGGGGTCTCGGCGCTGGTCGAGGATCTCCACCAGCGCGGCCTCGCCGACGACGTCGCGGTGATCGTCTGGGGGGAGTTCGGGCGCACACCGAAGATCAACAAGGACGCCGGTCGCGACCACTGGCCGCAGGTGACCTGCGCGCTGTTGGCCGGTGGTGGCCTGCGCACCGGGCAGGTGATCGGCTCGACCGACCGGCAGGCCGCCGAGGTGCGCGACCGGCCGGTGCGCTTCGAGGAGGTCCACGCCACGCTCTACCACTGCCTCGGCATCGACCCGCTGGCGACCACGGTGAACGATCTCACCGGCCGGCCGCAGTACCTCACCGACCACTACGCGCCGCTCCCGGAATTGGTCTGACGGCGCACCGGTGGCGTCGCCGCCGCGCCGGCGCTGCCGCCGGGATCCGGCTCATGCTTCGGAGGCCTCCATGCGCCGGTTCCGCTGGTTGATCGGGCGTGCGTTGCTTGCGGCCGCGGCGGCCGTGCTGCCCGCCGCCGTCGGGCCGGTCGCCCACGCCGGGGAGAGCGGCTTCACGGAGCGGGTCGTCGATCCCCAGGCGGGGGAGATCTGCTACGCCGTCACGCTCGCCGACGTCGATGGCGACGGCCGGCAGGACATCGTCGTGGTCACCGAGCGGGCCGTCCTCTGGTACGGCGCCCCTGCCGCCGCCGACGGCGCGTGGCGGAAACACACCGTGATCCACGACCAGACATCGCGCGACAACGTCTGCATCGCGGCGCACGACATCGACGGCGACGGGCAGGTCGATTTCGCGCTTGGGGCCTCCTGGCCGAAGACCGGCTCACTCCACTGGCTCTGCCGCGGGAAGAGCCTCGACGAGCCCTGGACCGTCCACGGCATCGGCCCGCTCCACTCCACCCACCGGATGCGCTTCGCCGACGTCCTCGGCACGGGCCGTCCGCAGCTGGTCGTCTCGCCGCTGACGGCGGTGGCCGGGGCGGCGGGGGTCGAGTTGACGGCGCTGGCCCTGCCCGCCGACCCGGCGGCGGACCGCTGGCTCCCCACCGTCCTCGACCGCACGCTCAACCGGATGCACAACCACACCCACGCCGACGTCGATGGCGACGGGCACACCGACACGCTCACCGCCAGCCGCGAGGGGGTGAACCTGATCCACGGCACCGCCGGCGGTTTCGCACGCCACCAGCTCTCCCCCGGCATCGCCGGCTCGGCCCCCGACAGCGACGGCGCGGGGGAGATCCGCCTCGGCCGCCACGCCGACGGGACGCCGTTTTTCGTCACGGTCGAACCGATGCACGGCACGGCGGTGGCGGTGTGCCACCCGTCGGCCGGGGGCGTGCTGGCCCCGTGGGAGCGCGCGGTGATCGACCGGGGCTACGCCCGTGGCCACGCCCTGGCGACGGCCGATCTCGACGGCGACGGCGGCGACGAGATCGTCTTCGGGTCGAGCGACCCGTCGGCGGTCGCCGGCCACGGGCCGACGGTGGCGGTCTTTCGGGCCGATGCCACCGGGCGGCGTTGGGAAAGGACCGTGCTCGATGCCGGCGGCGTGGCGGTGGAGGACGTCGCGGTCGGCGACCTCACCGGCGACGGCCGCCCCGACATCGTCGCCGTCGGCCGCGCGACCCACAACGTGAAGCTCTATGTCAACGCGCTCCCGCCGCGGTGAGGGTCTGCCGCCGTTCCCGTCACCCGTACAGCGCCTGCTCCATCTGCTTCCGCACGGTCGTCAGCCGGGCGACGTCGCCGCCGCCGACCTCGGCCGTCGCCCAGCCGGAGAAGCCGATCTCGGCGAGCGCCTCGCGGACCTCCCCCCAGGGCACGTCGTCGTCGGCGCTGACGATGTCCACGAAGCCGTTCTTCTTCCGGCTGAACCCCTTGATGTCGAGCTTCACGCAGCGGTGGCCGAACGTGCGGATCCACTCGGCGGGCTGGCCGTATTTCCAGTGGTTGCCGATGTCGTAGTACATCCCGATCCACGGGCTCTTGAATGAATCGACGAAGGCGATGAATCGCTCCGGCCCCTGCTCGGGGGGCGCGTCGTGGTCGTACATCATCTTGTTCCAGACGTTCTCGACGAGGATCGGCTGGCCGAGCGAGGCCGCCAGCGGCAGCACCTTCTTCAGTTCATTGCGGCAGCGCTCCTCGATCTCCGCCGCCGGGCCGTCTCCCCCCTGGCCGACGACGATCAGCACGCCGCTGCCGCCGGCGGCGTGGGCCACCCGGAGGCAGTGCTCGAGGTTCGCCACGGCGGTGGCCCGGTCGGCGGCATCGGCGCTCGTCAGCCGCTTCTGCCAGTGGGCATGGTTGATGGCGTTGTGGACGAAGACCCCCGACTCGGCGACCGCGGCACGCGCCTCGGCCGGCGTGTAGAGCGACGCCTGGTCGAGATCGACGCCGTCGAGGCCCGCCTCCTTGGCGAGGGTGAGCCGCGCGGCGAGCGGGAGCTTCTGCCCGGCGGCCTCCCCCGGGATCATCCCCAGCTTGCAGGAGAGGAGGATCCGCTTGCCGGCCGGCGGCGCCACCGGAGCCGGAGCCGCTGCGGCGGCGGGCTCGGCCGCGACCGCCATCGACCCGTGGGTGGCGAGGGCGAGTGCGGCCGGCGCGGCGGCGAGGAGGTGGCGGCGCGGGACGAGCGGTGAACACACCGGCATGGCAGGAACTCCGGAAGGTAGGCACCTGGTCGGCCCGTCACCGACCGTCCCACCACAGCGGCGGGCCGTCGAGCGCACGGGCATGGAGCGAGCGGAAATCGGCGAACGCGCCGTCGGTGGCGGCGAGCGCCTCGAGCGTGGCCGCGCCGGTGGCCAGCGCCCCGTCGATCTGGTGTTCGTCCACCAGGCCGATCGCCCGGACGGCATCGAGCGCCCCCTTGATCCGCGGGTCGGCACGGAGCTGGTCGCCGGCCTGCGGCCGGGGGCGCGTGCCGTCGGCCTCGCGGCGCTGGAACCAGACCGTCTCCCAGCCGCCGTCGGCCAACCGCACCTGGAACACCGATTCGATCATCACGCGCCGCGCCTGCGGGTCGAGGTTCAGCCGGGTGGCGCGGAAGCGCCCGGCGGCATCCGCCTGATCGCGGGCGCTGGCGACCCAGCGCCATGGATCGGCGGCCGGGCGTGCCCCGCCGAGGCCCCCGAGGAGCCCTTCGAGGCTGCCGCCGAGTGTCTGCTGGAGGAGCGGGAGGATCGAGGCGGCATCGGCGGCCTGGTCGCGCCGCACCTGGAGGTCGCCGACCCCCTGGAAGGTCACCGGCCCGTCGATGGCGTCGGCGAGCAGGGCGAGGCGCACTTCCCAGGTGCGGTCGTCCTGCGGCAGCGGCGGGAGCCGGTCGGTAAGCGCTGGCGGCTCGGCCGTGGGATCGATGCCGAGCGCCACCAGATCGCGCCGCAGCCTCTCGGCCTGCCGCGACTCGGCGCCGTCGAGCCCCTCCGCCCAGGCCCATTCGACCACCCGCCGTGGGGCGGGATCGGCCGCCTGCTCGCGCTTCACGCTCCTGGCCGGCAGGCGCAGCCAGGTGAAGGGTGCGCGCGCCGCGGGGTCCTTCGCCGGATTGGCGAGGAGCCGCTCGATCCGGGCCGATTCCGTCTCGAGGAACGTCCGCCGTTTGTCGCCTTCGGGGAGGGTGGCGAGCGTCGCCTCGATCCGCCGGCGGACATCCTCGCGGGCCGCCAGGGCGTTGACCCGGTCGTCGCGCGCCGCCTCGCGCTCGAGCGCCGGCGCCGCCTCCGCCAGCCACGCGCGGCGGACGACGAGCGTGAGCGTACCGTCGGCTTCGCGGCGGACGATCCGGCCGCGGATCTCCCCGTGCTTGGCGACGGTGACCACATCGACACCGTCGGCGGCGCCGGCGGCCGGACCGCCGATCAGGAACAGGGTGAGCAGCAGGCGCCGGGCCGGGTGAATCATGGAAACCTCGCACGGCGGATTCGCGCTTCGCCGCCGCCCTCCCGAGTCTACGGTCGAGACCAGCGGCGGTGCCGACGGGGCCCCGTGCGACTCGTTCATCGTGCCGTGACCACCAGTGAAAACGACGACGGCCGGCCCTTTCGGGGCCGGCCGCTGCCGTGGCGAACCGTCGTGAGGCGTGTCCCGTCCTGCAGGTGTCAGCAAGCCGGTTGGGACCCCCGATCACTCACGTCGTCGCCGCACTCTTCTGGTTCTTGCGACGCCGCATCCCGAACACCCCGGCGACCCCGCCGGCCATGGCCAGCATGACGATCGAGGAGGGCTCCGGCACCACCGTCAGGGTGCCGTTGCCGGTGGCGAAGATCAGCGTCTGATCAGTCGTCGGGCTGTAGGCCTTCCACACCCCGGAGCCCTCTGTGGTCTCGCTGAAGGAGAGGTCGTCACCGACGTAGTTCACGTTGGGGATGCCGGCGATGTTGCTGCTGTAGCTCGCGGCGTCGAACAGCTTGTAGGTGCTGTAGTGGGGCAGCTGGGTCGCGTTGGGGAAGTTGAGCACCACGGTCGAACTGCCGTAGTCGACGTTGCCGGTCGAGCGGACCGAGTTGTACTGCGTGCCCAAGGAGGTGCCGGTGATCGTGAACTGCGACTGGGCGTCGGGGAGGAGCGACAGCGACTTGACCTGGAGGACCCCGCCGACAGCGCTGGTGCCGGCACTGATCACGCTGCCCGAGTCGACGGTCACGTCACCGACGCTGCCCACCCCGCGGAGGACGGCTCCACCACCGACGAACACATTCGACGACAGGTTGGTACCGTTGACCACCAGCGTGCCGCCGGTGACCGACGTGTCGCCGGTGTAGGTGTTGTTGGCCGAGAGGATCAGCGTGCCGCCGAGCGTCTTGGAGAGGCCTGCCGCGCCAGCCTGGTTGGAGACCACGCCGGTGACATTCACCGTGCCGCCGGCGTTGGAGAGAGCGAAGGTCCGCGTCGCGGAGAGCTTGACATCCATTCCGATCGTCACGTTCGAGGCGGCGGTCTGCGAGACGTTGCCGCCGAGGACGACAGAACTGCCGCTGAGGGAGTAGTTGGCGGCCGAGGTGAAGCGCAGCGCCTGGGCACCGCTGAGGAGGAAGTTGTTGACGGTGTTCGTCGACGAGGGGCGCAGGGTGCCGTTGCCGAAGATCAGCGTGTCGCCGCTGCCGGTCCCGGTCGCGGCGACGCCGCCGACCCAGTTCGATCCGGTGCTCCAATTGCCGTTGGCGGCGCTGGCGCCATTCCAAGTCAGGGTGGCGGCACCGGCTGGCACCGTGATCAGCGCTGCGGCCAGGGCGGCGAGGGTGAGTCGGGTGAAGAGCGAAGTGGCTCGCATGGAGTCGATCCTTGACGATGGAGCAGACGGGGGAGACCTGAGATGCGTTTCCAACCGGATTGCTGACGCCCGATTCAAATGCACGGCCCGTGCCAGTCCTCGATTCAAGGCTCTGAAAAACCGCAGAACGGTCCACAAACGTCTAAAAACAAAAGAGTTACGAACCCCCTTCAAAACCTCTGGCAAGAGGCATTCAAAGAGCCGCATGAATGCCTCTCACCATCCTGGTGATGGCCGCTCTCACCAACGTGGTGAGAGTCACCAAGGTGGTGATGACCCCAGGCGCCTTGGCCAAAGGGATCTGGGAAAGATGGGGAAGGCCGTGTCGCCCCCCCCGTGGTGGCGGGGCCTTCCCTGGCGACCGGCGCCGGTTCATCGGTGGTCGGGGCTGGGGGGAGGAGGTTGCCCAGCGGCTCTCGGCGCGGGGGGGATTGGCCGGCAGCGATGCGGATCGTGCGGAGCTTCCCAGTGGGGGCCCCGGCGCGGGGAAATCAGACCTCGGCGAGCGGTTCGGTGGCGTCGCCGAAGGTGCCGGGGCGGACACCGACCTTGTCCATCATCGAGAGGAACAGCCGGCACAGCTGCCGGTCGGGCCGGCCCGTGTAGTCGAGCACCCGCCCGCTCTCGAGCCGGCCGCCGGCGCGGCCGAGGAGGGCGACGGGGAGCTGGTCGTTGTCGTGCTTGGCCCCGGCCATCATGCTCGAGCAGAGCATGACCATCGAGTTGTCGAGGAGCGTCCGCTCCCCTTCCTGGATGGCATCGAGCCGGCGGGCGACGTGGGCCATCTGCTCGAGGAAGAACTGGTTGACCCGCAGCCAGTCGTCGCCGTCGGAGTGGGAAAGGAGGTGGTGGATCATGTAGTCGATCCCCTGGGCGGGGTTGTCGACGCGCGGGAGGTTGGGGAAGCGGAGGGCGGAGTGGTCGTTGTTGAGCTTGAGCGTCACCACCCGCGTGGTGTCGGTCTGGAAGGCGAGCACGAGGATGTCGCACATCAGCCGCATGTGCTCGGCGATGTCCTGGGGGATGCCGTCGGCCGGCCGCGGCCGGTCGGGGGCGGCGAGCGCCGGCTTCCACCCCTGCAGCTCGCCGCGCTTTCCCGCCCCCGCGATCCGGCTCTCGACGTCGCGGACGCTGTCGAGGTATTCGTCGAGCTTCCGCTGGTCGGTCGTGGCGATCCGCCGCCGCAGGTCGCCGGCATCCTCGAGGACGGCGTCGAGCACGCTCTCGTCGCCGCGCTCCGACCCCTCGGTGAAGAGGCGGTCGAAGGCGAGGGCGGGGTAGAGCTCCAGGGGGGTGGGGGTGGTCGGTGAGCTCCACGAGATGTGGGAGCTGTAGAGCATCGAGTAGTTCTTGTGGACCGAGGGATTGGCCTTCTCGCAGCCGAGCACGAGGCTCGGCACCTTCGTCGCCCGGCCGTGGGTGGCGGCGACCAGTTGATCGAAGCTCGTGCCGGAGCGGATGTCGCCCCCGCTGGCCAGCGGCGCTCCGGAGAGGATGTTGCCGGTCTGCGAGGAGTGGATGTTGCCCTTCCGCGCCTGCTCGTTGTAGAGCCCCTTCACGAACAGCAGCTTCTCGCGGTGGGGGGTGAGCGGCTCGAGCACCTTCCCGAGGTGCATCGCCGCGCCGCTCCCCTCGGCCCACCACTGGCGTGAGTGGAAGCCGTTGCCGGCGAAGAGCACCGCCAGGCGGACCGGCGGCTCCGCGGCGGCCTCGGCCCGTGCGGCGAGCGACTCCATCCACGGCAGGGCCATCGACACCCCCAGCCCGCGGAGGAGGGTGCGGCGCGGCAGGGTGGTATGGGCGTGGAGCGTCATGGGATCCTCCGGCGGCAGGTGGCGGGAGCGGGCTTGGCTGGCGGCTGGCGTGTCAGGGTTCATCGGCGGCGTCGCGGCCGCGGATCGAGCGGAACTGGGGGCTCGTGACGATCGCCTCGATCGCCGTGCCGACGCGGTGGTCGGCGGTGGCGAGGCGATCCTGGATCGTGTCGAGGAGCGGTTCGTCGGAGAGCTGCACGCCGCGGCCGAGCGCGTAGCCGAGGAGCTTCCGGCAGAACTGCCGCTCGACGTCGGCAGCGCGCTTCCCGGCGAGCCACCCGCGCAGCCCCTCGACCCCCGCCACGTCGGTGCCGTCGGGGAGCGTCGTCCGATCGTCGATCGGGTGGCCGGCGGCGTCGGCGGTGCGGCGCCGGCCGATGGCGTCGAACCCCTCGAGGGCGAAGCCGTAGGGGTCGATCCGCCGGTGGCAGGTGGCGCACGACTCGTCGGCCGAATGGCGGGCGATCAGGTCGCGCTCGGAGAGCCCCGCGGGCACCGCGTCGGCCAGGAGCGGGACGTTCTTCGGCGGCTTGGGGAGCTTCTCGCCGAGGATCACCTCGGAGAGCCAGTTGCCGCGGAGAATGGGGCTCGTGCGCGAGGCGCCGCTCTGCGTCGCGAGGGTGGTCGCGAGGCCGAGGATTCCACCGCGGCCAAAGGCGCGCACGCCGTCCACGCGGCGCCAGTGGTCCCCCTCGACGCCCGGGATCCCGTAGTGCGCGGCCAGAGCGGCGTTGAGAAACGTGTGGTCGGCGTCGACAAGCGACCGGATCGACCGGTCGTGGCGGAACAGGTCGTCGAGGAACAGGACCGTCTCCTCCGCCATCGCGGCGCGGAGGGCATGAAACGTGGGAAACGCCGCGGCACTCTTCTCGTCGTGGCCGGCGAACCCGTGGACGTGGAGCCACTGCGTGCCGAACTCCTCGGCCAGCCGCCGCGCGCGCGGGTCGGCGCGCATCCGCCGCGTCTGGGCGACGAGCACGGCGTCGTCGGCAAGCGCGCCGCTGGCGGCCAGCGCCACAAGCTCGTCGTCGGGGAGCGACGACCAGAGAAACAGGCTCAGCCGCGTCGCCAACTCGTATGGCGTGACCGGCGAAGCGGCACTGCCGGCGCCGGGCGCTTCGAGCCTGTAGAGAAACTCCGGCGCCACCAGCACGCTGGCCAACGTGAGCCGGATCGCCTCCTCGTGGGAGTGCGACTCGGCGCGGAGGCGCCGGTAGAGCCCGCGGAGCCGCTCCTGCTCCCCTGCCGTGAGCGGCCGGCGGAAGGCCCGGCCGGCGTGGGCGACGACGGCGTCGACGTGGGCCGGCTCGGTCGCCACCAGCTGCCGGGCGAACTCCTCGGCGCGGGCGACGACATGGGGGCGCATCGGCGTGAACGATTGCACGCCGGCGGGGTTGTCTTGCGTGGCGTATTCGATGAGCTGCTCGAGCGCGTCGCGCAGTTCGAGCGGCTCGCGGCTGACATACAGCAGCTCGTCCCACGCCCGGTCGAGCCGGGCGGTCTGCTCGGCGTCGAGAAGGAGCCGGCGGAGGTGGTCGTCCTCGCGGAAAAACACGTTGAGCGTGACGACCTCGTCGACCGGCACGATCCGCACGTAGCAGGGCGCCGTGGGAAACAGCTCCCGGAACGCGGCGAACCCCTCCTCGATCCGCCGCGCGGCGGGAGACCCCGGGGCGGCGATCACCGCCGCGCCGGCGCGGAGGCCCGGCTCCCCTGCGGGCGCGCCCCCCACGTGCAGCGCCGGCTCGACGCAGGCCGTCGGCGGCGCCTGCGGATGGAGCGCGGCGGCGGTGACCAGCTCGCTGCCGGCGGCGAGATCGGCGGGGATCTCGACCGTGAACCGGCCCGGGGCCGCCACGCACAGGTCGGCCGGGCCGACCGCCAAGCCATCGGGATGGTGGCCGAACGCACCGGCCCCGGCAGGCGCGGGGGCGGCGAGCCACGCCCGGAACCGCGGGGCAAGCACCGGCCCCGACGGTGAGAGCACGAGGCGCACCAGGGCACCATTGGGACCGTCGGGCAGTCGGCCGGCCTGCGCCGCGGCGAGGAGGCGCGCCAGTTCGGCAGCGGCAGCCGCGCGCTCGGCGCCGGCCGGTGCGGTGAGCCAGCGGTCGAGGACCGAGCCGGGAGGGATCGCGAGGGCTCCGGTCGGCTGGTCGGGCTCGTGGGCGAAGTGCCACACGCCGGCGCGGCCGCGGCCGTCGGCGTGGGGATTGCCGGCGAGGATGTCGGGCGACACCTCGCCGGCGAGGTGCCAGGTTTCGTCGCCGTGGGCGATCGTGAGGTCGACGGCGGTGAGGTCGCACACATGGCTGCCGTCGCGCGGGCCGACGACGAGGCAGATCGCGTCGCCGGGCTGCACGGCGACGCCGGCGAGCGGGCCGGCGGTCTTGGGCTTCGGCTCGTCGGCGAACCCACTGGCGAGCGTCTGGCGGACGCCGCCGCGCCGCACCTCGAGGCTCCAGGTGGTGCCGTTGCCGCAGCCGACGTGCACGCGCGTCACGACGGAAGAGACCGTCACCGCGCCGGCGACGGGGCTCCGCCAGGCGACGATCACGCGCTTCGTGGGGGCGGGGTGGACGGCCACGCCGTGGGCGCCGAGCGTGCCGGGGATCTGCACCGACTGGTCGGAGGCGTTGGCGACGACGCTCAGCGCGTCGGCGGCGACGAACCCGCGCACCGCCTCCCAGCCGCCGATCCCGCGCTCGGGGGTGGCGAGGAGGTCGAAGTCGACCGGCCCCGCACCGATCCCCAGCGCCCCCAGCCACCCGGCGAGGAGCAGCGGATCGACGCCGCGCCGCGCCGCCAGCGCCTCGAGCGCCGGGGCCGCCCCGGTCGCCTCGCGCAGTTCGTCGGCC
>SXWA01000237.1 GCA_005791575.1 Planctomycetaceae bacterium
GATCATCGGCTTGTCGTACACCGGCAGCAGTTGCTTCGACACCGTCCGGGTGACGGGATGGAGCCGCGTGCCACTGCCTCCGGCCAGGATGATGCCCCTGCGTTCCATGCGTGCCACCTTCTCTCCGCGTCTCAGCGTGTTGCCCGGACCGTATCAACCGACTCCGCCACGACCGCCGCGACCGTGTCCCGCACGGCATCCTGCCACTCCGGGAGCGCGAGCCCGAGCACACCCGACAGCCGAGCGGTATCGAGCCGCGAGTTGGCCGGGCGCCGGGCTGGAGTGGGATACTCGGCGGTGGTGATCGGCACGACGTCGTCAGGTCCGACGCGCAGGCGGGCGCCGCGGGCGATGGCCTCGGCGAGCACGAACCGGGCGAAGTCGAACCAGGTCGTCTCGCCACGCGGGGCGAGATGCAGCAGGCCCGGTGCCACGGCCCGTGGGTCACCCCAGCGGTCGAGCGCCAGCGCCGTGACATCGGCGATCAGGGCCGCGCCCGTCGGGGCACCGACCTGATCGGCGACAACCCGCAGGGTGTCTCGCTCGGCGGCGAGGCGGAGGATCGTGCGGACGAAATTGGCTCCGCGGCGGCCGTGCACCCAACTGGTCCTGACGATCACGTGGCGACAGCGCGCGAGGGCGATCGCCTCCTCGCCGGCCAGTTTCGTGGCCCCATACACCCCCAGGGGCGCTGTTCGGTCATCCTCCCGATAGGAACCGGTCTTCGCACCGTCGAACACGTAGACGGTGGAGTAGTGCACGAACAGGCCATCGACCCCGCGCACCGCCGCGGCGATCTCCGCCACGGCTTCGGCATTGACCCGCCGCGCGACGGCGGGCTCCGACTCGGCCCTGTCGACGGCCGTGTAGGCAGCGGCATTCACGACCACCCGCGGCCGCTCCCGGGCGACCACGGCCGCAGCGGCTCCGGGGACGGCGAGATCGCATCCCTGCCGATCGAGGGCGACGACGGCGCCACGGCCGCCGAGGGCCCTGATGAGCTCCCGGCCGACCTGACCGGCAGCGCCGAGGATCACGATCCTCATGGCGTACCGCCGTGGCAGCAGTGGGGCGGACGGAGCGTCATCATCGACCGTATTGCCTGTCGATCCATTCGCGGTAGCCACCGCTCACCACACTGGCGACCCAGTCGCCGTGCTCGAGGTACCAGCGGACCGTCTTGCGGATGCCGGTGGCGAAGGTGTCGGCCGGTCGCCATCCCAGTTGCTCTTCGATCTTCCGGGCGTCGATGGCATAGCGCCGGTCATGGCCGGGCCGATCCTTCACGAACGTGATCTGATCGGCGTAGCTGCCGCCTCCCACCCGGGGCCGCTCCTCGTCGAGGATCCCGCACAGCACGCGCACCACGTCGATGTTCGCCTGCTCGTTCCAGCCGCCGATGTTGTAGGTCTCACCGGGGCGGCCCGCGGCGAGCACGCGCTCGATCGCGGTACAGTGATCCTCCACGTAGAGCCAGTCGCGGACCTGCCGGCCGTCACCGTAGATTGGCAGCGGTTTTCCGGACAGCGCGTTGTGGATGCACAGCGGGATCAGCTTCTCGGGAAACTGGAAGGGGCCGTAGTTGTTGGAGCAGTTGGTCGTCACCACCGGCAATCCGTAGGTGTGGTGGTAGCTGCGCACGAGGTGGTCGGACGCGGCTTTGCTGGCCGAGTACGGGCTGTTGGGCTCGTAGCGGCCGGTCTCGCGGAAAGGGGGATCGTCGGCCGCGAGCGATCCGTAGACCTCATCGGTCGACACGTGGAGGAATCGGAACCGGTCGCGATCCTGAACCGGCAGGGTCAGCCAATGGCGCCGGGCCGCCTCCAGCAACCGGAACGTCCCCACGACGTTGGTCTGCACGAAGGCATCCGGTCCGTGGATCGAGCGATCGACGTGGCTCTCAGCGGCGAAGTGGATGACGGCACGGATCGAGTGCTGCCGGAGGAGCGACTCCACCATCTCCTGATCGCAGATATCGCCGCGGTGGAACGCGTAGCGGGGATCGGCGACAAGGGCCGACAGGTTCGCCGGATTGCCGGCGTAGGTCAGGATATCGAGATTCACCACCGGCTCGTCGCCACGGCGCAGCCAACCGAGGATGTAATTGCTGCCGATGAAACCGGCTCCTCCGGTGACAAGGATCATCGGCAATCATCCGCGGTGGGTCGGGGGCGGGGCATCGGAAGCGGGGTCGGTGGTGGAAACCGGGCGGCCTGACGTCCGTCACCCCTCCAGCGCCTGAAGGTTCGCCGGCACGGCGCCGCCGTGTCAAGCCGGCTGCGGAGAGGGGATCCCCCGGGCTCCCACCGCGGGTCCCGCCCCAGTCAGATCTCCCGTTGAACGACGGTTTTCCACGGTTTGCCCCCGGACCGTCGGTATGCGGCCGGCTGGCGATCGGCCTTCGCGGTGGGCTATCCTCCCCTGCCCCCTCCCGGGCTTGGGGAGATACGGTTTGCCCGAGGCCCGTGCCCCCGAACCCGCCCAGGACCGTCCCCGGAGACCAGTTCATGCTTCTCGTCACCGGTGCCGCCGGCTTCATCGGCTCCAACCTCGTCCGCTTCCTCAACCGCGCGCGTCGGGACGACCTAATCCTCGTCGACGACCTCACCGACGGACGGAAGTGTGCCAACCTGTCGGGGTTGTCATTCGCTGACTATCTGGATCGTGACGAGCTGCTCGCCGGTATCGACCGGTTGCCGGCGCTCACCGGAATCCTCCATCAGGGCGCCTGCGTCGACACGACGGCGGGCGACGGCCGGGCTGTGATGCGCGACAATTACACTTTTTCCAAGACACTCCTCGAGTTGGCGCGACGGCAGCGTTGTCCGTTCATCTACGCCAGCTCCGCGGCGGTCTACGGCGACGGGGCTGCCGGCTTCCGCGAGGAGACTGCCTGCGAGCGGGCACGCACCCCCTACGCCTTCTCCAAATGGGCCTTCGATCAGTTCGTCCGGCGGCAGGGAGGCAATGCCGGCGTGCCCGTGGTCGGCCTGCGCTACTTCAACGTCTACGGTCCCGGCGAGGGCCACAAGGGGCGGATGGCGAGCGTCGCCTGGCACTGCTTCGTCGCGATCCGGGAGGGCCGGGCCCCGCGCCTGTTCGCCGGCAGCGAGGGTTTCGTCCGTGATTTCATCTCGGTCGACGACGTCGCCGCGGTGAATCTCCACTTCCTCGCCGAGTCGGCCGCGGGACGCGACCGGTCGGGGATCTACAACGTCGGCACGGGAGTGCCACGGTCGTTCGCCGACATGGGGAGGATCGCCTCGGAAGTCAGCGGAGGCCCGCCACCGGAGGTGATTCCCTTCCCGGACGATCTCCGCGGGCAGTACCAGGCCTACACCTGTGCCGACCTGACGCGCTTGCGCGCCAGCGGCTGGACGGGCCGCTTCGGCACCCTCGAGGAGGGGCTGGCGTCGTATTGGCGGGCGATCCACGGCGAACAGGCTCTGGCCCCACGGCCTGCCGCCCCTCAGGGATGAGAGGCGGGGGACCTCCCCCGTGAACAGCCGTGCCGTTCACGGGGCGCCGCTCCGCGATCGACCTCTGCGGCCGATCACTCCCGTGGTCCATCGCCGGGGCGCCGCGTCCCGATCACCTTGGCCGGATTGCCGCCGACGATGTCGTAGGCGGCCACGTCCTTCACCACCACCGCCCGGGCCGCCGCGACCGCTCCCTCGTGGAGGGTGACGTTCATGCCGATGAAGGCATCGGCAAAGACATACGCACCGCGGCCGAGGCTGATCGGACCGGTGATCAGCGGTCGTTCCGGATGGCGGATGTCGTGGCTGGCGGTGCAGAGAAACGAACGGTAACTGGCCGTCGCCTCGATCCCGAGGTGGACGGGGGCGACGTTGTAGCAATAGACCTCCGGACCAAGGCAGCTCCCCCGTTCCATCGACAGGTTCCACGGCGCCCAGATCCGGGCCGATGGATACACGTGCACGTCGGCGGCCAGCCGCGCCCCGAACACGCGCAGCAGCATCCTCCGCCAGGCGAACAACGGGGGCGGGGTGGTCCTGTAAAGGAGGTGATACACGCCCCACCAGGCCACCCGGCCGAGCCGATTGCCCCAGGAGAGGCGGTTCCGGTATTCCACCGAGTAGAACGTGCGCTCTTCCCCGGTCTCGTGCGGGGGCAGGGGTGGGGCGTTCGTCTCGTCCATGGGCGGTACCGGCGATGGCTCCAGCTGACGGAAGGACCGAGAGTATCGACGCTCCATACCCACCCCTGCAATCGCCGGCGGTCCTCCCCGCGGCCTCCGGTTCGCGAGCCGCGGCAGCGGCCCCGCTGCGCATCGGATTCAGCGGATTCTGGGACTCGTTCGATCCCCACGACAACTGGTTCACCCGCCTCCTCTCGCAGCGCTGGTCGATCAAGATCACCGATCGGCCCGATTGGCTCATCTATTCGCGTATCGGTCGTCGCCGCCACGACCATCTCGGGCACGACTGCGTGCGGATCTTCTACACGGGGGAGAACGAGGCGCCCGACTGGCAGACCTGCGACTGGGCTTTCACCTTCGGCCACCTGCGCCATCCGCGGCACTACCGCCTGCCGCTGTGGGGCCTGTACGGCGATCCCGCCCGGCTCATCCACCGGCCCGACCGTGATCCCCGGGCGATCGTCGCCGCCAAGACGCGATTCTGCTCGTTCGTCGTCTCCAATCCGCTCTGCCCGCAGCGGAACGCCTTCTTCCACCGGCTCTCCCGCTACCGCCCGGTCGATTCCGGGGGGCGGCTGTTCAACACCCTCGGACGGCGCGTCGACGACAAGATGGCGTTCATCGCCGAGTCGAAGTTCACGATCGCCTTCGAGAATGAATCGTCGCCCGGCTACACCACGGAGAAGGTGATGGAGCCGATGCTCGTCGACTCGATCCCGATCTATTGGGGCGACCCCCTGGTCGGCCACGACTTCGACACCCGCAGCTTCCTCTCGGCGCACGACTCACCCACGATCGAGGATCTCGTCGAGCGTGTGATCACGGTCGACCGCGATCCCGACCTCCACGCCCGTCTCCTCGGCACGCCGTGGCTGCGCGGCAACCGCGTCCCCGGGTGCGTGGCCGCCGAGCGCGTGCTCGATCAATTCGCGCGGATCTTCTCCACCCCCGTCGAGCCGGTCGCCAAGCAGCGGGGAATGGCCCGCGGTCTGCGGCTCCACCGCCTCCCCGCCACGGTGACGAGCCTGCGGCAGAGGATCCGGCGGCGCTGGCTCAAGGCGACCTGCCCGCACCGCGATGCACCATATACCGGGTGATCAACGCCGGTGGTGGATGAGCCGCCGAGTCGGAGACGGTGCGCCACCGGTTACCGGGTGATCGGCACCAGTGGCGGGTTGGCAGCGGCGTTGGGCGCGGCCGCGGGCGTTGGCGTGGTGGGGAAGGCGACGGGTGCTGCAGCCGTGGGCGCAGGGAGACCGGCCGGGACAGCGCCCACCGGCGCGGCCACCGGTTGGGCTCCGACCGTGGGTGTGACCGGCGGCGCCACCGCGCCCGAGCGGACGTTGAGGTCGGCCACGAGCTGCTGCACCTCGGGCCGGATCGCGAGGCCATTGCCATTGAAGACGTCGGCGGGCGACACGCCGAACCGCCCGTAGAGCATCGAGTTGGCGTTGTGATCGACCGAGAGGTCACTGCCGCCGAGCGAGACGCCGAGAAACAGCCCCCGGCTCCGTGCGTAGGAATAGATCTCGGCACCGAGCCGGGCGTCGGTGCCGGCGTTGGCACTGCGACCGATCGGACCGGCCGCGATCGATGCATCGGCGCCGAGGGTCACCTTCTGGCCGTTGAGGATCCCCTGGAGGCTCCGTGGCGTGGCGAAGACGAGCACGATGTCGGCGGCCTGCACGCCGGCCTGGAAGCCGACACTCCCGCCCCCCATGGTCACCATCACCGGCGCGCTCCAGGTGCGGTCGGGCCGGCGCACCATGAGCACCCCGCGGCCGTAGTTCACCCCGAAGATGAACCCACCCTTGATCATGTTGGGGAAGATCGCCACCCCCTCGGCCGAGTTGAGCATCGCCGGCGGGATCGACTCGATCGCCAGGCCGCTGAACTGATCGAGCGCGTTCTTCGCCCCGACCACCGTCTGTAGCTCCTGCTGGCCGGCGACGACCGGCTGCTGGGCCACGGCGGCGGGTCCACCGCCGACGACGGCAACGGCCACGATGCACGCCGCCAGCGCCGCGAGCCGAGGGCCGGCGCAGCGGTGGCTCGGGCAGTGGTTCATGCCGTGGATGGGAGAATTGGCGATGAGCGGCCTGTGCATGGCGAATCCTCGCGTTGGGGGAGGGGGGCAGGCTAGCGAACCTGCGCTTCCGACGCGATGCCAGTTTCAGCCGGGCCAGACCCGGCTGGTCACCGCCCGGACGATCGCCGCGGGGATCTCGGGCAGCGGGAGGATCGACTCCACCACCCCGAGCTCGATCGCGGCCCGCGGCATGCCGTAAACGACGCAACTGCTCTCGTGCTCGGCGATCGTCCGCCCCTGCGCCCGGCGGATCGCCTGCATGCCCAGTGCGCCGTCGCTCCCCATGCCGGTGAGCAACACCGCGATGGCCTGGGAACCCGCCGCTTCCGCCGCCGACCGGAAGAGCACGTCCACCGCCGGGCGGCAGTGGTGGATCGGCGGGCTGTGCACCAGCCGCACGCGGTGACCGTCCCCATTCCAGTGGAGCGCGAGGTGGATGTCGCCCGGGGCGACCACGCAGGTCCCCGACTCCAGCCGCATCCCGTCGACCGCCTCGACGACGTGGATCGTCGAGAGTTCGTCGAGCCGCGCCGCCACGGCGGCGGAGAACGTCGGCGAGATGTGCTGCACGACCGCGATCGGCGGCAGCCCGAGCGGCAGCCGTGGCAGCACCTGCCGCAGCGCTTCGACGCCACCCGTCGAGGATCCGATCACGATCACCTGCCGCGGATCGATGCCGGCGCCGGCCCGCCCGACGGGCGACAGCGTCAGCGGGGCATCCCCGGCCGGCTGCCCGCGGCGCCGGGCCGCAAGGTAGGCCCCCGACGCCGCCGCGGCCTTGACGTGATAGGCGAGGCGGCTGGCGAGTTCCCCGACCGAGAGCGTGCCGTTGGGCTTGGCGAGGACATCGACCGCGCCCGCCTCGAGTGCCTCGAGCGCCACCCGCGACCCCTGCTGGGCCAACGAACTGACCACCACCACGGGCAGCGGGTGGTGCTTCATGAGGATCCGCAGGAACGTGAGGCCGTCCATGCGCGGCATCTCGAGATCGAGCGTGATCACGTCGGGATCGAGGCGGAGGATCTTCTCCCGGGCGACGTAGGGATCGCAGGCGGTCCCGACCACCTCGATCTGCGGATCACGCGCCAGGGCAGCGGAGATCGCCTCACGGACGAGTGCCGAGTCGTCGACGACGAGCACGCGCAGCCGGCCGGAGGGGTGGGAGGAGGTCATCGGTGTCGACCGGGTCACCCGGGCCTCCGGTAGACGCTCGGGCCGCACGATTCCAGTGCATGCGGAATGCCGATGAGGCTCTCGGTGTGGCCGACGAACAGGTAGCCACCCGGAGCGAGTTGCGCGGTGAGCCGCTCCACGAGCGCCACCCGCGACGGCTGATCGAAGTAGATCATCACGTTGCGGCAGAAGATCACGTCCTGGTCGAGCGGCACGGGATAGAAGTCCTGGAAGAGATTCACCTGCCGGACCGTGAGCCGGCGCCGCAGCGCCGGCTTCACCCGCGCCATCCCCTCCCGTTCGCCGAAGCCGCGGAGGAAGTACCGGGCCCGCCAGACGGCCGTGGGGAGATGCACCTTGGAAAGCTCGTAGATCCCCATCCGGCAGCGTTCGAGCATCCTCCGCGAGATGTCGGAGGCCTCGATGCGCCAGCCCACCCCCGACCGCTCACCGGCCGATTCGGCGAGCACGATCGCCATCGAGTAGGCCTCCTCCCCCGAGGCCGCCGCCGCGCTCCACAGCGACAACGATCGGCCATCGCGCGCGGCCCGGCTGGCGAGTTCGGGGAGGAGGCGGCGGAGGATCTCGAAGTGCACCGGCTCGCGGAAGAACCGGGTGTGGTTGGTCGACACGAGGTCGATCAGTTCCGTGACCTCGTCGGCGCCGTCGGGGGCGGCAAGCCGGTCGCAGTAGTCCTCGAAGCTCCCGAGCCCAAGGTCGCGCAGCCGCTGCGCCAACCGGCTCGCGAGGAGGATCCGCTTGTCGTCGCCGAGGCAGATCCGGCTCTGGTCGTACACGAGCCGGGAGAGCCACTCGAAGGCCTCGGGCGACAGCTGGATTTCGGGGGGAATGACCATGCGTCCGGGATCCTTCCGCGCGGAGTCGCCTCCGAGTCATCCTAGGCCGATCCGCCGCCCGGTTGGGGCGGCTGCCGCGAGCGACCGTCCTTCACCCGCCGCGCGCGGCTGCCGACACCTGGCAGCGCGCCTGCCGCGATCACCACTTCTGTTGCAACCCGCTCCCTCGAAACAGCGTCGTCCCCGCGCGGGGACGGTCCGCCATGGTCAGAATTCGGTGAAGTGTCGGTCCTCTTGATCGCCGTCCCCCTTGCCCTCCGCCGGCATGGGGATCCGGGGCATAGCCGACGGCCGTGGCACCGGCAGGGCGCGGGGCCGCGCGGTCGGCCGCGGCGGGGCAGAAGCCGGCGGCCGCCGCACGGCCAACGGCGGTGCGGCGCGCTCGGCGCCCGCCACGACGAGCGATTGGAGGAAGCGGACCGTGTCTTCGAGACCGCTGGCCTGACCGGAGAGCTCCTCGGCGGCGCCGGCGCTTTCAGTGGCGGTTGCGGCCGTGTCGCGGGTGACCTTGTCCATCTGCGTCATCGCCAGGCCGACCTGGTCGATGCCCTGGGCCTGTTCGCGGGCGGCAGTGGCGATCTCCGCCACGAGTGCGTCGGCCGACTTGACGCGATCCATGATCTCCTCGAGCGACTCTCCGACGCGCCCGCAACTGGCCGATCCCTGCCGACTGTTGGCGATCGCCGCCTCGATCCGCGTGGCGGTCTCCTTGGCGGCGGCGGCACTGCGCTGCGCCAGCGACCGCACCTCGTCGGCGACGACGGCGAAGCCGGCCCCGGCCTCGCCGGCCCGGGCCGCCTCGACGGCGGCATTGAGGGCGAGGATGTTGGTCTGGATGGCGATCTCGTCGATGTTCTTCACGATCTTGGCGACGTCGGCGCTCGAGGCCTCGATCGCCCGCATCGCCGCGCTCATCTCCGCCATCGTCCGCGCCCCGGTCTCGGCCGCCGAGCGCGCCTGGCCGGCGAAGCCCTTGGCCTTCTCGGCGTTACCGGCGGTGCTGCGGATCATCGCCGACATCTCCTCGAGCGCGGCGCTGGTCTCGGTGACACTCGCCCCCTGCTGGCTCGCTCCGGCCGCCAGCGACTGGCTCGCCGCGGCGAGTTGCCCGGCGGCGACCGCCGTCTGCCGGGCGCCGTTCTCGAGCGACATCGCCGCGCCGCCGAGGGCACGTCGGACCCCGCCGCTGACGAGCCAGCCAAGGAGCGACCCGAGGAACAGCGACGTCGCCAGGCCGCCGAACACCAGCCAGTAGCTGGTGCGCACCACCCGGTCGGCATTGGCGATCGTATCGTTGGCCAGTTTCCGGTTGTAGGCGGTCGTCTCGTCGAACGCCTTGACGGTGCGCTCGAGAGCCGGATCGACCTCGCGGAGCAGCATGTCCTTCGCCTTGTCGGCGTCGGTCACGACCGCCGACTGCATGTCGTCGATCTTCGTGAACAGTTCGTCGCGCACCTTCCGGGCGGCGGCGAACAGGCGCCGATCCTCCTCGTCGGTGATAAAGGCTTCGTAGTCCTTGCAGAGCTTGTCGCCGTCGTCTCGCGCCCGCTTCAGTTCCGCGCGCTCCCGGAGAAACTCCTCTGAGCCCGCGGTGTACTCGAGGCTCCGCTGCGCCAGCCGCCGGCTCGTCACGGAGTAATACCGGATCTGGTTGAGCGTGCTCACCGAGGGCAGGGTGTTGGTCGCCAACCCCCGCGGACCGTTGATGGCGTTGGCGAGGCCGTTGATCCGCCACAGGGCGATCGCCCCGAGGAGGAGGTTGACGAGCACGAGGGCCGTGAAGCACGCGGCGATGCGCCGCGGAATGGTCCAGGAGATCATGGATGGTTCGCCTGTCGTGGGTCGATCAGCGGGTGGGGTGGGATTCGGAGGTGGCACCGGGCAGTTCCGCCGCCGCGATGCTGGCGAGGTCGACGAGGGCCGTCACCCGGTCGGCGGCCTTGGCCATGCCGGTGATGAAACGGACGTCGATCGCGCCACCGAAATCGGGGGTTGGCTCGATGTCGGCGCCGACGAAGGCGGCCACCTCGTCGACACGGTCGACGATCACGCCGTGGAGCCGGGAGCCGCCGGTGGCCGTCGCCAGCTCCGTGACGATCACGCAGGTGCGGTCGTCGTCGATCCGCGGCGGCAGCCCGAAGCGCGTCCGGAGATCGACCACCGGGATCACCTTGCCACGGAGGTTGATCACCCCCTTGACGTGGGCAGGCATGCTCGCGACCGGGGTGATCGGGCAGAGGCGGATGATCTCGCGGACCGCGAGCACCGTGATGCCGTACGACTCGTCGCCGAGGGTGAACGTGAGGTACTTGCCGGGAGCGGCCGCGGGCAGCCCCGAGGCAGGCACGGTGGGTTCTGTCGTTGCCATCGATCACGGCCGCCCGTCAGGCGGCCGCCTCCCCTTGCCTGCCGCGCAGCTGCACCAGCGCCGCCACGTCGAGGATCAATCCCACCCGGCCGTCGCCGAGGATCGCGGCACCGGCGAAGTCGGTGCGGTCGCGAAACAGCTCACCGAGGTCCTTGATCACCACTTCCTGTTTGCCGATGAGGTCGTCGACGAGCAGGCAGCGGGAATCGGCGCCGGCCTCGACAACCACGACCACCCCCGCCACGTCAGGCGCGTCTCCGCCGAGGCCGAGGCGCGTCCGCAGCCGCAGGAGCGGCACGAGCCTCCCGTGGACCGTCACCATCTCGCCACGCCCCTGGAGCGTGGTCACCATCCCGGGCTGGAGGCGGAACGACTCGCGCACTGAGAGGGTGGGGATCACGTACCGCTCCCCCGCGACGCCGACCAGCAGCCCCTCGATGATCGCCAGCGTGAGCGGCACCGAGAGGGTGAAGGTGGTCCCGGTGCCGACCGCCGAGTCGATCTCGATCTTGCCGCGCAGGCCGGTGATCGTCCGGCGCACGACGTCCATGCCCACGCCCCGGCCCGACAGGTCGGTGACGGTCTCCGCGGTGGAGAACCCCGGGGCGAAGATCAACTCCAGGATCTCGCGCCGATCGAGTGTCGCTCCCGGGGGGATGATGCCGCGCTCCTCCGCCTTGCGGCGGATCCGCTCGGGCGACAGGCCACGGCCGTCGTCCCGGATGCGGATCACGATGTAGCCCCCCTGGTGGAACGCCTGGAGGGTGATCGTGCCGGACCGCGGCTTCCCGGCCGCCTCGCGCTCGGCGGGGGACTCGATCCCGTGATCGGCCGAGTTGCGGATCATGTGGACGAGGGGATCGGAGAGATCGTCGACCACGGTGCGATCGAGCTCCGTCTCCTCTCCTTCGAGGACCAACTGGATCTCCTTGTCCTGCTGCACCGCCAGGTCGCGGATCAAGCGGGCCATCTTCTGGAACGTGGCGCGGATCGGCACCATCCGCAGGGCCATCGCCGTGCGCCGCAGGTCGGAGGTGATGCCACGGAGTTGGCCCACCGCGCGGGAGAGATGAGCGTCGCCGGAGGCGACGAGGTCGGGGTGCTGCACCACCATCGACTGGGCGATGACCAGTTCCCCCACCAGGTCGATGAGGCTGTCGAGCTTGTGGGTGTCGACACGGACGATCGCGCCGGCGGCGCTGCGGGCCGGGCCGCCACGGGCAGGGCTTGGGGCCACCGCCACCGGCTCGACACGACTCGGCTGCGCCCGTGGCACCACGGCCGCCACGGGAAGCGGAGCCGTGGGGAGCGGGCCGGCGGGCGCCGTCACGGTTGGTGACTTGGCGACCGGAGGCAGTGGTGCCGCGGGCACGGTCGGCGTGTGCGACGACGCCGGCGGCGTGGGCGGTGGGGCCTTGGCAGCGGTCTGCGGGATCGCCACGGAGGGAGCGACCACGGGTGGCGCGGGCTGCGGAGCCGGCGCCGCGGGGGCCTCCATCACCCGCCGTGTCGCCTCGATGACGGCGGGAATCGGCAACGAGAGGGGTGCCGGCGGACGGCTCCCCGCCACCTGTGCCGCCAATTCGGCGACGAACTTCTCGAGCACGTCGGCCCCGGCGAGGATCACGCCGATGCCGTCGCGGCCGAGGGCGAGGCTGCCGCGCCTCGCGCTGTCGAGGAGCGATTCCAACTCGTGGGTGAATTGCTGGAGGACCGCCAGCTTCATCACACCGGCGTTGCCCTTGAACGTGTGGAACGCGCGGAACAGGGTGTTGATCTGCCCGGCGTCGGTCGGGTCGGCCTCGAGGACCAGGACTCCCTGCTCGATCTCGCGCAGCAGATCCTGCGCCTCGGCACAGAACAGATGGAGGAGATCGGCGTCGGCATCACCAGGAAGCACGTCCACCGACAGTTCGGGGAGATCCGGAAGGGCCATCGGGCCGGCGGCCACGGGCGACGGAGCCATGGGCGGGCTCGCGACGGACGGCGGAGGAGCGGGAGCCGGCACCACCACGGGAACGGGAGCAGGTGGCGGGGCGACCGGCTGAGCGGGCGGCGGCGTGTCGCCCCCGACGGCCGGAGCGGAACGCCACTCGGGCACGGGGCGGCCACCAGCCCAGGCGGCGATCGCTTCTTCGCACCAGGGGTGCCACGCGGCGAGCATCGCCAGCGCGTCGGCTGACGGGCGGACCACTCCCCCGGCGACGGTGACGAGACGCTCGGCCGCGGCCGTCACGCCGGCCACGAGCGGCGCCGGGGCCGAATCGGGCAGCGCCACCAGCAGCGAGACGAACAAGTCGTCGAGGGTGATCGCCGACGCCTCCTGCCCCGGCGTGGCGAACGCCAACTCCAGTCCGATCCGCTGGAGGATCTTTCCCGCCTCGTCGGCGGCAGCGGATGGATCCCCGGCGTGGGTCATGGGTTCGGTCCGACGGATCGCTGGCGGCCGACACAGCGGCGAGGAACGCCGCCGACAGCCGGATGGCATGCCCAGCCCTTGCGTGCAGGTCGAGCCTAGCCCCGGTGTGGGGGCCCGGCAAATCGCCCCCAACCGTTCATCCCACCTTGATCCGCACAGTCGAACGGATGGTGCGGATTGGTGGGGTCAGACCACCGCCCCAAGGGCGGCATGGGCCTCACGGAGCAGCACCGCCGTCTCATCCCAGCCGATGCACCCATCGGTGATCGACACTCCGTAGGCCAAGCGACCGCGGTCAGCCGAGGCGGGCTGGCTGCCGGGCAAAAGATTGCTTTCGAGCATCATTCCCACGATCGACCGGTCGCCGGCCGCGCGCTGCGCGAGCACGTCGCGCCAGACGATCGACTGCCGCCGGTGATCCTTCCCGGAGTTGGCATGGCTGCAGTCGACGATCACCCGGGCCGGCAAGCTGGCCGCCTCGAGCCGCGTCCGCGCCTCATGGAGAAACTCCGGAGCGTAGTTCGACCCGCTCCGACCACCGCGGAGCATGAGCACGCCCCACGGATTGCCGGTGGTCGAGACCACGCAGGTGCCCCCCTCGTTGTCGATGCCGAGGAAACTGTGCGGTGCCCGGGCCGACTGCATCGCGTCGACGGCCGCCTGGAGGGATCCGTCGGTGGAATTCTTGAACCCCACCGGCATCGACAGTCCGCTGGCCATCTGCCGGTGGGTCGGCGATTCGGTGGTCCGCGCGCCGATCGCGCCGAGGACGATGGTGTCGGCGATGTACTGGGGGGTGATTGGCTCGAGAAACTCGGTGGCGGTCGCGAGGCCGAGCCGGGCGATCTCGATGAGCAACCCGCGGGCGAGCCGGAGACCGGAGGCGACGTCGAACGAATCGTCGAGGTGGGGGTCGTTGATCAACCCCTTCCATCCGACCGTCTTCCGTGGCTTCTCGAAATAGAACCGCATCACGACCAGCACCCGGTCCGCCAGTTCGTCGGCGAGTTCCCGCAACCGGTGCGCGTAGTCCCGTGCCGCCTCCGGATCGTGGATCGAGCACGGGCCGACCACCGCCATGAGCCGGTGATCCTCACCACCGAGGACGCGTTCCACCGCCTGGCGGCCGGACACGATCGTCCGGGTGGCGGCGGCATCGAGTGGCAGAACCGCCGCCAGCCGGGCGGGGGGCACGAGGGACTCCAGGCTGCGGATCCGCAGGTTGCCGGTGGCCTGGGGGGGCACGTCGCCGGGGGAGTCGGGCACGATGTTCATGACTCCACTGTACACCGCGGTGACAGGACGGTGGGTGATTGACCACCCCCGCGGTCACTGGTTCAATCGAGCGGCCGAGCGACCGCCACCGCCGCCGTGGCGCCGGGTGCAGGGAGGGGTGGGGATGGAGCGGGAAATGGGGATGAAGCCGGAAAAAGGAGTCTGCGGACCATGACGCGGCATCTGTTCGTGACTGGCGGGGTCGTCAGCTCCCTCGGCAAGGGACTCACCAGCGCCAGCATCGGCATGCTGCTCGAGGCCCGCGGCCTGCGGGTGAGGATGCAGAAGCTCGATCCATACATCAACGTCGATCCGGGCACGATGAGCC
>SXWA01000238.1 GCA_005791575.1 Planctomycetaceae bacterium
CGGCCAACCCACCGTCGTTGACGGCCCGCCGCAGGGCTCTGCGGCGCTCGTCGCCGCACTGCGCGAGGAAGCCCGGATTCTCGGCTTCGCGAGGCTGGGGGTGGCCGCCGCCGCTGGCCGCGACCCGCGTGTGCACGACCAGTTCCGCGCCTGGCTCGCGGCCGGGCTCGGCGGCGCGGTACAGGGCTGGCTCACCACCCATGAACCGCTGCGACGCGATGCCGAGCGGCTCCTGCCCGGCGTCCGCAGCGTGATCATGCTCGCCACCGACCATCCCGCGGCCAGTCGCGAGCCGGCTCCGCCGGGAAGGGGGCGGGTGGCCAGCTACGCCTGGGGCGACGACTACCACGGCCTGCTCCGCCAGCGGGTCAACGCCCTCGCGGCCTGGCTGGAGGCCCGGCTCCCCGGGTGCCGCACCCGGGGAGTGGTCGATTCCGCCCCCCTGTCGGAGCGGGAATTCGGCTGGCTGGCCGGGCTGGGTTGGTTCGGCAAGAACACCATGCTCATCCATCCCCTGGCCGGCAGCCACTTCTTCCTCACCGGCCTGCTGACCGACGCCTCGCTCCCGGACGACGCGCCGATCACCGTCGATCACTGCGGCACCTGCACCGCGTGCCTCGATGCCTGCCCGACCGGCGCGTTCGTCGCGCCGCGGGTGCTCGACGCCGGGCGCTGCATCAGCAGCCTGTCGATCGAGGAGCGCGGGCCGGTACCGCCCGACCTGCGGGCCGGCATGGGGGACTGGCTCTTCGGCTGCGACGAATGCCAGCGGGTCTGCCCCTGGAACCGGCTCGCGCCGGGTAGCGGGATGCCGTCGTTCCAGCCCCGCGAGGGAATGACCAGCCTTGACCTGATCGACCTGCTGTCCCTCGACGAGGCAGCCTTCCGGGACCGCTTCCGGGGGTCGCCACTGCTCCGTGCGAAACGCGGCGGCCTGCTGCGCTCGGCGGCGATCAACCTCGGCAACGAGGCCGGCGGCGGAGCGCCGGCGCGGGCGGCGCGCGTGGTGGTAGCGCTTTCGGGCGCGCTCACCGATCCACATCCCTTGATCCGCGGTGCCGCCGCCTGGGCGCTGGGCCGCTGGCTGGCGGCGGGGGCCGCTCCGGCATGGACCGCGCTCACCGGGCGTTTGCCGGACGAAAAGGACGAGGGTGTCCGGGGGGAAATCACCGCGGCCCTCGGCGGCTCGGCGGCGGAATCCCCCGCCGAATGACAGCCGCGCGCCACCGGCGACTGGACGGCACCCTGGGTCGCCGCCTATGATAGTTTGCGGTCGAGGCGGCGGGGCGAGGCGGCCGTCCCGGCGCGCACGGGAGAGAGGATCGCATGTTCGCGGTCGTGGCACGTGGCGTTGCGGTCGGTCCCCGGGCAGCGGGGGCGCGGATCGTTCCGCTGCGCATGATCCACGCGCTCCTGTTTCTGGCCGCCTCGATCGTGTCGCCGGGCGCCTGCGGTGCTGCCTGTTGCAGCGACGCCGCCGGCTGGAAGGGGCCCCCCACGTGCTGCGCGGCGGCCGGCCATCCGACCCCCGAACCCGCGGCGGCAGACGGGTGCTGCGGAAAGGCATGCTGCACGGCAGCGGCGCCACGCTCGGCCCCCGCGGAAACGGTTGCCCCGGTCAACGGGCAGCCGGGCGCGGACTGCGGCTGCCACTGCGAGTCGGCCCCGCGGGGGGTGCCGGCCCCCCGGTCCCGCGTGATCCGGGGCCGCCCCCCGCCGCCTTGCTCGAGGTCGCCGGACCGCCCGACGCCGCAACCGTGTGCCAGCGTGCGGTCAGTGCGGTGGCGCCGGCGGCATTCTTCGTCGAACGACCGGTCCGGATCCGCTTCGGGGTGTGGCTGGATTGAGCAGGCTTCCGTGCGCACCCCCCGCGCGTCCGTGTGGGGTGCCGTTGGAACCATTCGCTGGCGGGGCCATGTCGGCTCCGCATGGCCTGCTCGATTCCCTCAGTCAATTCCGAAGGAGAGATCCCATGACGTCGTTCCTGCTCTGGGCCGTGATGGCCATGTTCCCGGTCTCGGCTCCGGCTCCGGCTGCCGAGGTGGGCTGCGGCACCTGTGCGTGCTGCGGCTGCTGCGACACCGGCACCTGCCAGTGTGTCGAGTGCACCTGCTGCTGCTGCAGCGCTGGCTGCAAGGCGAAGTGATCGCCCGGTCAATCGACCGATGAGTCATCCGGCCGGGCCGCGCCCTGCGGCCCGGCCGGGACCATCGGTGGCCAGCCAGGTCGGGGCCGGCGGGCCGCGTCGTTCAGGCCGCCGCATCGCCGGCATCGTCGTCGATCCGGCATTCGGCCGTCTCGTCGATGTCGGGGGCCGGATCACGGCCCGGGCCGTCGATCGCGTAGAAGCGGTCGAGCACCGCCTGCCAGTCGGCATTCATCTTCACTGCCACGAAGGCATCGCGGACCGCCAGCCGCTCGGGATGGAGCCGGGCGTACTTGATGGCGAACTTCCGCATCTGCCTCCCGGCGAGGTTTTCGCCATGGAGTGCGACCGCGAGCTGCCAGTGCTCGCGGAGCATCTCGCGCTGTTCGTGGATCGTCGGCGGGGGCAGGGGAGGGGCGCCGGCGAGCAGGGCGGCGGTCTGACGGAAGATCCACGGGTTGCCGATCGCCCCCCGGGCGATGCTCACGCCATCGACGCCGGTGGCCTCGATCATCGCCACGCAGGCCGCGGCGGAAAACAGGTCGCCGGAACCGAACACGACGCGCGCCCCGGCGTGGCGCTTCACTCCGGTGAGGAACGACCAGTCACTCGGCCCGACATACTTCTGCCGCACGGTGCGCCCATGGACGGTGATCGCCGCCACGCCGCGGGAGAAGGCGCCGTCGAAGATCCTCCAGAAGCGCTCGGCGCTCTCCGCCGAATCGTCGATGCCGCGGCGCATCTTCAGGGTGACCGGCACGTGAGGCGGCACGGCGTCGCGCACCCGGGCGACGATGTCGAGCGCGGTCTCGGGCACGCCGAGGAGGTAGCCCCCGCGGCACCGGCCCAGCACCTTCTTCACCGGGCAGCCGAAGTTGATGTCGATGACGTCGAACCCGGCCTCCACGAGCCGAAGGGCCGCCGGCGGGAACTGGTCGGGTTCGGCCCCCATCAACTGGCCGCCGACCGGATGCTCCTCGTCGGCCACCGCCAGGCGGGCGAGGTTGCGGGGATGGCGGCCCGCGGTGACGACGAACTGGTCGAGGAGCACCTCGCCGAGCGCGTACGCGGCACCGTGCCTCCGGGCCAGCACGCGCATCGCCAGATCGCTGTACCCGGAGAGGGCCGCCTGCAAGAGCGGGGAGCCGAGGGCGACGCCGCCGATCGTTGGACTGCGGATCACGGCGACGCCATCCATACGGTCAGGTGAGCACCGGGCACATGTCGAACCACGTCCGCCCTTGGGCGGCCATCCAGTCGGCGCTCGCCTGCGGTCCCCAGTCCCCGGGCTGGTAGGAATCGATGGGGGGCATGTCGACCGAGCTCCAGGCGCGCACGAACGGGTCGATGATCTCCCACGACTTCTCCACCTCGTCCGACCGGGCGAAGAGGCTCGCGTCGCCGGTGAGCACGTCGAGGAGGAGCGGTTCATAGGCCTCGGGGAGCCGGCCGGAGAACTCGCGCGAGTAGCTGAACTCCAGATCGGTGAGCCGCAGCTGCATCCCCTCCCCCGGCACCTTGGTGTGGAAGTGGAGCTGGATGCCCTCGGCCGGCTGGATCTGGATCACCAGCCGGTTGGCCTCCCGCGCCAGCCGCCGTGGTGCCGTGGTGAACAGCTCGAGCGGCGGTTGGCGGAAGCCGATGACGATCTGCGTCGTCCGGCACGACATGCTCTTGCCGCTCCGCAGATAGAACGGCACCCCCTGCCACCGCCAGTTGTCGACCTCGAGCCGCAGGGCGCCGAATGTGGGGGTCCGGCTCGCGGGATCGACGCCGGGCTCCGTCAGGTAGCCCTGATACTGCCCGCGGACACCGGCCGCGGCCACTTCCGCCAGATCGAGAGAGCGGATCGCCTCGAGGACCTTGACCTTCTCGTTGCGGACGGCATTCGCCTGGAAGCGCACCGGGGCTTCCATCGCCGTCACCATCAGCAGCTGGAGCAGATGGTTCTGGAACATGTCGCGGAGCACGCCAGCGGAGTCGTAGTAGCCCCCCCGGCGCCCGACCGGAACTTCCTCGGCGACCGTGATCTGCACGTGATCGACGTAGCGCCGGTTCCAGACCGGCTCGAAGATCGTGTTGGCGAACCGCAGGGCGAGGATGTTCTGGACCGATTCCTTCCCCAGGTAGTGGTCGATCCGATAGACCTGGCTCTCGGCGAACACCGCGTGGAGCTGAGTGTTGAGCTGCCGCGCCGTGGCGAGGTCGGTGCCGAACGGCTTCTCGACGACGATCCGGCGCGGCCCCCGTGTTTCGACCGCCATCCCCAGGCTGCCGAGGGCCGCGACCACCGGCTCGTAAAACTGCGGGGCGGTGGCGAGGTAGTAGACACGGGTGGCATCCCCCCCGAGTTCCAGTTCCTCGAGGCGCTGCTTGAGCCGCACGAGATCGTCGCGGTTGGCGATGTCGCCGGGCTGGTAATGGATGCTGGCGGCGAAGGCGGGCCAGGAGGCGGCATCGAACCCCTCCGCATGCCGCCGGGTCGACTCCAGCAGCGTCTCCCGCCAGGCATCGTCGGTGAGCACCGTGCGCGAAAACCCCACGATCCGCGTCCCCGCAGGCAGGTCGCCCGAGCGCGCGAGGCTGTAGAGCGCCGGGACGAGTTTGCGGCTGGTGAGGTCGCCGGAGGCGCCGAAGATCACGATCGTGTGCGACATCGCGTGGCCGACCCGCGGGCCGGTCGTGAAGGGCCCTGGCGGATCAGAACCGCATCCCGGTGAAACCGCCGTCGACATAGACCGCCGTGCCGGTGATGAAACTCCCCGCCACCGGGGCGCAGAGCAGGATCGCCGCCCCCACCAGTTCGTCCGGGGTGCCGAAGCGGTTCATCGGCGTCTGGCCCATGATGGCGCCGGTCCGCTCCGGCGAGAGGATCTTGCGATTCTGCTCGGCCGGGAAGAACCCGGGGCAGAGGACATTGACCCGGACACCCCGGGGAGCCAACTCACGGGCGACGTTCTGCGTGTAGTTCACCACCGCCGCCTTCGATGCGGAGTAGATGAAGACCTTCGACAACGGCTTGTCGGCCGACACGCTGCCGAGGTTGAGGATCGCACCGCCACCGGCCCCGGCCATGTGGGCACCGAACACCTGGCACCCCAGATGGGTGCTCTTGAGATTGGTGTCGAGGACACGGTCGTAGTCGTCGTCGGGGATCTCGAAGTAGGGCACGGCGGAATTGACCCCGGCACAGTTGACGAGGATGTCGGCCCGGCCGGTCGTCTCGAGGGTGGCGGCGAGCAGGGCCTGCACGCTCTCTCGGGAGGTCGCCTCGACGGAGACGAACGTCGCCGCGCCGCCGGCGGCGCGGATCGCATCGACCCGGGCGGCCCCGCGGTCGGCACCCCGGCCGGCGACCACGACAAACGCCCCGGCGGCCGCGAGACCGTCCGCCAACGCTCCGCCGAGCACACCCGTGCCCCCCACCACCACCGCGGTGCGGCCGTCGAGGCCGAAGAGCCGGTCGAGGAATGCCGCCATCTATGCCTTCCCCTTCGCCGGCACCGGCCGCCGCAGGTCGAGCCACTCGGTATGGAATGTGCCCGGCTTGTCGGTCCGCTGGTAGGTATGGGCCCCGAAATAGTCACGCTGCGCCTGGAGGAGATTCGCCGGCAGCCGGCCGCTGCGGTAGCCGTCGTAATAGGCCAGCGCCGCCATGAACGCCGGCGCCGGCACCCCCCTCGTCGCCGCGGTGGCCACCACCTCCCGCCAGCCCGATTGGGCCTTGGCGAGTGCCTGCTGGAAGTAGGGGGCGAGCATGAGGTTTTCAAGCTGCGGATCGGCGGTGAAGGCGTCGGCGATCCGCTCGAGGAACCGGGCGCGGATGATGCAACCGCCGCGCCAGAGCATCGCGATCGAGCGGTAGTCGAGCGGCCAGTCGTGCTCTTTCGCCGCCGCGGCCAACTGGACGAAGCCCTGGGCGTAGCTGGCGATCTTGGAGGCGTAGAGCGCCTGCCGCACGTTCTCGATGAATCCGGCCCGGTCGGCGATCGTGCCGGGTGTCGGCCCGGCGAGCACACCGGCGGCACGGCCGCGCGCCTCTTTCATCGCCGACAGGCTCCGCGCGTAGACCGCCTCGGTCACCAGCGTGCTCGGCACGCCGAGATCGAGCGCCAGTTGGCTCATCCACTTGCCGGTCCCCTTCGCGCCGGCCGCGTCGAGGATCCGATCGACCATGAAGTCGGCGGAGTCGGGATCCCTGACGGTGAGGATGTCGCGCGTGATCTCGATGAGGTAGCTGTCGAGTTCGCCCGTGTTCCACTCGGCGAACACGCCGGCCAGTTCGTCGTTGGAGAGGCCGGCGACGTTCTTCAGCAGCCAGTAGGCCTCGCAGATCAGCTGCATGTCGCCGTATTCGATTGATTATTTTTTTTTATTAAAAATTTTTTTAAGATATAAGATAAAGATTATTAATAAATATCTTGTTTTTTATAGATTGCATTTAAATCAAAGATCCAAAGCAAGTACTTTAAAACTCTGGCAAAACAGCTTCATCCTGACAAAAATGCTCATCCGCTTGCAAAAGAAGCTTTTTAAAGACTCAATACTTCATTCGATGAAATTAAAGCTTACTAG
>SXWA01000239.1 GCA_005791575.1 Planctomycetaceae bacterium
CTGCCGCGGGAAGGTCTCCACGGCGGCGAGCTTGGCGGTCTCGAGCTCCTCGTAGGTCACCGGCTCGTCGCGCACCTGGCCGATGAGATCGACGATGATCTTCGTGGCCAGCGCCACGGTGGGGTTCTTGCTCTCGAACCGGGCCTGGAACTGCCCCGGGTAGGAGACCTTCGGAGCGACGGCTGAGGCGGCCGAGTAGGCGAGCCCCTCGTTGCTGCGCACCTGCTGCATGATCCGGCTGGTGAACCCGCTGCCGCCGAGGATGTCGTTGAGGATCGCCAGCGGGATCGCATCGGGGTCGTCGCGGGCGATCGAGCGCATGCCGATCACGACCTTGCCCTGGGGGATGTCCTTGGCGACGTGATAAACCCCGGGCACGAGCTGTGCCGTCGGCGCGGCCGGATCGGGCACCGGGGGTCCCTTCTCCCAGCCGGCGAACGCCCGCGCGAGGCGGCCGAGCATCTCCTTCTCCTCGAAGTCGCCCGACACCGACACGATCATGTTGCCCGGGTGGAAGATCCGCCGGTGGATCCCCACCATCCGCTCGCGGGTCATGGCGGCGACGCTCGCCGCGGTCGGATCGCGCCCTTCGAAGTGGTCGGCCCCCCAGAGGAGCCGGCGCCATTCGCGGGAAATGATCGACGAGGCGTCGTCGTTGCGCTGCTTGAGGAACTCGAGCTGCCGGGCCTTGGCGGTTTCCAGACGCCCGGCGTCGAAGCCGGGCTGCCGCAGCATGTCGACGAACAGCTTCAGGCTCTCGTCGAAGCCGGACGCCAGGCAGTTCAGCGTGGCGGTGGTGAAGGCATCGCTGCTCCCGACGCCGATCTCGGTGGCGAGGAAATCGAGCGCCTCGTCGAACTCGGCCGGCTTCGCCGTCGTCGTGCCCCCCTCGCGCATCAGCCGCGCCGTGGCGGCCACGAGCCCCGGCACGTCCGGGGGATCGAGCGACGCGCCCCCCTTGAACGTGATCGACAACGTGATCAGGGGAAACTCGTGGCTCGGGGCGACGTACACGGCCGTGCCGTCGGGCAACGTGCGGCGAAACCGCGCCGCTTCCGGAGGCTGGAACTCGAGCGGCGAAAACTCGATCGCCTCCGGCCTGGCCGGAATCGCGGCGGCCGGCTGCCAGGCAGCTGCCGGCGACGCCGGCAGCGTGGCCACCAGCGCGCCGATCGTCAGGACGGGGACAAGGCGGAACAGCGGTCCGGTCATGGCATGGGCACCTGAGGTGTGGCGTGCGGCACGGGGCGGGTGGTGACGGTGGGGGACGGCGATCACGGCCCCTCCTGACGGCGGAACACCGCCACGCTGCGGTTGGTGGGGGAGAAGTAGGTGTTGGCGACGCGACGGATGTCGGCCGCCGTCACCGCCTCGTACTTCCGCGGACCGTCGTTGATCTCCCGCCAGTCGAGCGTGGCCTCGGTGAACGCCAACTGCACCAGCAGCGACATGTTGTTCTCGAGCCGGCGGTAGTTGCCGGCGGCGACACGGTTCTTCACCTTCCGCAACTCGCGCTCCGGCACCTCCTCGGCCTGGAGCCGCGCCAATTCCTCGTACCATGCCCCCTCGAGCTGCTCCGGCGTCGCGTCGCCGCGGGTCTGCCCCTCGAAGGCGAACAGGCCGGCGTACTTCCGCGTGTCGGAACTGGCACCCGCGCCGGCGGCGATCCCGCGGCCCTCGACCAAGCCGCTGTAGAGCCGGCCGGTCCGTTCGTTGAGGATCTCGGCGAGCATGTCGAGCGGGTAGCTGTCGGCATGGCCGGCAGGCACGGTGTGGTAGCGGATCTCGACAGCCGGGGGGAAATCACCGCTGGCGTTCATGCGCTGCTCGGCGAGTTGCTCGACCTCGAGGGTCACCACCGGTGGCGGCTTCCGCGTGCCGGGATCGAGCCGGGAGAAGTAGCGGCGGATCGTCTCCTTGGCCTTCACCGGATCGAAGTCACCGACCACGACGCCGACGAGGTTGCCCGGCCGGTAGTAGACGTTCCAGTAGTCGAGGGCCTGCTCGAAGGTGTAGCTGTTGAGGTCGCTGGGCCAGCCGATGACGGGCCAGGAATAGCCGCACGACGCCCAGAACATGCTGTCGAACTGCTCCTCGAACCGGCCCGTCGGGGTGCTGTCGGTGCGCAGGCGGCGCTCCTCGTGCACCACGTCGCGCTCCGAGTAGAACTCGCGGAACGTGCTGTCATGGAGACGGTCACTCTCCATCCATGCCCAGAGCTCGAGCTTGTTGGCCGGCACGGTGATGAAGTAGCAGGTCAGGTCGTGGCTGGTGAAGGCGTTCATGCCGCTGCCACCGGCCTTCGTGTAGACCTGGTCGAACTCGTCCTTGACGATCGTGGCGGCCTCGACCCCCTGCTCGCCGCGTCCCTGCTGGGCCTTGATGAGCGCGTCGAGCCGGCCACGGAGGACACGCAGCGGCTGCGTGTCGTTGGCCGGATCCCACGGGTCGGCGATCTCGCCACGGAAATAGCGGTCGTATTGGCCGGTCCACACCAGGCGATTGATCTCGTCGCGGATCTCCTGCTGCTGGCGCCGGTACTCGGCATCGCGATTGGCATCGCGGGTGCCGATCGTGTCGGTGCCCTTGAACATCATGTGTTCGAAAAAGTGGCTGATCCCGGTGATCCCCGGCCGCTCGTTGACGCTCCCCACCTTCGCGACCCAGCCGGCACTCACGACGTTCGGTTGATCGCCGCGCGGCACGAGGAGGAACTCCATGCCGTTGTCGAGGCGGAACTCCTCGACCGCAACCTGCTGGGCGATGGCCGTGCCACCGAGGCAGGCGGCGAGCAGAGCGGAGGCGAGCCCAGGGGACCGGAGGGGAAAACGGATGCTGTGCATGCGGAAACCTGCTTTGGAATTGGAGCCCCTGACCGGGGGGGAACCCGCCGGCGGTTATACCCGGGCGATGCTTCAACCGTGAACGCCGCCGAGCCACCACTGGAGGAGCGTGAGGAGAATCTCGCAGACGATGAGGCCGACGACCGCCCATTCCAGCCGCAGGCTGCGCGTGTTTTGCAGGAGGTCGAGGGCGGTCTCGGCGGTGCGCGAGATGAGGGCGAGCTTCTCGTGGAGGGCCCGCGACCGCTCCCGGATCTCGAACTCGTCGCGCAGCCGGCCCCACAACCGCTCCAAATCGGGATGGTCCCAGAGTAGCTCCGGGGCATCGTCGACGCGGGCGCCTGCCACCACCCGATGCTCGGCCAGCAGGGCGCCGCCGATCTGCTGGAGCAGCTCGCGGCCGGCCCGGCCACTCCTCCCTCCCCGGCCGAGATCGACGGCGAAGGGCTCCACCCGCTCGAACTGTCGTTCGACGTTGCGCTCGTGGTGGGCGAGCGACACGCTCTTGGCGAGGATGTCGGCGATGATCTGCAGCTTCTCGATCGACACGTCGGCGAGCAGGAGGGTGTTGCCCTCGATCAGCTCCCTCCCCGAGCCATCGACGCGGATGTCAAGGACCTCGGTCTCCCGCTCCGCATCCGCGAGCGGATGGCGCACCTGCGGCCCGATCTGCCGCAAGCAATCGGCGATGCCGGCGGGCGAGACATCGAAGAAGACGACGGCGCCGGACCGGTACAGCACGGCCACGCCGCGACCGATGCCCGGTAGCGCGGTGCCGGTGACCGACCCGACGAGCTCCAGCACGAGGGGTGCGCCGCCGGTGCGTTCGGTCGCCCCGAGCGCACCGATGTCGATGCCACTGCCGACGAGCATGGCGCGCGCCTGGAGCATCCCCCGGGGTGATGCTCCCGCCGCTGTGCCGTCACCTGACGCTGTCATCGTCGCCCCACCGCGGCTGCCAACTGTCCACCAGCGCCGCCGGTGCCCGCCGCGGTCCGGACCGGCGCCGCCCCCTCCAGCCTACCGTTGCAGAGGGTGGTGACCGATTCCCCTGGGAGCATTTGCGATGGCACTCGACCGCACCGATCCGGCGCTGGTGAATCATGTCATGGCCGAGCACCGGGAACTCTTCCGCCGCCTCTGTGACGTGCGCATGAAGCTGTCGCCGACGACCGCCGCCACTCCGGCCGCGGTGGCGGCGGCGATCGCCGACCTCACCGACCTGCGCCGGCACTTGGCCTGCCACTTCGCCCGCGAGGAGGACGGGGGCCTGCTCGAGGAATCGGTGGCGCGGCTGCCCCGGCTGGCCGGAGCGGCCACGGCGGTGATCAGCCAGCACCATGGGCTGCTCGCCCACCTCGACACCCTCGTCGCCCAACTCGCCCAGGGGGGCACGCTCGTCTGGGGGGAGACGACCCGGGAATTCGAGGCGTTCACCCATGCGATGCAGGCCCACGAGCGCGAAGAGACCGCCGTCTTCCAGGAGGGCTACCTCGAGGATCTCGGCCTCGACGACTGACCACGGCCGTCACCGATCAGGCGAAGACGATCGTCCGCCGGCCGTGGACGAAGACACGCTCCTCGAGCAGGAGGCGCACCGCCCGGGCAAGGACCAGCTTCTCCACGTCGCGCCCCGCCCGTGCCATCCGCTCGGGGGTGAAGCCGTGGTCGACCGGGATCACGTCCTGCGCGATGATCGGCCCCTCGTCGAGATCGCGTGTGACGAAGTGGGCCGTCGCCCCGATCAGCTTCACCCCGCGGACGAACGCCTGACGATAGGGCGCCGCCCCGGCGAAGGCGGGCAGGAACGAATGGTGGATGTTCACGATCCTCCCGGCCCAACGATCGACGAATCCGGCGGAGAGCACGCGCATGTAGCGCGCGAGGACGAGATAGTCGGGCGCGTGGGGCATGATCGCCCGCTCGAGGATCGCCTCGTGGGCCAGCCGCGCCGCATCGTCGGCCCCGGCGGCCGGGGCGGCCACGTGGTGGAAGGGCACCCCGAAGCGCTCCGTGAGCCCGCGGAGCCGGTCGTGGTTGCCGACGACCGCGCGGATCGTGCAGGGCAGATCGCCACTCGCGGCGAGGAGCAGCAGCTCCCCCAGGCAATGCGGTTCGAGGCTCCCCATGATCACGATCGGCCGGACGCCGCCGCGCGTCACCCGCACGCGGGCACCGGCCGGGAGCACCGCGTTCAGATCCTCGACCAGCCCGGCAGCGGCGGCAGGGCCGGCAACTCCGGCGGCGACCTCGGCGCGGAAGAAGAAGTGCCTGGCGGCCGTGTCGACGAACTCCTGGTTGTTCTCGATGTTGAGCCGACGGGCGAAAAGCACGCCCGTGATCCGGTGGATGAGGCCGACCTCGTCGGGGCAGTCCACCAGCACGATGCCGCTGTCGGCCGCGGTCGCGGCACGGGCGGCTGGATCGGCGGCGCCGGGAACGGGATCGGCCATCACCACGCCCCTCCGAAGCGCGGCCGCTGCGGGGCGCTGACCGACGGCACCCAGGCCAGCACCACCTCGTCGACGGCGATGTCGGTCTTCTTCGCCGGCACCTCGATCGGCTCCAGCCGCAGCCGATCCGGACTGGCTTCGGCCCGCACCGTCTCCAGGGCCTCGTCGATCTCGTCGGCCAGTGCCTGCCGCTTCTCCTCGAGGACTCCGAGGCTCTCCTCGGCGTGGGCGACGTCGGACTGCTGCCGCGCCGCGCGGCTGGCCGAACGCATCGAGGTCGCCGCCCGGCCGACGGTCGTGGAGTTGGCCACCTTCCGGCCGAGGATCGCCGAGAGCACGGCCGTGCCGATCGACACGTAGGTCTGCATCGATTTGTTCTTCGCCTCGGCCCGTTCGCGCTCCACCTTCTGGCGGGCGCGGTCGATCTTGTCGTCGAGGCTGCCGAGTCGGGCTGCATATCGCGAGCGCACCCGGTCGAGTTCCGCGTCGCGCCACTCCCGCGCCTGCTGGGCGATGCGGACGCGGAAGTCGGCCTCCGCTTCGCCGGGTCGCGAGACCACGTCGAGGGCCGGGGCGCGCCAGACCGTCAGCCGCGACGTCCGGGCCAGATGCGCCTTCAGCGACGTGGCGAGCGTGGTGTAACCCCGGGGACCGGCGAGGCAGGCGGGCAGCGGGGCGAACGCGCCCGGTCGCGGTGCCATCTCCACCTCGGGCGGCTCCGGCAGCGTGCTGCCCTGGTCCCAGGCCGACTCCCCGAGTTGGTCGCTCGCCGGCGCGATGCAGATCACCTCCCGATCGACCTCGATCCGCGCCGTCGACTTGGAATACCGCACCCGCGCGCGCCCGAGGATCGAGGGCTGGTAACGCACCGCCCCCCCTGCCGCCCCCGCGGCCGGCGGCGCGAGAAACACCTCGCGGACGCCGGGCGGCAGCAGCGGCCGCCCCGCGGCCAGCCCACCTGCCGATCCTGTCGCACCCCCCCCCTCATCGGCACCCGCCATCTCGACGGCGAGCGGTTCGGCAAGCGGGCGCTCGGCCAACGGCCCGGCCCCCTGGCCACCGTGCATGGCCGGAGGCGTGCCCCCCGCCGTGAGCCTGCGGATCTCTTCGCGGAGCAGCGGCCCGCGGAGGTAGGAGAGGGTCCAGCGCGTCTGGAACACCGTCTCCGCGTCTTCGTGGACGCTGTGCATGAGGAACATCCGCTGCTCGAGGCCGGAGAGCAGGCGGTCGAGACGTCCGCGGTCGAAGCCGCGCCCGGTGGAGCTGGCCGCCCCCTCGAGCCCGTCGAGGACGCGCGCCTTGTCGCGGGCGGTCTGGAGGCGACCGAGGAACCAGGTGCCCGCATTCGACAACCCCTTGTAGTCGAGGTCGACCGGGTTCTGCGTGGCGAGCACCACCCCGAGCCCGAAGGCGCGGGCCTGCTTGAGCAGCGTGAGGATCGGCCCCTTGCTCGGCGGGTTCGCGGTCGGGGGCATGTAGCCGAAGACCTCGTCCATCATGAACAGCGCCTTGAGCGACGAGGTGCCCCCCTGGGACCGCATCCAGGAGACGACCTGCCCGGCGAGGAGGGTGACGAAGGCCATGCGCTGCGCATCGGAGAGGTGGGCGATCGAGATCACGCTCACCCGGGGACGCCCCGTTTCCGTCCACAGGAGCCGCCCGACGTCGAGCGGCTCCCCCTGCAGCCAAGCGTCGAAGCCGGGCGCGGCGGCCACGGTGTTGAGGCGCGACGCGAGTTGGAAGCGCTCCCCGGCGGGGTAGAAGTTCTCGAGGTCGAGGAACCCGACCCGCTCCAGCGGCGGGGCCGGAATCGACCGGACGAGGGTCGCGAAGTCGATCCGCTGGCCGCTGCGCCACAGGGCATCGACGATCGATGCGAGGAGGACGTGCTCCCGGCTGCGGCCGGGTTCACCATCGATCCCCGCCAGCGCCAGGATTCCGGCCACGAGGGAGTCGATCCTGTCGCGTCGGGCCTCTGGATCGTCGTCCCCGGCGGGCGGATCGAGGCTCTGCAGCATCGCCAGCGGGCGCCCGCTGCGACTACCCGGCGTGTAGACCGCCATGTCGACCGCGTCGCGCAGCTTCCCGATCCGGGCCGCCGATTGCCCGCTCGCCTCCAGCCCTTCCCGCCACCGCCGCGCCGTGCGCTCGGCCAGTTCGTCGATCGTGATCCCGTCGCGGCGTGCCGCGTCTTCCTCGAGCCACGGACGGAACGACTCGGGGGCAAGGTCGGGAAAGGTGAGGAGGATGTTGGCCAGGTCCCCCTTGGGATCGATGATCAGCGTCGGAATCCCGTCGATCGCCGCCTCCTCGACGAGGCCGATCAGCAAGCCGGTCTTTCCACTGCCCGTCATGCCGACGCAGACCGCGTGGGTGGTGAATCGCCGCGCATCCACAAGGAGAGGCGCGCCGGACCGACCGGTGTCGGCCTCGACGCTGCGGCCCAGATAGAAGACCCCCAGACCCTCGATGTCGGGGTCGGCAATGGCACCAACCGGTGACGGTGCAGCGGCGCGACGGGAGGACGGACGTTCGGTCATGCGGCCCTCGGCTTGCCGTGGCGGTTCAGGGCATCGACGCGGCCAACGCTGCGTCGCGACGATGATAGCGGCCGCCCCCGCGGCCCGTCGCCGACGCCCGGGCGGTCCCCGACAGCCCGGGGCACCCGTCTGCAAAACGACGTTTCGCCCGCTGCCAGCCGCAACACCCGGACGGACTTTCGGCTGGCCCCGCTAGACTTTCGTGACCCAGGCCCGGGATCGTGCCGGGGCGTCGTACGCCATCCCTTGCTGCCCCACCAGCCGTGTCACCCCCCCCACTCACCAGCCGCCGACCCTGCGTGCTCCTCGTGGATGACCAGCCGATCATCGGCGAGGCTGTCCGGCGGATGCTCGTCGGCGAGGGGGAGATCGACTACCACTACTGCCGGGAGTCGCCGGCAGCCCTTCTGGCCGCCGCCGACGTCGAGCCCACGGTGATCCTCCTTGACCTCGTGATGCCCGACATCGACGGCTTGGAAGTGGTGCGTCAGTTCCGCGCCGACGATCGTTTTCGTGACGTCCCCATCATCGTGCTCTCCACGAAAGAGGACCCCGCCGTCAAGGCGGAGGCGTTCCAGCTCGGTGCCAACGACTACATCGTGAAGCTTCCCGACCGCCTCGAGCTGCTGGCGCGCGTGCGGCACCATTCGCGCGGGTACATCGCCCTCCTGGACCGGAACGAGGCGTTCGAGGCGTTGCGGGCGAGCCGTGAGTTGCTGGCCAACGACCTGGCCACGGCCGCAAGGTACGTGCGTTCGCTGCTGCCCGCCCCGCAACGGCTGGAGCGGATCGACATCGATTGGCGCTTCAGTCCGTCTGCCGAACTCGGCGGCGACGCGTTCGGTTTTCACCCGATCGACGCCCACCGGACGGCGGTTTATCTGCTCGACGTGTGCGGGCACGGTGTCGGGGCGGCACTCCTCAGCGTGTCGGTCCTCACCACCCTGCGAACGGAAGCGCTGCCGCACACCGATTTCCGCGACCCGGGTCGTGTGCTGGCGGCACTGAACCGTGCCTTTCCGATGGAACGGCAGAACGACATGTTCTTCACCGTCTGGTACGGCATCCTCGATGCGGCCGCCGGCCGCCTCACCTGGGCGGGCGGGGGCCATCCTCCCGCCCTCCTCATCCCCCCCGCCGCCGACGGGGCACCGCCCGCCTGGACCCTGCTGGAGTCGGATGGACCGCTGATCGGGGCCGTCGACGGCCTCGACTTCGAGTCCCGCGAGGTGGCGGTGCCCCCAGGTTCGCGGATCTACCTCTACAGCGACGGCGCCTTCGAAGTGAGTCGCCCGGACGGATCGATGTGGGGTTTCAACGCATTTCTCCGCCTCATGACCAGCCCCACAACTCCTGCCGAGCGTCGCCTGGACACGCTGCTCCAAGAAATCGCCGAGGTTTCCGGTCGCGGTGACTTCTCCGACGATTTTTCAATGCTGGAACTGTCTTTTCCCGAAAAAGCGGAATGACGGCCGGAGCGACACCACCCAACCAGGGGAGCGATGGCGGTTCAAGAGCGGCTTGCACGGGCAATCCGAATCCGTACACTGGAAGGTTTCCACAGTCGGACTGTCGCCAGCGGCGTCCGGGTCGCTAGCGTAGCTCAATTGGCAGAGCAGCTGATTTGTAATCAGCAGGTTGCGGGTTCAACTCCCGCCGCTAGCTCACTGCGTGACCGCTCACGTGGTCGCCAAACCGTGGCGGCCAGTTGGGCGTTGGCCTTGGCGGGTGGGCGGTCTGGTGGTCGGCTTTGCAGTCGGGCGGTATTGCAGTCGGGCGGCTTTGCAGTCGGGCGGTTTTCGGGCGGTGGCAACTCGAGCACTGGATCAATTCGGGCGCGGGGAGTTTCCCGAGCGGTCAAAGGGGTCAGACTGTAAATCTGATGGATTTTTCCTTCGCAGGTTCGAATCCTGCACTCCCCACTCACGTGCAGCCTTTGCAGACCCGCGTTTGCGCCTGACACCCACCAGAATCCCGCACCAGCACGAACCTTCGGCCGGATCTCATCGTCACCGCAAGCACGCAGCGAACGAACCGAGAGCCACCAAGCAGCGAGACCTAAAGCCAGCCAGACAAAAAGAAGACGCAGCGAGAAGAAGCTGCGAGAAGAAGCAGCGAGCGGAGCAGCCACCCACCGCACAACCCGGCCGATCGATGAATCCCAACGCCCGGTTGTCCCGAGCCGCGGGTGTAGCTCAATGGTAGAGCAATAGCC
>SXWA01000240.1 GCA_005791575.1 Planctomycetaceae bacterium
CGTCGTTCACGGGGCCGCCAGGCTCACGCACACCAGCTCCTTGTCGTTCCGGGCGAACACATGCCGGTTGGCGAAGGCGGGATGCGACCAGCAGACACCACCGCGCTGCGGCAACTGATCGGTGGTCGGCTCGAGGATCGCGGCCCGGCTGACGGGCTGAAAGCCCTGCGGGGTGAGGCGGGCGATGATCAGCTCGCCCCGTTCGTTGAACATCCACACGGTGTCGGTGTCGCCCTGCCGGACGATGTGGATCGTGCTCCAGCGCGCCTTGGGGGTGGCGGTGAGGTCCTCCCAGACGCGGTCGCCGCTGGCGGCATCGAGGCAGCGCAGCTCACCGTAGCTGTCGACGCCGTAGACATGGTCGCCGAGGAACAGCGGCGTGCCGATGATCGAGTGGAGGGCGTCGGTCTGCCGCTCGCTCGCGCCGACGCGGTGCCAGAGTGTCTCGACCGTCGGCGCCTTCGTGCCGAGGCGGAGCATCATCGAACCGTCGTAGAAGCTGGTGAGGAACAGCCGGTCGCCGGAGACCACCGGCGTGGCGACGCCGATCGGCATGTTGCGCGGCTTGAAGGGGACCTGCCAGAGCACCGCGCCACTCTCCGGGGCGAGGCCCGCCACGCTGTCGCCGGTCCAGACCACGAGCACCTTCCGCCCCGCCTGTTCGACGAGGATCGGAGCGGTGTATTGCCCCCGGTCGGCGAGTGCCTTCCAGACCTCGCGGCCGGTGGCCTTGTCGAGGGCGACGATGCACGCGCCGTCGCTGCCGCCGAGATGGATGATGAGCCGATCGCCGTCGACGAGCGGCGCACCCGCGATCCCCCAGATCGGCATCGCGACCGCATAGTCGGTGGCGAGATCGCGCTGCCAGGCGACACGCCCGTCGGCGGCGTCGAGGCAGTGGAGATGGCCCATCGCGCCGAGGGCGAAGACCCGGTCGCCATCGACCGTGACGGAGGCGCGCGGGCCGGCCTCATAGCCGATGTTGCGGTAGACGCAGTCGTATTGATGGGTCCAGAGCGGGGCGCCGCTGTCGGCGGCGAAGCACAGCACCCGCTCCACCTGAGCCGGCTTCGTCTGCCGGTCGGTGAGAAACACCCTGCCGTCGGCCACCGTCGGGCCGGAGTAGCCGGGACCGATCGGCACGCGCCACGCCGGTTCCAGCCGCGGCGCGGGGAACGACTGGAGGATCCCCGTCTCGCGCCACACGCCGTCGCCCGCCGGCCCGCGCCACCGCGGCCAGTCGTCGGCCCGGGCGAGGCCCGCCGCGACCGCGAGCCAGATGCACCCGCAGACGACGCTGCCCTGGGACCGTTGCATGGTTCCGCTCCGTTGGCTGTGATGGCCGTGCTGGCCGGTCTCGCCGCGCTGGCCGCATGGCCGCCGCAGAACACCACGTTCCGACCGGCGACCGCCATGCAGCAGGATACCAGTCGCGGTCAGCGGCCGATGCAGACGAGTTTCTCGCGGCGCCCCTCGGCACCGTGGAACGCCACCCGGAGGTAGATCCGCCCGCCGCAGACGGCCGGCGAGGCGAAGCACTCGTCGCCGAGTACGTTCTCCGCGACCGGCACGAACCGCTCGGGCGTCGCCTTGAACAGATGGGTCGTGCCCTGTTCGCTCGTCACCAGGATCGTGTCGCCGACGAGCACCGGCGAGGCGCTGAAGCTGCCGCCGAGCCGCTGTTTCCAGCGCTCGGCGCCCGTGGCCGCGTCCCAGCAGACGGCGATCCCGGCGTCGAGGACGCCGTAGAGGTGCCCCCCGTGAACCAGCAGCGACGGCACGTACACCCGGTCGCCGTTCTCCCAGTCGACGGCGCCGGTGCCGTCGGCGCGGATCGCCGCGACGTGGTTCCGCGGGTAGCCACCCGAGGTGTAGATCCGCGTGCCGTCGGTGACCGGCGTGGTGACGCACTCGGTGGTCGCGCCGGGGCGTTCCCAGAGGACGGCGCCCGTGGCCGGATCGTGGCTCGCGACCGTGTCGCAGCCGATGAGGATCAACTGCTCCCGGCCGAAGAGCCGGTGGACGATCGGCGACGAGTAATTGGGATTCTTCGGTCGCTCGTGCCGCCAGCGGACGGCGCCGCTGCCGCGCTCGAGGGCCGCCACCACGCCGCCCCCCCTGTGGTCGGCGATCACGATCACGGTGTCGCCGTGGATCAGCGGCGAGGCGCCGTAGCCCTGGTGGATGAGGTAGTCGCAGAGCCGGTGGTGCCAGAGGATCTCCCCGCCGCGGGAGAGGCAGCTGACGACCGCCGCGCCGTCGTTGGGGAAGGCGATGAACAGCCGCTCGCCGTCGCAGGAGACGGTGCCGGAGGCGCCGCTCGACCGCTCGTTCTTCCGCATCGCCCCTGACGCATGCACCTGGCGGGTCCAGCGGGGTTTGCCGGTGGCGCGGTCGAAGGCGAGCACCGACTGGCTGCCGGTTGCCTCGTCGCAGGTGGCGAGATAGACATCGGCCCCGCAGACCGTCGGGGAGCCGTTGCCGCGGCCGGGGATGTCGGCCATCCAGAGCACGTTCGACGTTGCCGACCAGGTGGGCACGATCTCCTGCGCGGCGGCGACGCCGTCGTGGGTGGGGCCACGCCACCAGGGCCAGTCGTCGGCGGCGGGGGCGGCGACCGCGGGCCCCGCACCGAGGAGGGCGAGGGCGATGAGCCGGACGAGGCGGGATCCGCGGGAAGGACACGGGGCGGGGGGGTGACGCATCGATCACTCCGTCGGGGCGCGGGATCGGGCCCGGGGGGAAGCCAGACGACGATCGAGGAAGTCCTCGATCGAGCGCCACAGGTGCACGCCCGTCTCCGGGCCGGCGATCCGGTGGGTCTGGCCGGGGTAGACCATCATCTCGAACAGCCGACCGGTCTTCTGGAGGCGTGCCGCGAGGGCGGCGGTGTTGTCGAAGATCACGTTGTCGTCGGCCATGCCGTGGATGAGCAGCAGCGGATCGGCGATCCGGTCCGCCTCCGGGACGACGTCGGAGCGGTCGTAGGGCGCGCGGTCACTCGTCGGATTGCCGAGGTAGCGCTCCGTGTAGTGGGTGTCGTAGAGATCCCAGGCGGTCACCGGGGCCCCGGCGACACCGGCGGCGAACCGGCCCGGATGGGCGGCGAGGAGGCGGAGCACCATGTAGCCGCCGTACGACCAGCCCTGGACGGCGATCCGTGCCGGATCGACATCGGCGCGGGAGGCGAGCCAGGCGTGGCCGAGCATCTGGTCGGCCACCTCGATCTGCCCCAGGGCCCGGTGGATCGGATCCTCGAAGGCCTTGCCGCGGCCGCTGGTACCGCGGTTGTCGATCGAGAAGACATGCCAGCCGCGGCGGGCGAAGTACTGGGCGGTGAGGCTTCCCCAGCGCCGCGCCACGAGCGGCCCGACTCCGGGGCCGCCGTAGACGATGACGAGCGCCGGCGCCTTCGCGCCGGCGGCGATGCGCGGCTGGAGGTGGGCATGGTGGAGGGTGGTGCCGTCGGGGGTGACCAGCGTGCCGAACTCCGGCTCGATGTGGTCGGCCATGAACGGGGCGTAGGGGTGCGCGCCGGCGGGGCGATTCTCCTCGATCCAGCGGATCCGCGCCCCCGCCGCGTCGGCGAGGAAGGTCTGCGGCGGCTGCGCTGGAGTGGACCGGGTGACGAGTGCCCGGCTGGCTGTGTCGTCCATCGTCGCGTCGTGCCAGCCACCCGGTTCCGTGAGCCGGCGCGGGGTGCCGGCGGGCCGGCCGTCGCATGGCAGATCGACCGCGTAGAGATGGCGCTCGAGCGGCGTGTCGGTCCAACCGATGAAGAATGCCCGGGCGGCGGCCCGGTCGAGGCCGACGACCTTGTCGATTGCCCACGGGCCGCGCGTCACCTGCTCCGGCGCCCCATCGCCGAGCACCCACAGATGGCGAAACCCGTCGCGCTCGCTCGTCCAGAGAAGGCGCCCGTCGGGGAGGCTGCGCAGGTCGTCGGAGAGGTTGACCCAGGTGGGCTGCTCCTCGGTCGCCACCACCGTGCCCCGGCCGGTGGCGGGATCGAAGCGGAGGAGGTCGAGCCGGCGCTGGTCGCGCGACTGCCGCTGCACGAGGATCGAACGGCCGTCGGGCGCCCAGTCCACCCGGGCCACGTAGCGATCGTGATCGGGCCCGAGGTCGAGCGGCACCGGTGGCGCGTCGGCCGGGCCGGTCGGCCGGAAGACGTGCAACGACACGCGGGCATTGGGGGATCCCGCCCGCGGATAGCGTTGGGAGTGGACGCGCGTGCCGTCGGCACCGATCGCCGCCCGGGTCACGAGCGGCACGTCGGTCTCGTCGACCCGGGCGACGACGAGCGCCTGTTCGTCCGGGCTCCACCAGACCCCGTCGTGGCGGTCCATTTCCTCCTGGGCGACGAACTCGGCCGTGCCCCACGAGACGGCGCCGCCCCCGTCGGTGGTGAGACGCCGCTCGCTGCCGCTGTCGAGATCGTGGATGAAGAGGTCCTGTCCGCGGACGAACGACACGAACCCGCCGCGCGGTGCCATGCGCGCGTCGAGTTCGGTCTCCGGTGTGGCCGTGATCCGCCGGATGCGGTCGTCGGCGAGGGTGAACACGAACAGGTCGCCGTCGAGCGGCACGAGGATGCTCCGGCCGTCGGCGGCCCAGGCGTATTGCACCACGCCACGGGTGCCGCCGAGCCGGGCCCGCTCGCGGCGCATCTTCTCCTCCTCGGAGACCTCGGCGTTGCTGCCGAGAAGTTGGGAATCGACGAGTATCCGTTCGGCACCGGTGGTCGTGTCGATCGCCCAGAGGTCGTAGCGCTCGCGGTCGTCGGCCCGCGGCCGGAGGAGGGTGGCGAGCCGGCCGTCGGGGGAGAGCTTGAGCGCCCGTGGCACCGGCCCGGAGAGGGCGGGGCTGCCCATGATCCGTTGGAGCGTGAGTTCGACCGCCGCGGCGGTGCCGGCCGGGAGGCATGCACCCCAGACGAGGGCTCCGAGCACGAGCGGCATGGTCGCGGCTCCGATCCGGCGGCCGATCCTGCCGAAGCTGGCTTCCGCCCGGCTGGTGCACTGCCCGTCGGCACGCGACACCGTCTGGCAGCGGCGTGCGATACTGGTGGGTCGTGTGGTCGTCATGGAGGCGAATCGTATCACCGCGCCATGCCGTGCCGGCAGTGGCCGGGCTGCGGGCGGGCGGGCAGACCGGGAGGAGGAGGCGGATGGATCGGCGTGGCGCACTGCGGGTCGGGCTCGGTGGGGCGGTCGCGGGGAGCCTCGGCGCGGTGCCGGCTGGCGGCACGAGCGACGCGGCGGCAGTGGCCCTCGATCGCGCCGTGGCCAGCGGCTTGGTCCGGGCCGCCGTCCTTCATGTCGAGAGCCCGGCCGGCCGGTGGTCGCGCGCGTGGGGAGTCGCCGCCGACGCGCTCTTCCTTCTGGGCTCGATCTCGAAGCCGATCAGCGCCGCGGCGCTCATGACCTTGGTCGCCTCCGGAGCCGTCGGGCTCGACGATCCGGTGCGGCGCACCCTGCCGGAGGTCGAGGGGGAGGGCCGCGAGCGGATCACGCTCCGCCATCTGCTCACCCACGTCTCGGGACTTCCCGATCAGCTTCCCGATAACGACACCCTCCGCCGCAGCCACGCGCCGCTCGCCGAGTTTGCTGCCCGCACGGCCCGGACCCCGTTGGCGTTCGTTCCTGGGCAGGGCTACCGCTATTCCAGCATGGGGATCCTCCTCGCGGCGCGTGTCGCGGAGCGGATCTCGGGGGAGGATTTCCGGACCCTTGTCGGGCGGACGGTGCTCGCCCCCCTGGGGATGACGCGCGCGGCGCTGGGGATGGGCCAGTTCCAGCCTTCCGACACGGTGCCCTGCCAGACCGAGCACGCGGCGCCCGAGGCGGGGGGTGGTGATCCGGGGGCCCGCGAATGGGATTGGAACAGCCCGTGGTGGCGGGGGCTGGGCGCGCCATGGGGAGGCGTGCAGGCATCGGCCGCCGACGTGGCGGCGTTTCTCGGCGAGTTCCTCCACGGCCGGGGCCGCCTCTGCGCCGCGGAAACCGAGCGATCCATGATCACCAACCACAACCCCCCCGGCATCCGGCCGCGGGGCCTCGGTTTCGACGTCGGCACCGCGGCGGGCAGTGCCGGCTGCTCGGTGGCGACGTTCGGCCACACCGGATCGACCGGCACGATCGGCTGGGCCGATCCCGCGACCGGCACGATCTGCGTCGTCCTCACGTCGTTGCCGGCGCGGGCGGTTGTGCCCCACCCGCGCGATGAGACAGCGGCCCTCGTCGCCGCCGCGGCGCGAGGTGGCCAGTGAGCGCCGGGGCCCGCGCGAGCGACGGCGGCGGCGACCTGACCAGCGAGTACGACTACGAACTGCCCGCCGATCTGGTCGCACAGGAACCGCTCGCCGACCGCACCGCCGCCCGGCTGCTGGTCGTCCACCGGGCCACCGGCATGCTCGAGCACCGGCACGTGCGCGACCTGCCGGAGATCCTCCGGCCCGGCGATCTCGTGGTGGTCAACGAGACCAAGGTGGTGCCGGCGCGGCTCGTCGGCCGACGTGCGCGCACCGGCGGCAAATGGGAGGGGTTGTTCCTCCGGCCGGCAGACGGGCAAGGGGGCACCTGGGAGATCCTCGCCCACACCCGCGGCCGCCCCGACGCCGGCGAGCGGATCCTCGTCGAGCCGGCGGACGGCGGCGCGCCTCTCGTGCTCACTCTCGTCGGCCGGGCGGCGGGTGGGGCGTGGCTGGTGCGGCCCAACGACTCCGCCGCCCCCTTCGATCTGCTCGCACGGTTCGGCCGCGTGCCGCTGCCGGGCTACATCCGCCATGGCGAGGCGGTCGCCGCCGATCGCGACCGCTACCAGACGGTGTTCGCGCGGACGGCCGGTTCGGCGGCCGCCCCGACCGCTGGACTGCATTTCACCCCCGACCTGCTCGCGGCCCTCGCCGCGCGCGGCATCGGCCGCGCCGCGGTCACGCTCCATGTCGGTCTCGGCACGTTCCGGCCGATCGCCACCGAGCGTGTGGCCGACCATCCGATGCACTCCGAGTGGTGCGCGTGCCCGGCGGAGACCGTGGCCGCCGTCGCGACGACGCGCGCGGCTGGAGGGCGGGTCGTGGCGATCGGCACGACCTCGCTGCGGACCCTGGAGACCGCCGCGCGGAACGGCGTCATCGCCCCCTGGCAGGGGGCGACCGACCTGTTCGTCACCCCGGGCTATCCCTTCCGGGTGGTGGACTTCCTGCTCACCAATTTCCATCTCCCGCGCACCACGCTGCTCGTGCTCGTCAGCGCGTTGGCGGGGCGCGATCTCATCCGCCGGGCCTACGCCGAGGCGATTCACCAGCGCTACCGGCTGTTGAGCTACGGCGATGCGATGCTGATTGAATGAGCGGCACGCTCGGCTGATCGCATGAGCGGCAGGCCTGCTCCGCCGTGATCCGGGTGCCCACGTGTCACCGCCGGGGCGGGGGGCGTGTATCCTGCGGTGGCCGACCGCCCCCCCGGGGCAGGTGTCGCGGTGCTGGGATGGCTGGATCACACGCGTCGAACGAGGAGCGACATGATGAGCGGAGTGCCACAGGAGGACGTGCTCGTCGTGCCGCGGGCGGTGCTCGAGCGGGCGGGGATGTTCCAGGGGTTCCAGGCCGACACGGCGGCCTACCTGCCGCTCCTCCTCGACCCGCGGCACACCCTCTGGCGGCCACGCGCCGCGGTGGAGGAGGATCCGTCGTTCAAGCAACTGATCCCCTACTGCGTGCTCGCCAGCCGCGCGGCCGACGGCGGCTGGCGGTACTTCGCCTACACGCGCGGCGGCGGCCAGGGGGAGGCGCGGCTGCGGGCCAAGCGCTCGGTGGGGATCGGCGGTCACATCTCGAGCGTCGACGGGGCGCACGGCGACGACGTCTCGTACGACGCGGGGATGCGCCGCGAACTCGACGAGGAGGTGGCGATCGCCGCCCCCTACACGGCCCGGGTCGTCGGCCTCATCAACGACGATGCCACGCCGGTGGGGAGCGTGCATCTGGGGATCGTCCACGTTTTGGAACTGGAGCGGGCCGAGGTGGCGCCGCGCGAGAGTGGGCTCGTCGACTGCGGTTTCGCCACGCTCGAGGCACTCCTCGCCGACCGTGAGCTTTTCGAGACCTGGTCGCAGATCGCGCTCGACGCGATCACTGCCGGCCGGTTCGCCTGACAGACGGCTCGCCGTACAGACGGGGCCCGCGCCCATGGATTCCGGCATGATCTACCTCGACAACCATGCGACCACGCGGCTCGATCCGCGGGTGCTGGAGGAGATGCTCCCCTGGCTCACCGACCGCTATGCCAACGCCGGCAGCGGCACCCATGAGCCCGGCCGCGAGGCGCGCGATGCCGTGGAGGGATCGCGGGAGGCGGTGGCGGCGGCGATCGGCGCCGCGGCGCGCGAGATCGTCTTCACGTCGGGGGCGACCGAGAGCACGAACCTCGCGATCCTCGGCACCTGGCTCCGCACCGGCGGCCGCGGCGGCCATGTGATCACGCTCGTCACCGAGCACTCGGCAGTGCTCGATCCCGTCACCCACCTCGAACGCCACGGCGTGGAGGTGACGCGCTTGCCGGTGGCCACTCAGGACAGCGACGGGATCCCGGGCCGGGTCGATCCGGAGGCGATCCGGGGAGCGCTGCGGCCCGACACGTTTCTCGTCAGCGTGCTGCTGGCGAGCAACGAGATCGGCGTCGTCCAGGATGCCGTGGCGATCGCCGCCGTCCTCGCCGGGCACCCGGCGGTGCTGCACCTCGACTGCGCTCAGGCCCTCGGCCGGCTGCCGGTCGGTGTCGACGCGCTGGGCGCCGATCTGGCGAGCTTCTCGGCGCACAAATTCCACGGTCCGAAGGGGGTCGGGGCGCTGTATGTGCGGCGCCGCGGCCGGGCGGTGCGGATCGAGCCGCTGTTCCATGGCGGCGGTCAGGAACGGGGGATGCGGAGCGGCACCCACGACGTGCCGGGGATCGTGGGGATGGGGGTGGCGGCACGGCTGGCCGCCGAGGGGTTGGTCGATGAGCCCGACCGGATGCGCTCGCTGCGCGACCGGCTCTGGGACGGCCTGCGGCGGCGCATTGACGGCATCGCCCTCAACGGGCCGGCGCTCGCCGATCCGACGACGCGCCTGGTGAACAACCTCAACGTGCGGATCCCGGGAGTCGACGGCCATTCGCTGCTGGCGACGCTCGCCGGCGACGGCCTGGCGCTCAGCTCCGGCGCCGCCTGTTCGTCGGAGAGCCCGCGGCCGAGCCACGTGCTGCTGGCGCTCGGGCTCGACGACGACCGCGCCCGGGCGAGCCTCCGCTTCGGACTCTCGCGGTTCACGACCGGGGTCGAGATCGACACCGCCGTGGAGCGCATCGCCGCCGGCGTCGCCCGGCTGCGCGGGATGGCGTAGGGGGGAGAGATCAGGCCATCGCTCCCGGGCGATTCAGCGCTTGATGTTCTTCATCCCCTTCATCGCATCCATCCCCTTGTCCATGGATGCTTCCGCGTCCTTGAGACGCTTTTCCTGCACCTCGGGCGCGACCGGCTTCTCGCCACCGCAGCCGGTCAGCGTCACCACGGCGATCGTGGCCAGTGCCCCCAGCGAAACAAAACGTCGCATCGTCGACTCTCCTTCTCGTGCTTCGATGTGTTCTTGGTCCGTGCCAGTCGGTCCGTGCGGCAGGAGGAACCGGCGACTGTGCCCACGGTAGACCCCGGGGCCCGTCGATCGGTACGCCGCTTCAGCCCCCGGGCGGAATCCCATATCGGAGTTGCCTGCTTCCCGGGATCGGCTCCCGGGAAGCAGGCCATGTCCGTGTGTGGGCTGCGGAGCCGACGGGCCGGCAAACCGTGACCCTCGACTCAGTCCGCGTTGACCGAGAAACGATCGTCCCGCACCGCGAGGAACGTCTGGGTCTCCAAGTCGATGTTGTCGGACATGAACTGCACCGAGCCGTCCACCCGCAGCGTCAACACGCCGGCGGGGTGCGCGGAGGTGAGCGGGGGATTGGCCGGCGAGGCATCGGCCCACCCGGTCCAGTCATCCACCCCCTGCTGATTCAGCACCCGGGCGTTGGGCGGATAGCGGAGGGTGACGTTGTTGGTGTGCGGGCCCCAGTCCCTCCAGCCGGAGAGACCGCCCATGTGCCAGCCCCAGTTGCGGCCTGGCCGGCGATCCGAACCATTGACGCCGGTCGTGTCGAAGACGCGCTCGCTCATCTCTCCGACCAGCATCGTCTTCGAGGTCCCGTCGGTGCACCGCGACATGTTGAGGCCGAGGATCTGCGGTCCGACCGCATCGCCGGAGACACCGGCGGTGCCGTTGCCGTAGTTGGGGACCATGCCCCGGCCCGACGTGATGCCCCAGGCGTTGTCGTCGTTGAAGGCCAGCCCTTCGGTGCTCTGGAAGCGCCCCGTCGGCGACGGGCCGAACTGCATCGGGACCGCACCCGCGATCCCGAAGTAGGAGGCCGAAAAATTGTTCCAGGGGCCGGTGTTCGTCAATGAAGACGACGGGCAGATCAGCATCTTGATCCGCTTGTCCTGCCAGGTGGCCGCGTTGCCGTCCCATCCCGAGTTGAAGCCGGCCGGGGTCGAGCCCTTGGCATTCCACTTGAGCCTTCCGTACATGGCCGATTCCTCCATATAGGGAAGCAGGCGCACCCACTGGGAATGCCCCCACGTCTCCTGACTGTATGGGTTGGCCCACCATGACGTACCTGCACCGCCGTTGGGAAACGCGTTGAGGGCGTCGTGGTGGTTCTGGAACGCGAGCCCCTGCTGCTTCATGTTGTTCGAGCACTGTGAGCGCCGCGCCGCCTCACGCGCCGCCTGAACGGCCGGGAGCAGGAGCCCGACGAGGGTGCCGATGATCGCGATCAC
>SXWA01000030.1 GCA_005791575.1 Planctomycetaceae bacterium
AGACCCCAGGATCCGTAGCGCCGCTGGATTGCAGTAGCGCACGCGCCCGTCGGCGTCGACGAGGTAGATCGCGTCGTCGACGCTCTCGATCAGCGCCGCAAGCAGGTCGTTGGGCGCCGTGTGATCGAGCATCGGCTGGAGCTCGCGCTGCGGCATGGCGTCCGACGCTACGCGCCGCCTGCCGGCGCGGCCTTCGCCAGTTGGCGAATCAGCCGCGCCAGCTGGGCGCCGCGTGGATAGCTAGCTGGCGCTAGCCGTGGATCAGCCAGCCGTCTGCCGCACGGGCGGCTTCGACGACGGCTTCGGAGAACGTCGGGTGGCCGTGCACGATCCGCGCGACCTCCTGGATCCCGCCCTCGAGCTCGCGGGCGTTGACGAGGTACAGGCTCGTCACCCCGAAGCGGCCGCTGGCCACCTGCTTGATCGACGAGTTTTTGCTGTCACCGGTGGGATCGGGCTGATAGCGGACAGGGTCCTCGCCCCCCTCGCCGGTGTTGCTCCGGCCGCCGATGCGGTTCATCGCCACGGCGAGGGTCTCGTGGGCCTCCTTGGAGATCGAGCCGTACGACATCGCCCCGGTGGCAAAGCGCTTCACGATCTCCTTGGCGGACTCCACCTCATCGAGCGGCACGGGGGAGTGCGCCCAGCGGAAGTCGAGCAGGCCGCGCAGCGTGAGGAGCCGCGTCTGCTGTTCGTCGATGAGCTGCTGGTAGCGACGGAACTCCTCACGGCTGTTGATCTGGGTCGCCTGCTGGAGCTTCGCCACCACGTCGGGGGCGAGCATGTGCGCCTCCCCCTTGCGGCGCCACTGGTAGCGGCCACCGACGTCGAGCTCGAGGGCCTGGGCCACATGCGCCCGCGGCCAGGCGTGCTCGTGGCGGCGGAGCGATTCGTCGGCCACCCCGTCGAGTCCGATGCCGCCGATCCGGCTCGGCGTGCGCGTGAAGCACTCGTCGATCAGGTCATGGGCCAGGCCCACCGCCTCGAAGATCTGGGCACCGCGGTAGCTTTGCTGCGTGGAGATGCCCATCTTGCTCATCACCTTCAGCAGCCCCTTGCTCGCCGCCTTGATGAACTGCTTGTGGAGCTTCTCCCTGGGGATGTCGGTCGCGATCATCCCCTCGGCCTGCATCTGATCGATGGTGGCGAAGGCGAGGTAGGGGTTGACAGCCCCGGCCCCGTAGCCGGTGAGGAGCGCGAAATGGTGGACCTCGCGTGCCTCGCCCGTCTCGACGACGATCCCGCAGCGTGTGCGGGTGCCTTCGCGCACGAGATGGTGGTGGACCGCAGCAGTGGCCAGCAGCGCGGGGAGCGCCGCCGCATCACGGTCGATGCCCCGATCGGAGAGGACGATGATCGTCGCCCCCTCCGCCACGGCCCGTGAGGCCTCGGCGCGGAGGGCATCGAGGCGCTCGCGCAGCGCCGCCGGGCCGCCGGCCGCCGGAAACAGCAGCGACAACGTTCGGGTCACGAGCCCGGGGCGGTCGAGCGCCTTGATGCGGGCGCACTGGGCGTTGGTGATCACGGGGGTCTCGAGACGCAGCAGCCGGCTCTGCAACGGCGTGCTCGCCAGCAGGTTGCCCTCGGCGCCGATGGTCGTCACCAGCGACGTGATGATCTCCTCGCGGATCGCATCGAGGGGGGGATTGGTGACCTGGGCGAAGAGTTGCTTGAAGTAGCTGGCCAGCAGCTGCGGGCGGTCTGAGAGAACCGCCAGCGGCGTGTCGTTGCCCATCGAACCGATCGGCTCCGCCCCGTCGGTGGCCATCGGGGCGATGATCACCTTGAGGTCCTCGAGGGTGTAGCCGTGGGCGCGCTGCAACTCGAGGAGGCTGGCCCGCTCTCCCGCCACACCGGCGGCGTGCCAGGGATCGGCCGCACGCGGTGGGGAGGTGTCGTGCCCCGGCGCCCGGCCGTCGGGGCCGGGGACCGAGGCCATGTCGGCCGGCAGGCAGGCCCGCGACGCCGCGAGCTCCGCCGCGGCCGACGGATCGGGAAGATCGTCGAGCCGGACCTGATTGTCAGCGAGCCACTGACGCCACGGTTGGGCCGTCGCCAGGCGCCGCTTGATCTCCTCGTCCTCGACGATCCGCCCCTCGCGGGTGTCGACGAGGAACATCCGCCCCGGCCGGAGCCTTCCCTTCCGCACCACCTGGGCCGCGGGCAGGTCGAGCACGCCGGCCTCGCTGGCGAGTACCACCAGCCCGTCCTTGAGCTGCCACCAGCGCCCCGGGCGGAGGCCGGTGCGGTCGAGGGTGGCGCCGATGCGCGTGCCGTCGGTGAACGAGATCGAGGCGGGGCCGTCCCACGGTTCCATGAGGCAGGCCTGGTACTCGTAGTAGGCCTTGAGGTCGTCAGCCATGCTCTCGTGGCCGCTCCATGGCTCGGGGATCAGCATGCTCACCGCTTCCTCGACGGGGCGGCCCGCCTGGATGAGCAGTTCGAGGACGTTGTCGAGCGTGGCCGAGTCACTGCCGCCCGGGCGGACCACCGGGGTGATCTTCCTGAGGTCGGGGCCATACACCGGGTGATCGAGCATCCGCTCGCGGGCATGCATCCAGTTGATGTTGCCGCGCACGGTGTTGATCTCGCCGTTGTGGGCGATGTACCGGAACGGATGGGCGAGGTCCCACGTCGGAAAGGTGTTGGTGCTGTAGCGCTGATGCACCAGCGCGAGACAACTGGTGAGCCGCTGATCCGACAGGTCGGGGTAGTACTTCGACACCTGGTCGGCGAGCAGCAGCCCCTTGTAGATCAACGTCCGGCTCGACAGCGAACAGACGTAGGCGAACGTCTGGCCGGTGAGGCCGAGCTGGCCGAGCTCGATCTCGAAACGGCGGCGGATGACGTACAGCTTCCACTCGAACCGGTCACGGGGCGTGGCTCCTCCGCGACCGACGAACGCCTGGCGGACGGTCGGCTCCACCTCCCGCGCCGTGGCTCCGATCGAGCGGTTGTCGGTGGGGACGGTCCGCCAGCCGAGGAACTCCTGCCCTTCCTCGCGGCAGAGCCGGGCGAAGAGTCCTTCGGCACTCTCCTGCTCCTCGACCTGCGGCGGCAGGAAGACGTTGCCGACGGCCCAGTCACCCGGCGCCGGCAGGCGGATGCCGGCCTGTGGCGCCACCGCCACGAAGAAGTCCTGTGGCACCTGGATCATGATCCCGGCGCCGTCACCCGTCAGCGGGTCGCATCCGCACGCGCCGCGGTGGGTGAGGTTCTCGAGCAACTCCAACCCCTGACGCACCACCTTGTGGCTGCGGCGGCCGTGCATCTGCACGACGAAGCCCACACCGCAGGCGTCGTGCTCCTGCGCGGGGTCGTAGAGTCCGTGGGCGGGGGGGAATCCGGGCTGGCGGCGCGGGTGCATGGCGGGCTCGGCGGCGGACGGGGAAGGGTCGGGGGTGACGGGCTGACGGGTGAGAGGGTCGGACAGGGACGGGGATCCGGGGGGCGTCCCCGGCGTCGGCTATGGGCCGCGACGCCGGGGCAATCAGGCCGAGGCCGGCGCGGCCTTGGCCGCCCCCGCCTTCGAGGGCCCGTCCTTCGAGACACCGTCGGCGGCGGCTGTGGGTCCGGCAGGGGCAGCGGCACCGGCAGGCGCGGCGGCGGCACGCCGGGGCGTGCGGACGGCACTCCCGGCATCGACCGCGTTTTCATGGAGGAGCGCGATGAACCGCTCGACGGTGTGCGAAAGGGGCTTGCCCCGGCTGCGGATGATCCCGAGCGGACGCACCAGTTCGGTGCCCGGTCCGGTGGTCTCGGAGCGCCCGGGCAGCGGCTTGACCGCGGCGAGGCGCACTCCCACGAGCGTGCCGGCAGCCGACTCCCGGCCGATCGTCGGCTCGGGCAGGAGGGCCACGCCGGCATCGATCTCGACCGCCCGCTTGATGGCCTCGATGTTGTCGAAGGCCATCACGACACGGGGTTCGGCGGCGTGGGCGGCCAATGCCCGGTCGATCTCGTGCCGGATGACGAGATCGGCATCGAATCCGATCATCGCCAGGCCGTCGAGTTCCTCGAGCGACACCTCCACCCGTCCCGCGAGCGCATTCCCCGGTGCACAGACGAGCACCATCGGTTCGTCACGCCACGGCTCGGCCTCGAGGCTGCGTGTGCTCCGCGGATAGCTGACGATGCCGATGTCGGCCTGGCCGTTCTCGACCGACTCGAGCACGCGCTCGGGATGGAGGTACTCGAGGCGGACGTTGGCCCGGGGGTGCCGGCTCATGAACTCCTGCACATGGCGGCTCATGAGGTGGAGGCCGACGGAGTAGATCGCCGCCACACGCACGCGCCCCGCCACCTCCTCGCGGAGGCTACGGACCTCGTCCTCGAGGGCGTCGTACCGGGCGATCAGCTTGAGACAGCCTTCAAAGAAAACCTGACCCTCCTTTGTGGGGGCAAGCGGACGTCGGGACCGCTCGATCAGTTGCACCCCCAACCGGTTTTCCAGTTGGCCGACCACCTGACTGGCACCCGATTGCGAGATCCCGTTGTCCTCGGCCGCCCTGGAAAAACTGCGGCGCGCGATGATGTCGCAAAAGATCTTCAGGGCCTTCAGATTGACCCCCGGAAGGGAGCCAGAGCCGGAGCCTTTTTCGGATCGCTCAGCCACGACAACCATTCCGAAGGGGGGTGGGATGCATTCGCGACAGTCGGTTCTTTGCTTGCGTCAGCAGGGGGACCGGATTGGCCACCCCTCCTTGCCGAGCACTCAACTCAATCACTATCTCGAATAATTGACTTCTTCTTCATTCAGAAAACAAATGGAGTGTATGTCGCTCCGGACCCGCGTCAAGCGGGATGGCTGCCGCCGCTGGATCTCCCCATGCCCCCCTGACTCACCAGACGACCAGCCCGTCGGCGATTCTTCCTGCGCCACCGGAAAACCCTGCAGAATCGTCATGGCCCGACCCGATGTGCCCACGGGTCTGATGAGCCGCCAGGCACTCGCGGAACGATCCTGTCATGCGGTGCGGTCTGGTCGCGTTGCTGCTCGGTGTGCTGGTGTTTCCCTGGGCCACCGCCAGGGCCGACAACGTGCGCATCCGTGAAGCAGATGCGCTCGCCTCGGGTAATCGTCCCGCCCGGCCATCAGCCCCCCTTTCGGCCCCGCCCCTGGCGCTGCCACACGCCGTGCTGCCGGGCACCGTGCTGCCTGGCACCGAGGGAACCATGGCGGACGATGCCGAGGCGGCGGCGCTCCTCCAGGCGGCGATCGATGCCGCCGTCGAGGACCGTTTGGCCGGCATTCCCCGGCCGCGCTACATCCCCGCCACCAATCTCGTCGGCCCGCGCGGCCTGCTTGTCTACACCGAGCCGCCCGGGGATGGGTCGTTTCCATTCGCCCTGGCGGTCGGAGGCTTCCTCCAGCTGCGCTGGCTGGAATTCGCCCGTGGGGCGACGGAGTGGACGAATTCCGCCGGCACCACGTTCCCGATCCAGAACCTCAACGTCTTCTCGCTCAACCGCTACCTACTGTCGTTCACCGGTCACGTCGTCGACGAGCGGCTCCTCTATGCGTTCGCCCTGTTCGGCACCTCCAACGCCGGGATCCAGGCGGGCGTCGTGCCGATCGGCATGGTGGGCTGGAAGTTCAGTTCCGCGGCGATCCTCGGTGGTGGCGTGACGATCGTCCCCGGCACCCGCGAATGGGTCGATTCGAGTGCCTGGACGGTGGGTGTCGACCGGAGCATGGCCAACACCTTTTTCCGTCCCGGCTACAGCCCGGGCGTCGCGGCCCTCGGCGCGCTGTTCGATGACCGCCTCCACTACCAGGCGGGCATCTGGAACGCGATCGACGGCGGCACGACGGGCGTGCTGCGGCGGGGAACGTCGATGGCCTTCGCCGGCAACGTGTGGTGGGAGCCGCTCGCCCCGTTCGGTCTCGGCTTCGGCGACATGGAGCACCACGACGATCCGGCGATCCGCATCGGCACCAGCGGCGTCTATGCCCGGACCTACGCGCGACTGCTGCCCTTCAACAATCCGGAAAACACGATCGTGCGACTCTCCGACGGCACCCCGCTGGCGGCCGCCAATGCCCTCGGCCCCGGCACACAGCTCGACGCCTACCGGTATCACCTCTCCTCGATCGACGCCGGCTGGAAGTGGCGCGGGATCGGGCTCGGCTTCGAATACTATTTCCGCCTCCTCGACGACTTCAGTGGCGAAGGCACGTTCGCCCGCTCCAGCATCTTCGACCACGGCGGCATGGGCTACGTCGCCTGGTGCTTCCTCCCGCGGCGGGCCGAGGTCTACGGCCGCTCGAGCGCGGTGACCGGTCCGTTCGGTACCGGCCAGGAGTATGGCGGCGGCCTCAACTGGTACGTCAACGGTTCGCGTCAGGGCCGGTTCACCGTCGAAGCTCTCTCGATCCTCCGCAGCCCCACCCAGGCGATCCTCTATCCGTACCGCGCCGGCGCCACCGGCACCGCGATCCAAACGCAGTTCATGGTCATCTTCTGAGTCCGGCCCCCGACACCCCACGGAACCCACCGATGCGCGCACGCATCATCATCTTCGTCCGTCGCTGCACCGCCTGGGCCGTCTGCCTCGCGGCGCTCGGTGCGGTGACCACCGTCGCCCTGCGCACGGTGGAGACCGAGAGCCCCGGCGCGTTTCCCGGGGGCGATGCCCGCTTCGCCGCGATCCTGCCCGCCGGAGCCGAGCAGGCCCCTGTGATCCAAGCCTCCGCCACCTCGGCCCCCCGGCTGACCCCGGCCGAGGCTCTGGTCGAGCGCCCGGACCACGCCGGCGGAGACGCCGACTGACATGGGGGAAACCTCTCACGACCGTGCGGCGCCTCGGCCCCTCGCGGGCTGGCGGGCCCTGGCCGCCGACGTCGGTGACGTCGTGCGCCATCCCCTCTTCCAGTACCTCGCGGCCACCGCCGCGGCCCTCGTCCTGCTCTTTGCCCGGGCGCCGGTCGCGGGCGTGATGCCGGAACTGTTCGCCGAGGACGGCGCGTGGACCAGCAGCCTCCACACCCGAGGCTTCTGGGAGACGGTGTTCCACGGGCGCCGCGGCTCCGACTACCCGGTGTTCGGTAACGTGCTGCTGTTGTGGCTGGGCAGGCAATGGTGCGACCTCGTCCATGGTGGCGACCTTCTCCACCTGGCCGGCGACTGCGCGCGGGTCTCGTACCTCGCCTTCGCGGCGGCGATCTCCCTGCCGGTGCTCCTCCTGCGGCGTCAACTGCCCGGTGTCCGCCTGCCGGCGGTCTGGCTCCTGGCCTGCTTCCTGCCGCTGGGCCTCCACGACCGGAGCCCCTCCGGGTTCGAGATCCTCGGCCGGGCCGCCAACGGGGGCTTCCTCTGCCTGTTCATCGCCTTCGTCCTCGCCTGGCACCGCCTCGCCAACGTCCGTCACCGCGGCGCGGCGCTGGCGACCGACGTCGGGTTGCTCGCCTGCGCGGCCACCAACCCGCTGTGCCACGCAATCCTGCCGGTGACGATCTGGCCGAGCCTGGCAGCCGCGGGGCAGGCACCCCACCGGCGCCTCTGGCAACTCCCGGCCGACCGTCTCTTCCCCTGGGGCCTGGTGACCGCCGTCATTTTCCTCGTCACGGTCGGCATGCCGGCACCGCAGGCCAAGCGGCTCCCGGTGACGGCGCCACCGCTCACGCCGGAAGCGATCGTCGAGATCGGCCTCGCGCGGAGCATGCTCTACCCGGTTGCCTGGCCGGTGTACCGCCAGCTCTCCACGGCGCGCACGCTGCTGCTGGCCCTGGTCTGCGCCGCCGTCGGCTGGCGGCTCGCCCAGCCGCGGCACCGAGCCGTGTATCTGGGAGGCCTGACGGTGATGGCGATCGCGTCACTGGCCCTCGTCCTCTTCCGCACCGAGCTCGGCCAGTGCCTCGGGGGCTACCGCACGACCTTCCCCGACCGCTACTTCTACGCGCAGCACCTCGTCGCGCTGCCACTTCTCGTGCTGCTGGCATCCGATGCGCAGGAGCGACTCCGCGGGGCCGCCCGCATGCTGCCCGGTGCGGTGCTGGTCGCCCTCGGGCTGACCGCGATCGTCCGCGAGCCGGCCTGGACTGTGCCCACCCACCCGGTCTCCGGCAACGGCCGCAGCAGCTTCGCCGCGCGCCTGGCGGAGGCGCTCGAACAGCAGCGGTTCGTCGATGCCGACCTGCGGCCGGCCACGGATGGCGCCTTTCTCGAGGTGCCCAATCCCGACGGGCGGCCGAAGCGGCTCATCGTGCCGAGGGAGGGCGCCATCCGCTCACTCGACCGGGCCCGACGTCTCGCCCGCCTCCCGCCCGGCCCGGCGCCCCGTCTGCTCCGCTGACCGGGAGGTCACCGCGAAGCGCATCGAACCGGCGACCGCGAAGGCGGACTCGTCGGTCTCGGCGGCACGCAGCGGAGGAGCGCGGCGAACAATCGACCGGGCTGGTGCGTACCGCCCCGCGTCGACCGGTCAGCCCCGCCGGCGACTCCCCGGAGATCGCCACCCTGGCGAGGTGCTGACATGGATGTTCTTCACCGCATGTCGATTCCCGCCGCCGTCTCACGTGCCAGGGTCGGCGACGGCCCGCCGGCATTCGCCTGGCGCCATCTTCTGGTGGTGGGGACTCTGGCCTTTCTGGCCGCGTCGGCGGTGCTCTTCCTGCTCGCCTGACAGCGAGCAGGAAACGGGTGAATGGGGTGGTTTCGCCGCGATCACCCGGCCTGGCGCCGTTGACCGGCCACCGTCGACTCCGTATCGTCCGCCCCTCGTCGGCTCCTCTCTGGCCCCCTGCAGTCCCGGGCATCCGTGACGATGCGCGCTGTCGCCACCACCGCGCCCTCCGCTGCCACACCACCGGCTCTGGGCACTGACGCCGGCCTGCAGCGCGGCGCCTGCCGGCTCCTGGCCTGGGCGATCTGCCTCGGCGTCATCCTCGCCACGGGCTCGACCGCCTTTAGCACGGTGGAGTGGCACGCCCGCGCCGCGTTCCGCGCCCGCTTCGGCCGACCGGGTGAGCCGATGGTCGATGTCCGCGACCTCGTCGGTGTGGTGCGCCTCGCCGACGGCGCGGAGGTCGAACAAGCGTTCCACACCGACCGCGACGACCTCGACGGACTGCAGCTGCGCACCGTGAACTGGAAGACGACGCCCGTGGCGGCCGACTGCCGCTGGCGCCTCGAGGTGGAGCAGGAAGGAGGCGCGCCCCGACGGGTGCTCCGCACGGGCCGGATCGATCCCCGTCGGGCCGGCGACTGGAGTTTCCTCGAGATCGGTTTTCCGGCGCTTCCCGACAGCAGCCGGCAGCGACTGGTGCTGGTGGTCAGCGGTCCGGCGGATGACCCGGGCGCGGTGATGGGACTGCCACTGTTCAACGCGGCGGCACCGCATCCCCCGGCGGTGGTGCGCGCCGCCGAGGGGCCGCTCACCGGCTGCCTCCATCTCATGCTCCTCCACCCCGGAGCCGCACCATGAGGCCAGCCCGCGCCCCTGGGGCACCGCCCCCGTTCGGCACCCTTCTCGCCGCCGAGTTGGCAGCGGCCATCCGCCACCCGTTGATCACCTACCTCGCCGCGACGACCGCTGCGGTCGTGATCCTCTTCGCGCGGGCACCGCGCCCCTACGTGATCCCGCAGCTGTTCGCCGAGGATGGCCTCTGGAGTTCGCTGCTCCACACCCGCGGCTTCTGGTATGCGGCCTTCCACGGCCGACCGGAGAGTGATTACTGCATCCTCGGCAACGTCCTCCTCCTCGCTGCCGGCCGGGCATGGTGCGCGCTGGTCCACGGCGGCGATCCGCTCGAATACCCGCGGAGCTGCGCCTGGGTCTCCTACCTGTTCTACGGTGCGATCTTCTCCCTGCCGGTGCTCCTCCTCCGCCGCCGGCTGCCGGCGGCCCAGCTGCTCGTGCTCTGGCTCCTGGCCTGCTTCCTGCCGCTGGGGATCCACGACTCCAGCTTCTCCGGCTTCGAGATCCTCGGACGGGTCTCGAACATCGGCTTCGCCTGCCTCTACGCCGCGTTCCTCCTCGTCTGGTACCGAACCACCGCCGCCCCGGGGCCGGCTGCGCTCGTGGCGACCGATCTCGGCCTCCTCGCCTGCGTGACCACCAATCCCCTCGCCGCCGTCGTGCTGCCCGCGGCCGCCTGGCCGGCGATCCGCGACCTCCGCCAGGGCACACGCGCGGCCGCCGACGTGGCGCGCGATCCGGCCGTCGTCAGCCTCCTCATGCTCGTCGCCGCCTGTGCCGGCCTGTGCGGCCTGCCCAATCCCTGGAAGATCCGTCCCCGGGAGCCGATCCCGCCACTGGGCGCCGCGGCCGTCGTCGAACTCGGCCTCGCCCGCAACACCCTCTTTCCGCTCGTCTGGCCGGTCTACCGCCACCTCTCCACCGGCCTGACGCTCGGCATGACGGCGTGCGTCGTCGCCGCGATCCACCGCTGGAGCCTGCCGCGCCACCGGCCCCTGTTTCTCGGCGGCGCAGCGCTGCTGGCGGTGACAGCGACGGTGCTCGTCGTCTTCCGACCGGAACTGGGGATCCACATCGGCGGCTACCGCAGCACGTTCCCGGACCGCTATTTCTACGGGCAGAACCTCGTCGGTCTCGCGCTCCTGGCGGCGTTCGCCGCCGATGTCGGCGAACGCCTCCGGGAGCGCGGGTGGCTGCGGCACCTGCCCGTCGCCGGCCTGCTGGTGCTCCTGGCAGCCGCGGTGATCCACGAACCGCCGTGGCGCCTCGCCCCCTCCCAGTGCCTGCGCCCGGAGGGGCGGCTGTTCGCGCTGCGTGCCGCCCGGGCCGTCGGGGAAGGTCGCTTCGTCGACGAGCGCCTCCGGGCCGACCCGGCGGGACGGTTCGTCTCGATCCCCAATCCCGAAGGGACACCGAAACGGATCGTCCTGCCACGCGCGCCGCTCGTCCGCGCCCTTGTGGCCCGCGGCCTCGATCCGAGTGCCCCGAACGGGGCCGGGGTCATTCCAGCCCAGGCCCTCGAACCCCTCGCGCGGTGATGATCCGGGGCCGGCTGGCGTTGACGCCGCCGCGCCGTGGGGCATACGGTCCGACCTGCGCTTCCCTGCCACAGCCCGCGTGTTCCTCACGCTGTTGGACGAGCCATGGCCTCCACCCCGGCCCGCACCCGCCGCCGAATCCGTTGGCTGGTCTGCCGCGGCATCGCCTGGGCCATCTGCCTGGGGGCGCTCCTGTCGGCGACGTCGATCCTCTTCCGCGGCGTCGACGGCGAGGCCCGGGCGGCACTCGCCGTGTGGCGTGCGAAAAAACGCTCCGCCGACGGGGAGTTGTTCGCCATCGTGCGCGACACGCGCCCCCCCCTCGCGCTTGCCGATGGGGTGATCGTGAAGCAGGAATTGCGCGCCGCCCACGACGGCCTCTGCGCCCTGCGGCTCGAGACGGTCCGCACCGCCGATCCACCCGAGGGTGGACCGGTCACCTGGCGGTTGGTGGAGATGGTTGGGGACGGCCAGGCACCCATCCTGATCCGCAGCGGCACGCTCGACGGCGCCGCGGGGGCCGCCGGTGGATGGCTCGACATCCCCTTCGCCCCGATCGCCACCAGCGCCGGCGGCCACTACATGCTGAAGCTGGTGGCGCCGGCGGAGCGCCCGTCGCGGCCGCTGGCGCTCGCCGTCCACACCACCCCCGAGGCGTGCGAGCCGTATGTCGTCAGCCCGGGTCCGACGACCGCCGCTCCCCCGCAACCGGCGGCCATCGGCACCACCCTGCACATGTGGCTGCGTTACACCGCCAGCGCGCCGTCACCCTCCTCGCCATGACCGTCGAGGGCAGCATGTCCGGCGCGGCAGCCAGCCTCGTCTCGCACGACCCTCCGGCACCGGCCGCCGGGAGCGCGACGGCGGCCACGGTGTGGTTGGCGCACGTCGGCGCCGTGCTCCGCAGTCGGTCGTTCCGCTTCCTCGCGGCGACGGCGGTGGCGTTCGTCGTGCTCTTCGCCCGTGCGCCCGGGCCATGGGTGACACCGCTGTTCTTCGCCGAAGACGGCAAGTGGACGTCGCTGCTCGTCACACGCGGCTTCTGGCACACTGCCCTCCACGCCCGTCCCGATTACTGTGTCTTCGGCAACGTACTCGTGCTCTGGACCGGGATACGCCTCTGCGACCTGTTCGACGGCGGCGATCCCCTCGAACTCGCCCGCTGGCAGGCGGTGGCGTCGTATCTCGCGTTCGCCGTCGTCGTCTCCCTCCCGGTGCTCCTCCTCCGCCGGCGCCTGCCCGCCGCCGCGGTCCTCGCCGTCTGGCTCCTCGCCCTCTTCATGCCCCTCGGCATCCACTCCGGATCCTGGTCG
>SXWA01000241.1 GCA_005791575.1 Planctomycetaceae bacterium
CTCGACGCCAAGCGCGACTGGGGCTTCGCCGGCGACTACGTCGAGGCGATGTGGCTGATGCTCCAGCAGGACCAGCCCGACGACTACGTGGTCTCGACCGACGAACTGCACACCGTCAGCGAGTTCTGCGAGAAGGCCTTCGGCCGCGTCGGGCTCGATTACCGTGACCATGTCGTCGTCGATCCGCGCTACTTCCGCCCGGCCGAGGTCGACCTCCTCCTCGGTGACAGCACCAAGGCCCGCCGGCGACTCGCCTGGCAGCCGCAGGTGTCGTTCGAGCACCTGGTCGACATGATGGTCGATACCGACCTCGAACTGGCGCACCGGGAGCGGAGCGTGTCGGGCGCCCTGGTGGCCCGAGCGCGGATGGCCGCCTGATCGGCGGCGGTTCCGCCGCACGCGCCGGGATCGCCCGCCCGACTGCAGGGCGGCCGGGCGCTGGCCGGCACACCGCGCACCCGGTCGCGCCGGCAGCCGTCATGGGGGGCCGACCCGTTCCCCGACGCCATGACGGCGTGGGGGTGGGAGTCAGCCGGCGGAGCGGCGTTTCCGGCGGCGCTTCTGGATCCACTTCAGCCGCCAGCGCCCGAGGCGCCGCCGCACCGGGCCGGCGGCCTCGTGGCGGCGCACCACATCGGCCACGTCGATGCCGTCGTCGCCGCCCGGAAAGAGCATCCCTCGCGCGCGGAACCAGGCCACCGCCCGCTCGTTGCCGAGCGACTCCGGCCGCACGACGGCGAACGCCAGCGGCCTGTAGAAGATGTCGAGCCGGTCGCGGATCTGGGCCGCGATCGACGTCGGGGCGGTGAGTTCGGCGGTGTTGAGCTCCTGGTGGGAGAACTCGCCGATCTTGCGCGTGATGCTCTCCACACCCCCGAGATAGGTGAAGTGCCAGCCGCCGGCGGCCACCATCCGCCCGGCGGGAAAGCAGTCGTCGAAGCGCAGCCGGATGTCCTCAGCGGCATGCCGCCGCGCGTCGGCGGCCCGCACCATCCGCGTGCCCTTCAGCCAGTGCGGTTCGCTCGCGCAGAGCATGTTGCCGTAGTAGGCGAAGAACAGCTGCCGGAGCCAGGCGGGGCGACCGTCGAAAGAAGCGAGCGCCGCCGGATCGGGGATCTCGTCGACGTCGGAGATGAGCACGGCGTCGTCGTCGTCGGCCGTGGCGAGGCCGCGGCGGATGGCGTTGCGCTGCAGCGCCTCCCGGTCCCACGCCGAGTGGCAGCCGTCGTGGTCGTCGGCTCCGAGGAGGACGTAGTCCACCTTGTGCGCCCACGGGCCGGCCATCTCCCCGCGGAAGCGTGGCGGTTTTGCATCCCCCTTGAAGGTCAACGCCGACTCGACGATCACGAACCGGTCGACATGCGGGCCGAGGCACTGCAGCCGGAGGTCGAGGATCGGCTCGCCGTTGTAGAGAAAACAGTCGAAGACGCGCCTCGGCATCGCCCCTCCCGCATCAGGCGGCCCGGCTGCGGCGCTCCGCCCACCAGAGCCGCGACCAGAGTTTCAGAGTCCGGCGGTCCCACATCCCCATCCGCCGTCGCATGTCCAACAGCCGCACCGCGTTCGCGCGATCCCCGCCGGTGATGAGCCGTTCGATCAATTCGCAGGCGTCGATGCCCGCGGCGAGATGGTCGGGCAGCCCGTCGAGGAGCACGCTCAGTTCCGCCGTCGGGAACTCATGGATCCAGTTGAACAGACCGTGGAACCCGAACGACCCACCGGTCGGCGGCAGGCGCTCGTAGGAGAAGCGCTCGGCCACCTCGATCGGTGCGAAGCGGATCCCGAATTCCGACTCCAGCCGCGGCCGATTGGCGACACAGATCGCGAGATCCTCGGGATGCGACCGCACCATGCCGGGCTCCGTCAGGGCCTCGAGCAAGCGCCGCGAACGCAGCGAGAAGCCGCCGTTGCCCACCGTGGCGCCCGGGGGGGCACCGGGCCAGGGCGCGCCGATGTAGTCGAAGTCGAGGAACCGGGGGTCCCAACCGGCGGCCCGGGTCGGGAACCCGTCCCACTGGACCACCAGGGCGTGGCTCGTCCGGACATGGTCGGCGAGGCCGGTGAGCATGAAGCCCGAGTAGGCGGCGATCGACCCGATCGCGGCCCCCTCGACGCGGATCCCCGCCGCGTCGACCCGGAGCCGCTCGGCGGCGGTGAAGAGGATCGCGGCAGCGAAATCGGCGACCGCCATCGCGCGCCGCAGCGTCGCCACGGCGAGATCGGGGTGGCGCGTGTCGACGCAGCAGACCGTGACGTGCGGCAGACGGATCCGGGACATGGCACCCACCACTTCCCCGGTGAATGAACTCCGTGCCGATCGGAGCCCGCGCGCGATGCGCGCAACCTGGTTCCCCGACCAGTGGCATCGCTGCGACGGACTGCCCGACCAGACACCGGGGATATACCGCCTCGCGGCGGCTGGGCGGAAGGCCGCTCCCCAGCCCCCGTCCCGCCGGCGCACGGCTTGCCCACGGACGGACCCCCGACCGCCGCCCCCCAGTCCACCCAGTCCGCCACGCCGCGATCACCCACGCCGCGATCACCACGCAAAGTCGCCGCAGGTCGGGTGGTGCCGCGACCGATACTTCTGGCACAACCACCGACGGCATGTTCCTCTCGGGCCCCCGGTCGCCCCGACCACCTCCATCCATGCCGCCATCCATCCCTCCGCCGTCGCGTCCCCGCGTGGTCCTCGACCTCGAGCGCACGCGGCACACCAACTGCGGCCTGGGGCGTTTCTGCCGGCATCTCGCCGACGCGATCCTGACCACGGGTCGGGAGACGATCGAACCGGTGCTCCTCGTGCCGCCGCGTTCGGTCGAGCACCGCTGCATCGAAGGGGTGGAGCGGATCGACGTCAGTCCGTGGCGGAAGGAGTCGTTCGCCCGCTACGTCCGCCCGCTGGCCCGACCGTTCCGCGGCCGGCAGGCATACGACCTGTGGCACGTCACCAGCCAGACGTCGAAGTACCTGCCGCTCGACCAGCGCGTGCCGGTGCTGCTGACGATCCACGACCTCAACTTCCTCCACGACCAGCGCCATCCCGATCGGCCCCGGGCCGTGCGGCGGAAACTGGCCGCCGTGCAGGCCAAGGTCGACCGGGCGGCTGCCGTGGTGGCGATCTCGCGATTCGTGGCCGGCGACGTGACGGCCCATCTCGATCTCGGCGGACGGCCGCTGCATGTCGTCTTTCCAGGACTGGCCCCCGCCCCGCCCCCGGCGGCGCAGCGGCCCGCCTTCCTCCCGCCCGGGCGTTTCTTCCTCACGGTGGGTGCCGCGCTGCCCCACAAGAACTGCCACGCGCTGCTGCCGCTGATGGAACGGCTTCCTGAGCTGCGGCTGGTGATCGTCGGCCGTTCCGCCACCCCCTACGGCGACCGGCTCCGCGCCGAGATCGCGGCCCGCCACCTCGGTGAGCGGGTCATCCTGCCGGGCGAGGTCTCCGATGGCGACCGCCAGTGGCTCTATTGCCACTGCGACGCGGTCTTCGTGCCCTCGCTCGCCGAGGGCTTCGGCCTTCCGGTGGTGGAGGCGATGCAGGCGGGACGAACGGTCTTCCTCGCGCAGCGCACGAGCCTGCCGGAAATCGCCGGTGACCTGGGCTTCTACTGGAAATCCTTCGACGCCGACCACATGCTGGAAGTCGTTCGTCAGGGTCTGGCGACCGCGGGCCGCGAGCCTGACCGGTCGGCAAGGTTGCGGACCCACGCCGAACGGTTCTCCTGGGAGCGGGCTGCCCGGGACTACCTGGAGATCTACTCCGACATCCTCGCCCGACGAGCAGCATGACGGCGGCAGCATGAAGGTTCTGGTGACGGGCGGGGCGGGCTTCATCGGCAGCCATGTCATCGACGGGCTCCGCGCCGCCGGTCACTCCGTCGCCGTCATCGACGACCTCTCGACCGGCAGCCGCGACAACCTGCCCGCCGACGTGCCGCTGCATGTCGCCGACATCTGCGACGAGCAGGCCGTGCGCCGCATCGTCGCGGAAGAGCGTCCCGACGCCATCTGCCATCAGGCGGCGCAGATGTCGGTGAGCCGCTCCGTGCGCGAGCCGGCTTTCGACGCCCGCGTCAACTGCCTGGGGATGATCCACGTGCTCTCGGCCGCGGCGGAGATCGGCTGCCGCCGCGTGGTGTTCGCCTCCAGCGGCGGCGTGCTCTACGGCGAGGTGACGTCACCGGCGGCGGAGGACACGCCCGCCGACCCGATGAGTCCCTATGGCATCACCAAGTGGGTCGGGGAGCGGTACCTCGGATTCTTCGCCCGCGAACACGGGATCGCCGCCGTGGCCCTCCGGTATTCGAATGTCTACGGCCCGCGGCAGAACCCGCACGGCGAAGCCGGTGTCGTGGCGATCTTCCTCAATCGGCTGCTCACCGGCCAGGCGGCGACGATCAACGGCGACGGCCGCTATGTCCGCGATTACGTCTACGCCACCGATGTCGCCCGGGCCAACATCCTCGCCCTCACGGCATCCGCTGACACGATCCGGCCGGGCAGCGTCGTTCCGGTCAACATCGGCACCGGGATCGGTGTCGATGTCGTCGGACTCGAGCGGCACGTCCGCGCGGCGCTGTCGACCTGCCGAGGTGAAGCCACGCTGCCGGCGCCGGTCCATGGGCCGGCGCGCCCCGGCGATCTGCGGAGCAATCTCGTCGATCCGTCCCGGGCGGCACAGGTGCTCGGTTGGCGACCCGAGGTGCGGCTGGACGATGGCCTGCTGCGCACCGCACGCTCGTTCGCCGACCGCGCGGCGGCGCGGGGCTGACAGAACCGGGCTCCCGCGCGGTCGGTGGCGGACCGTTCGCGGGGCCGTGTGCCCCCCCGGTCGGCTCATCAGTCGGCCCGGCTCACCCTGCCTCGTCCGGACCGGCGGCCTCCACCACGAGGCCCGGCACGGTGGACTCCGTGGCGGCTCCCGGCACGAGCCCGTCGAGCAGTCCGGCGCACATCCGCCGCGACACGCCTGCGGCCTCGAGGTAGAGCAGAAAGCGGTGGCTCGAGCCCACCGCGCCGGCGGCATCGTACTGCCGGAAATCGATCCCGGGGGGCACCCAGCGGACCGGCATCCCGACACGGCCGAGGGCATCGGCCTCGAGCCCCCGATCGACCCAGGGGAAGAACCGCAGCGCGGAGTCGGATGAATTGTTGAGAAGGACGATCCGATCGGTCGCCTCCGCCGCCGCCCGGTAAGGACCGTGGGGGGCGACGGCATCGCAGCGCACCGCGGCGGCCACCAGCACGAGGTGGACCGGCGCCGGGCGCGACGCCCAGACCGTGGCCCCGCCCGCCCCGGCCCGTTCGCTGGCGACCAACGACTCGATCCCGGCGAGCGTCACGAGCGCCCCGTAGCTGTAACCGAGGATCCCCACGGGGCGCTCCGGCTCGATCCGGCCGAGGAACCGGGAGAACCGTTCCGCCTCGCAGCGGGCCCGCTCGTACTTCCGGCGACTGTCCTTGAGGAGGATCCCCTGCTTGTCGCTCGGCCACGAGTAGGCCACCACCCGCGGGGGCTGCGGGCCGCTGCCACAGGCCGCGCGGTCCGAGCCGCACGCCGCCAGCCGCCGCGCGAGCATCACAGCCTGTTCGAGGGCGTCGGCATGTTCATAGCGATTGCCGTGCACCAACAACACGAGCGGTCCGATGCCACCGTCGAAGAGGGCGCCGGCATCCGCCCGCCGCCAGCCACGGCCCGGCGCGAAGCGTTCGACACGGGCGCAGGCATCGCCCCCCGTGCGGGTGTTGACTGCCCACACGTCGAGCGGCGCTGCGCCGCCGCATCCACCCGGCCCGTCAGCCGCGGGCACCACCGTCGCCGCCACCGGCATGGCGGCGAGCACCGGGCGGGGCCACGACCCGACCGCCACGATCGGGAGCATCAGGCACACCGTCGGCAGCACCGCCAGCAAGGCACGCAGCGGCCGGCCGGAGACCGCCCGCGGAGGGCGGCTGGGTGGCTGTCGGATCACAGCCTGCCGCACCCCATGGACAGGGATCAGATGCCAGAGGCGCGGCTCCCGGGAAACGCGTGGCTTTCCCCGTCGCCGCTTTTCGCATCGACGCGCGCCATGGATGGACTTCGTCCACGGGCTGCCAGCGGATCGCGGGGTGACCGACAGAGCCATGGGAGTGGACCGCCGGAAATCATGGCGACCGATCGCGACCGTGGGTCGATCCCCCGGCAGAAAAACCTAGCACACGACTGATCCGCGGGAGCCGCATCTGAGAGCGGCAGGCGTCCATCGCCGATCGGGACCGGAGCGGCGCACGGCGACGAATCGTGAGCTAGGGTTGTCGGTCGCCGCCCCGATCGACGCCCCGCGTCGATCGGCGGGACCGGCGCGGCCCGTCTGCCGCCGTGGAGGTGCCCCGATGTCCCGTGTCGCCTGTCTGTCGATCATCCTCGCCAGCCTCGTGGCAGCGCCCGGCTGCAGCAGCTGCTTTGGCGGGTTCAACTGCCGGCGCCCGTCGTTCCTCGAGTTCGGCGCGCCGTGCGGCGGCGGGTGTGGCGGCGGCCTGATGCAGGGGTCCGCTGCCCCCGCCTGCGGTTCCCCGGCATGTGCACCGGCCTGCGAGCCGGCATGCGAGCAGGCGGCACCCTGCTGCGAAGGGGCAGGGCAACCAGGGGTGCCGATGAGCCAGCCGGCGATGCCGGTCGGGACGTTTAGCTGACAGCCGTGAGGCTGAGCGGAGCTGACGGCCTCTGGGCACCCGACGGCTCACTCGAGGAGCGGCCAGCGGCGATCAGGCCGATCGGCTGCCCCGGGCGCCGGCACGACCGGGCTGCGCCGCGGCCGCCGACGGCAGCAGCGTCACGGGGCTATAATCGACATTTTCCCCCGTCCGGACCGCCATGTTCGAATCGCTCTCCGCCTCCCTGTCGGCGGCTTTCTCCTCCCTGCGGGGCCGGGGCCGTCTCACCGAATCCAACATGCGGGAGGGCCTCGAGTCCGTCCGCACGGCGCTGCTCGAGGCCGACGTTGCCTACGACGTCGCCGACTCGTTCCTCGATCGTGTCGCCGCCGATGCGGTCGGGAGCCGGGTGCTCGAGTCGCTCGATCCGGCACAGCAACTGGTGGGAATCGTCCACCGGGAACTCGTCGGCCTGATGGGGCCGGTGGATCACACGATCCCCTTCGTCCCCGGCCGTCCCACCGTGCTCATGCTCTGCGGCCTGCAGGGCTCGGGCAAGACGACGTCGTGCGCGAAGCTGGCACGGCGGATCAAGGAACAGGGCCGCGGCGTGCTCCTCGTCGCCGCCGACCTGCAGCGCCCCGCCGCCATCGAGCAGCTGGCGATCCTCGGCCGCCAGCTCGACCTGCCGGTCCACGTGCCGGAGGGGCCCGGTGCCGATCCGGTGGCAGTCTGTTCCGCCGGTGTCGCCCGGGCGCGCCGCGAGGGGCACTCGGTCGTCATCCTCGACACCGCCGGACGGCTGGCGATCGACGAACCGTTGATGCAGGAGCTGTCGCGCATCGACCGCACCGTCGGCCCCGATCAGGTCTATCTGGTCGTCGACGCGATGACCGGTCAGGATGCGGTGCGGAGCGCCAAGGCCTTCAACGAGGCCCTCGAGCTCGACGCCGTCGTGATGACGAAACTCGACGGCGATGCCCGCGGGGGTGCGGCGCTGTCGGTGAAGAGCGTCACCGGCGTGCCGATCAAGTTCATTGGCACCGGCGAGCAGATCGACGCCCTCGAACCGTTACACCCGGAGCGGATGTCGGGGCGAATCCTCGGCATGGGCGACGACGACTCGCTGTTCGAGGAGGCGCAGCGGAAGTTCGACCAGGAGGAGATGCGGCGGCAGGAGGAGCGGCTGCGCGAGGGTGAGTTCACCCTCGACGATTTCAAGAAGATGCTCCAGCAGACTCGCCGCCTCGGCCCCTTGGGCAAGGTGCTCGGCATGATCCCCGGCATGGGGGGCATGCAGGAGATGCTCGCCGGCACCGACATCGACGAGGACATGCGACGGCTGTTCGGCATCATCGACTCGATGACCGCGGCCGAGCGCCGGCAGCCGGCCCGTGTCATCGACCAGTCGCGCCGCCGGCGGATCGCCGCCGGCGCCGGGGTCGAACCGTCGGAGGTGAGCGACCTCGTCAAGCAGTTCGACGGCATGGCGGCGATGATGAAGGGCATGGCGGGCCTGGGCCTGCAGGATCGCGTCCGGCAGATGCAGCGTCTCCAGGGGGAGCTGACCAATCCCGTCGCCCGACTCGCCCGGCCCAAGGGCGACACGGGCAAGCGGCTCACCGCCGAGGAACGCCGCCGGCAGAAGAAGCAGCGCGAGAAAGACGCCCGGCGCAAGAAGCGGGGCGGGTGAGCGGTCGAACGGGTGCCGGGGCCGAACGGAATCGATTCGCGGGCCTGTCGCCCCTTGCTGGTGATTCGATCGGGCGGGAACAATCGCGGTCGTTGTCGCCGGTTCCGACCTGGGGGGTATTGCCATGGTTCTTCACACGCGCCGCGTCGCGCTGCGTTGCCTCGGGATCGCCGGGGCGCTGGGCTGCCTCTCGATCGGCTGTTCGCGACCGGCAGCGCCGCGCCCCCAGCGGCCGCAGCGGCCGCCGCTGGCGACTCCCGCCGGGGCCGACGGCGCTGCCGCGACTGCTGCCCGGGGAACGATCGGCGTCTCCCTGCTCGCGCTCGACAACCCGTTCTTCAAGGTCATCGGCGACACGATCACCGCCACGGCACGCGGCAAGGGCTACCAGACGCTGGTTGTCAGCGCCGACAAGGACGTCGCCAAGCAGGGCAACCAGGTGAAGGACTTCATCGTTCGCAAGGTCGCGGCCATCGTCCTCTCCCCCTGCGACTCCAAGGCGATCGGGCCGGTGATCGCCGAGGCCAATGCCGCCGGAATCCCCGTGTTCACCGTCGACATCCCCTATCGCGGCGGTGACGGGAAGGTCGTCACCCAGGTCGCCACCGACAACCTCGGCGGGGGCCGCGAGGCGGGGAAGGCGATGATCGAGGCGCTGGGCAGCAGCGGGGGGAAGGTGGTGATCCTCCACTTCAAGCAGGCGGAGAGCTGCCTGCTGCGCGTCGCCGGCTTCCGTGAGGCGATCGATGCCCACAACGCCGCCCTCCCGGCGGGGGCGATGCCGATCGGGATCGTCGCCGAGCTCGAGGCGGGTGGCGCGCGTGACGCCGGGTACAAGGCCGCCGAGGATGCCCTGCAGGCCCATGCCGACCTGCGCGGCATCTTCGCCATCAACGACCCGTCGGCACTCGGCGCGGTCGGTGCGCTGGAGAAAGCCGGCAGGGCATCGCAGGTGGTGGTCGTCGGTTTCGACGGCCAACCGGAGGGCAAGGAGGCGATCCGCAGCGGGGCGATCTACGCCGACCCGATCCAATTCCCGGAGCGGATGGGAGAGCAGATCGTCGATGCCATCGTCCGCCACTCCAGCGGCGAGGAACTGCCCGCCGAGATGCTCATCCCGACGAGCCTCTACCGCAAGACCGATGCCGACGCCGACGCCGACCTGCGTTGACTCACCGGCCCACCGTTCCCTCCCGGAGATCCTCGGATGCGTGCCCCCTGGCGGACGGTTCTCGGCATGGCCTGCGGTGGCCTCCTGTCCGCGACCGCGGCCATGGCGGCCGAGCCCGCCCGGCTCGAGACGATCGACTCCCAACCGTCGTGGATCCTCGAGCACCCGCAGATCCGCCTGGCGGTGACCCGGACCGGCGGCCAGATGGCGCCGGTGATGTTCCTCCGCGACACCCCCCGGCCCGTCCAGCCCTACCATGTCAGCCCGTGGCAGAACGAGAGTCTCGGCGATCTCCCCGCACCGGTGCTGACGGCGCTGCGTGGCGACTGGTTCTGCCTGCCCTTCGGCGGCAACGGCACGGAGTTCCGCCATGAGAAGCACCCGCCGCACGGCGAGATGGCGGGGGCGGAGTGGAGCCACGTCGACACGCGTCACGGCGACGGCCGGCACACGCTCGTCCTCGCCTTCGAACCGCAGGTCCGCACGGGGAGGATCGTCAAGGAACTGACCCTCGTCGATGGCCACAATGCCGTCTACTCCCGGCATGTCGTCAGCGGGTTCGCCGGACCGGCCCCCTGCGGCCACCATGCCACGCTCGCCATGCCCGACGCTGAGGGGGTGTTCCGCGTGGCCACGAGCCCGATCGAGTTCGGGATGACCAATCCCTCGCGCTTCAGCGACCCGACCAAGGGTGAATACCAGTCGCTGGCGATCGCCGCCCCGTTCGCCTCCCTGGGGCACGTGCCGCTCCTCGAGAACGGTGCGGGGGATGCCGATCTCACCCGCCTGCCGGCACGGCGGGGCCATGCCGACCTCGTGCAGGTGGTGAACAAGCCGGAGGGGATCGCCTGGACATGCGCCACACGCACCGACGAAGGGTGGCTGTGGTACGCCCTCAAGGATCCGCGGGTGTTGCGCTCGACACTGTTCTGGATCGAGAACCACGGGCGGCACGGCAGCCCGTGGCTCGGTCGCAACAATTGCCTCGGCCTGGAGGACGTGACGACGTTCTTCGCCGACGGCTTGGCGGAATCGGCGGCGACGAACCTCCTCACCCGGCGCGGGGTGCCGACCGCGCTCGAGTTCTCCGCCGACACGCCGACCGAGATCCGCTACATCCAGGGGGTTGCCCGAGTACCCCCCGGATTCGGCAAGGTGGCGGGGGCCGAATTCACCCCCGGTGCCGTGACGTTCACCGCCGACGGGGGCCAGAAGGTGACCATCCCGGTGCGCCACGAGTTTCTCACCAACGCAGCCTGGTGAGGCGGCCGACCGCCTCACCCCCTGCGGCGGGCCAATCGCCCCCTCGTTGGAATGGACTAGAGGTGAGGTGGGGCGAGAACCGATCAGGCGGCCGGTTTTCCCTCACGACCCCCCAAAATGGCCCTGCCGGCGGCCAGAACCGGGTTGGGCTTGGGTTGTGGCGTTTTTCAGGTACGCTGTGGGGTTCCTGCCGAATTCCTTTGTTGGAGGTTCATGCCGTGGCGGTGGCGATACGGATGAAGCGGATGGGTCGGAAGCACAGGTCGTTTTTCCGGATCTGCGCGACCGACCGGCGCAGCCCCCGTGACGGGCGGGTGATCGAGGAACTGGGCACCTACGATCCCAGCGTCCCCGAAACCGATGCCCGCTGCCTGATCAACGGTCCGCGCGTCGAGTACTGGCTCTCGGTGGGTGCCCAGCCCAGCGATGCGGTCCGGGTGCTCCTCAAGAAATACGGCCCCAAGGGCACACGGCTGAAGGAGATGGAACTGGCACGGGCGCGGCTCTCCCTGCCCAAGGTGCTGCCGGAAGTCGGCGAACCGGTCTTCGTGCCAAACGCGAAACCGGCCGCTGCGACACCCGCGCCGGGAGCCAGCGAAACGGCCAGCGAACCCGCCTCCGGCGAGGCTTCCGGAGGCTGACGGCCCGTTCCGGGAGCGGCCCGGAGGGGAGTCGTGTGGGACCGCGCGCCATGCGCTTCGACATCCTGACCCTGTTTCCCGACCTGTTCACGGGCTTCCTCTCCGGCAGCCTACTCGGTGCCGCGCGGACCAACGGCCTGATCGACATCTCGGTGACCGACATCCGCGATCATGCCGAAGGGGTCCATAGGCAGGTCGATGACCGTCCGTTCGGTGGTGGTCCCGGGATGCTCCTCATGCCCGGGCCGGTCGTCGGTTGTGTCGAGGCTGTCCAGCAGCAGCAGCCGAATCCGGGCCATGTCATCCTGCTCTCTCCCAGCGGACGGCGGCTCGACCAACCGTTGGTGGAATCGCTGGCGGCCCGCGACAGGGTCATCCTCGTCTGCGGCCGCTACGAAGGCTTCGACGCCCGCATCGCTCCGGCCCTGGGGGCGGAGGAAATCTCCGTCGGGGATTACGTGCTTTCGGGGGGCGAAGTGGCGGCGATGGTGATTGTCGACGCCGTTTCGAGGCTCGTCCCCGGGGTGATCGGTGATGCCGAGAGCGCCCGGCAGGATTCGTTCTCCGGAGCCGACCGGCTCGTGGAGGGGCCGCAATACACACGGCCGCGGGAGTTCCGCGGCGTGCCCGTGCCCGACATCCTTCTCTGCGGTGATCATGCCCGGATCGCCTCGTGGCGCCGGGCGCAATCGCTCGAAGCGACACGCCGCCGCGAGGCACACGCCCCGCCCGTCCCCGCCCGCACACACTGATCCGAGCCCGTTCCCCGACGGGCCCCCGGATCCCCGGACCGGCGACGCACCGTCCCCTACGACACGAACGATCTTCACGACACGAATCAGCCCCACCCGGCGGCAGTGCCGGATCCACCATCCATCCTTTTTCACCCTCTCGTCACCCTCCCGCCAGGAACCCTCCCGTGAGCCAGCAGATTCTCGCCAAGGTCGAGGCCTCGAGCCTCAAGTCCGACGTCCCGCAGTTCGCCATCGGCGACACGGTCGATGTCCACACGCGCATCCTCGAGGGTGAGAAGGAGCGGGTACAGATCTTCAACGGTGTCGTCATCGCCCGCGCCGGTTCCGGCAGTCGCGAGACGTTCACCGTGCGGCGGATCGTGGCCGGAGAGGGGGTGGAGAGGAAGTTTCCCCTCCATTCCCCCAAGATCGCCAAGGTGGATGTGAAGCGGTCGGGCGTGTCACGGCGGGCGAAGCTGTATTACCTCCGGGATCGCGTCGGCAAGGCAGTGCGCCTCCGTGAGAAGCGCGACGATCAGGCTGCCGCGGCGCCACGGAAATAACGGGCGCCGGGTCGGCCGGCTCGGAAGGGAAGCATGACGGACGGCAGGGACGCGCTGGGCCGGTCTGGTGAGGACGAGGCGGCCCGGTATCTGGCCGGCCTCGGCTACCGGATCATCGGCCGCCGGGAGCGGGTCCTCCGCGGCGACATCGACATCGTCGCCGTCGACGGCCGCACCGTGGTGTTCGTCGAAGTCCGGGCACGGAGCGACCTGCTCCACGGTCACCCGGCCGAGTCGGTCGATGCCCGCAAGCAGCGGCGGATCGCCGAACTGGCCACCGCCTACATCCGTCGCCACCACCTCGAGGACTGCCAGGTCCGCATCGACGTGGTTACGGTGCTGTTCGATCCGGCCGGTGGCAAGCCCCGCGTCGAGCACTTCCCCGACGCCTTCGAAAGCCCGCTGTGAGCCGCGCCTGCTGGGCCGTGCCCAGCCCAGATCAATGAGCGGCCGGGGCCGGTTCCCCCCCTGCCGCCGGCTCCGCCCGGACGAGCTCATCGGCTTCGGTGAACAGCCGGAGCATGCCGGGAGGCAGACGCCGCTCGATCCGGGCGAAGCGCTTCGGGCTCGCCCGATGGGGTCCGGCGACGCGACGGATCACGACCCCGGCGACGCGATCGGGCTGCCGCCGCGCGATCGTGGCGTAGACTTCGGGATCACGTTCCCCGGAGTCCCCGACGAGCAGGAATCGCCTCCCCGGGAAATCGGCCATGATCTGCTCGATGGCACGCCGCTTCGAGCGTTTCCGCGATGGGAACCTGCCCAGCGGAGTCGAATCCTTGAGGCGGAAGAGCTTGAGGTGGAGCGAGCCGGCGGGCAGCCCCTCGGCGCGGAGAAAACCGGTCAGGCAGTCGCACAGTTGCCACGGGCTCGCCGAGACGTAATGGAAGGCGGTTGCCTCCTCCCGCCACCGTCGGAAGACCGCATCCATGCCGGGCACGGCGAAAAACTCGCGCACGAACGTGTTGGCGAGGAGCTCACGGCGGTTGGCCACGTTGGTGACCTTGACCGTGTCGTCGATGTCGGAAATCACCGATAGACCACGCTCGCTCACCAGCTGCACCACGCCTGTCGCAATCCCGTCATCGGTCGGATCGGTGTCGTCGTCGTCGTCGAGCCAGGCGGTGCTTGCGACCCAGGGGCACCCGGCAGGCTGGCCGGCGTCACCCGCGGAGACGGCGAACCGGCTGGCGTCGATCTCCACCGTGGCGGTGAAATGACCGGTCCGATCGGTCTGGCCACCGTCGAAGTCGATGCCCCCCACCGTGCACCGGACGCGGCGACCGACCAGCCGCTGAAAGAGGAAGGCGGCACTGCGCCGCTGGAACACCGCCGATTGGCACTGCGGTTCGTCGAGGGCCAGCACCCGCTTGAGCACCGCCACGGCCATCGCCCGCCGCCGGCTTGTGGGAGGCAGGGGCCGAACCGCCATCCCCGCCACGGTGACCCGCCATTTTCGGCCGCCCGCCGCCGGCCGCGCATAGGAGGGGAAAAGGACGATCATGCGGATTCGGAGGCGCCCCATCCCGCGAACGGGTCGGGTTGGCGCAGGTGGTTTTGCGGGAGGAACAGGCCACGGAGGCTTGCATGGCCCTGATCGATCATTCTACAACTCTGGCCGTAGCTTTCGCCGCACTGTGTACGGGGGAGATTTGGCATGGGTGTGAAGAAGACGGGTAAGGGCCGCCGCAAACTGGGGCAGAAGAAGCGGCGAATGCGGGCCCGGATCCGTCACCGCAAGGGTTGAGCGTCGGCCGCGGGGTTTGTCGCGGCCTGTGCCCGGTTCGGCTGCCGATCAGGTCCGGGCCGATCCGATCCGATCATGAGCCGTGCACGCGCCCGGGCCACGGGAACCCACGCTGCGGCGCCCCCGTTCCAGCCCCGGCAGGGCATCCCAAGCAGGCCGTCTCTGGCAGCGGTTTCTTGCCGCGCGCGATTCAAGGGGTAGGTTTGTCTGGCGTCGTTCCCGCGATGCCCCCGAGGTCGGCCAGTCCGCCCAGCGGACACCGGCCCCGTGGATCGGGGCCTGGCTCCAAGCGCGCGGAGGATGCGATGCGGATGACGGACGTGGTGCGGCGGGTTCTCGCCGTGTTGGTGGTGGGTTCGATCGCCTGCCTGAGCGGCTGCAAGACGCTCAACGAGCGCTACATCGCCCTCGAGGTCTGGAAGTACGAACGGTGCTTCGGCCACCTGCCGCCGGGCTTCGTGCCGCCCGGTGCCGCCGCGCAGCCGATGCGGCCCTGCGGCCAGGGAGCCCCCTGCAGCGCCCCGGCCGCCGACGGCTGCGATCAATGCCAGGGTGGCGTGGTGAGCCACGGCGGCATGATCGAGGGGGGCATTCCCGCCGGCGGTCGGATCGTGCCTGATCTGCCCCCCGGTCCCGGTGGTGCCCCGACGCCCCTGCCGTCGGCGGTCAGTCCCACTCCGGCGGCGGTTTCAGCCGGCCGGCCGGTGGTGATCTCCGACGAGGTCGTGCTCCCCTGATGCGTGCAGTCAGACCCGGTCAACCGGTCAGCGTCCTGATTGCACTGGCGGGCTGGTGGCAGCGCTGCCGGGACCGTCTTCATCCGATTCGGTGAAGATCGCCAGATCGTGGCGGAACGGCTCCACCGACACGGAGAGATCGCCATGGACTTTGGCCACGGGCTGTCAGGCGAGCGTCTCGGCCGGCCCGGGAAACCGCCGGGCCCGGACATCGTCGCGCCAGCCCGCGAGGCCGGCGGCAATCGCCGACTTCGCGTCGGCGTAGCCGCGGACGAAGCGCGGCACCCGATCGAGCGACAGGCCGACCAGATCGTGGAACACGAGCACCTGCCCGTCGCAGTCGGGGCCGGCGCCGATGCCGATCGTGGGCACGTCGAGGTCGGCGGTGATCTGGCCGGCCAACGGCGCCGGAATGCACTCGAGGAGCACCGCGAAGGCCCCGGCGTCTGCGGCAGCACGCGCATCGGCGAGGAGCGGCTCGGCATCACGCTGCATGCGGTAGCCACCGAGTTGGTGGACGGCCTGGGGCCGGAGCCCGACATGCCCCATCACCGGGATCCCCGCCGCGGCGATCGCCGCGATGACGTCGGCCTGCCCCGCCGTGCCCTCGAGTTTCACCGCCTGGCAACCGGTCTCCTTCATCAGCCGTGCACAGGCCGCCACCGCCCGCCGCGGCCCGAGGTGCTGCAGGGGAAACGGAAGGTCGACCACCACCAGCGCCCGCGAGGCGGCCCGACCGACGATCTCGCCGTGGTAGATCATCTGCTCGAGCGTCGCGGGAATCGTCGATGAGCGCCCGGCAACGACCATCGCCACGCTGTCGCCGACGAGGACACAGTCGACACCGGCCTCGTCGACGAGCCTTCCGGTCGGCCAGTCGTAGGCGGTGACCATCGTGATCGGCGCCTTCCGCCGCTTGGCTGCGGCGAGATCGAGCACGGTGACCCGGCGGGGGGAGTCTGTCATGGCAGAAAGGAAGGGACGGTCGGCACCGGCAGGTCGCGGGCCACGGACTGACAACTGTATAGTGTCACAACGATCCGCAGTGTCCACCCTGTGGCCCGTCGAGGA